>CAYNNV010000203.1:0-3886 GCA_964398625.1 uncultured Sangeribacter sp. | reverse complement strand
AGCAGTAAGAGAACCACATCCGGAAAATGCATAATTATCAATAGTTCTGACTGAAGCGGGGATAGAATATTCAGTTTCACTCTTACCAGCGGGATAATGAATAATAGTGGTTATGTCTTTATCAAATAAAACTCCGTCGATTGAGCAATACAAAGGGTTATTCTCCTCAACATTAATATCTTTCAACGAAGGGCATGATCTGAACGCGCCTTCCATAATTGTTATTACTGAATTGGGAATCGTCACATATTCCAGTGAACTACAATCTGAGAAAACACCATTTTCAATTATTGTTACTGAGTTCGGGATTCTCACCTCAGTCAACGACTTACAACAAGCGAAAGCTCTATATCCTATTGATGTGACGGAGTTCGGAATTCTCACCTCGGTCAGTGACCGACAATCATAGAAAGCAGATTCACCAATTGTCGTTACTGAGTTCGGAATATTAACTTTTCTCAGTGAATAACATCCTTTGAAAGCGTCCCGGTCAATAGTAATAATCGATGAGGAGAATGTAACTGACGCTAATGATCCACAATAACTGAAAGCCCGCTCTCCAATTACGTTGACGGAGCTGGGCATATCCACTGAAACCAGTAACTTACAATCATAAAAAGCTGATTTACCAATTGCTGTTACTTTTTGTGGAATTATATACTCGGATTCTCTTTTTCCGGCAGGATAGCACAGAATAGTGCTTAGATCTTTTGTAAATAAAACTCCGTCGATTGAACAATACGAAGGGTTATTTTCACCGATCAGGATTTCTGTCAATGAGGAGCATGATCCAAAAGCCCAATCCCCAATAAACCTGACAGAACTGGGGATTGTCACTGAAACCAGTGAGCTACAATAACTAAAAGCATTATCTCCGATAATTATAACTGAGTTCGGAATCGTCATAGTTGTCAGCAAACAACAACCACTGAAAGCCATATTTTCAATTGTAGTGACTGAGTTCGGCAACGACACCGTTGACAGCAATCTACAACCACTGAAAGCCATATTCCTGATTGTTGTTACCGTATTCGGGATTAAAACTTTCGTCAGTGACCTACAATTATTAAAAAGACCGACCTCCGTTACAATGTATTCAATCTCACCATCTTTTGCCACTGATGGAATTTCCATCTCACCTGAGAGCATCCGTGATTCAGCACCAACTGACACAGTGCGAGCTTCTTCATCGAGGACAGTATATTTCAGGGTCTGGCCCTTATACTCGTAGGTGAAGCTACTGGATACTGCCGGGAGCGCGACCAGCACCGCTATCAAAATGAATAACACCTTCTTCATCGCTGCCTCCTACCTGTTAACTGCTAAAAATCATGCGATTCAACCTTGCGGAAATTGCGCCACGGCTCAATCGTAGCGGCTGCCTTCGCCCCCTGCTCCGACAGATAAAGCGTAGCCTTCTCATAGGTCTCATCACTGAATATCATAGCATTTCCCGCAATGGGCTGCTCCGCACCGTAATACACCGCCCTCAGCGAGCTGCACATCATAAAGGCATACTCGCCGATTGCTTTAACCGAGGAGGGAATTTCCACTTTTTTCAGTGACGTGCACTGTAAAAAAGCCTCTGTTCCTATAGATCTGACAGAAGTGGAAATCGTCACACTGGCCAATGAACTACAATCTGCGAAAGCTCCATTACCAATGGTCGTCACTGAGTTAGGTATCGTCAAAGAGATAAGTGAGCTACAGCTCCAGAAAGCTCCTTGCTCAATAGTTGTGACCGACTCGGGGATGACGACCGTTTTAAGAGAAGTGCACTCCTGGAAAGTTTGGCGTCTTATGACACTCACTCCGCTGGGAATTGTCACCTTTGTCAGCGAGCCACAATGTGCAAATGCCAACAATCCGATAGTTGTCACCGATGAGGGGAGATTTACTGAGGTCAGTGATATGCAGTCGTAGAAAGCCTCTTCGCCAATTACGGTGACTGTAGCAGGCATCTTTACCGAAGTGAGGGAACTGCACCTCCACAGAGCAAAATCGCCTATGGCAGTGACAGAGTCGGGAACCGAATATACAGCTTGTTTTCTGCCTGCCGGATAGCATATCAAAGTGCTTCTGACCTTATTAAAAAGCACACCCGAGATTGAGCAATATGCAGGATTATCCTCCTCGACAAGAATATTCTTCAGAGCCTGACATGAAGCGAATGCCTTTTCCCCAATTCCCGTAACAGAAGTCGGGATTTTCACAGAAATAATCGAGTTGCAAAAAGCGAAGCCTTTATCTTGCACCTCGGTAACACTGTATTCGCTCTCACCATCCTTCACAACCGATGGAATCTCCACACTACCTGTGATATCCTTTGAGGGTGCACTCACCGCCACCTTCCGGGTAGAACCGTTCAATACAGTATATTTCAGCGCCTTCCCTTTATATTCATAAGTAAAACTGTCAGCCACCACCGGGAGCGCGACCAGCACAGCCACCAACAAGAATAATACCTTTTTCATATCAAATCCATTTTATTATGCTTACAAAATTAACATCAATTCCCGAAAACCCCAAAACCAATGTCTAAGTGACCGTAAAAAAAATAATCCGGGACATCTTACTTGTCCTTTTCGGCATGTTTGTCGGCTCAATTCAGTCAAGTAGTTACTACACTCCTTCATTGTCGCCAACAAATAATCTCGAAAATTACTGCGCTATCTGCCCCTTCTTATTTTTTCACAGTCACTAAATTCATAGCGATTTGGATAGATGTGTCGAAAATAGTATCTTTGCATTTGAATAAAAGTTAATTACGACTTTTCCTAATTTGAATATCCTCTTCTACCTTCTTATCTTGATTATGGGATGGATAAAGTGGAAATGACCAACCTTTCTTCCGAATAAAATAAATGATTGATATGATTACATATATAGTTTCCGGAGTCTCATCATTTCTGAACGGCTCTGCTTTCCCGGCGATCCTGGCGACCGGGGGCATCATTTATTTTGCGTTGACTTGTTATAAGGCTAACAAATCTGCCAATCAAAATCGAAAGAAAGTACAACAGGATATTATCAATCAAGCTACTGTAAATCTACCCCAAAAGGATTATTTTGTAGCATGTGCAGGCAGCAAAGAATCAGAGGCTTGTGCAACAGTCACAGCTGTAGACATACAACATTGCAACTTCTGCGATTCTAACGGGAAACCACTAAATCTATCTTCTTATAACTGCTATGTTGTACATGGCGATTCTATGAAGTATGCCGGAATCAACGATAACGACTTCATCCTTGTTCCTATTGACTTCAATCTGGACTCTTTGCAGTCATTCCCTGAAATATTGGTAATAAAATACCGCTTTCGAAACGGAACCAAGCCATTATACAAAGTGCGCCGTGCTTGGTTTAAAGGCTCTGTTGAAGATGATTTCGAGGAAGTTGCCAAAAGAATAATGGCAGAACCTAAGTTTCGTAGTTTAACACAGCAAGAAGGCTACAAAGGTGCTGAGTGGATAATAAATGACCTTTTGGGGAAGAGACTTGTAGATTACAAATCCACTTATTTCAAAGATGGAAAATGTCCGGATCAATTTAAGCAGATCGTAATTTCTACAACATTCGACACGGTAAATAAAGAAATCCACTTTTCTATTCACCCGATTTCTCTGATAGTCGGTAATGTAGAAGCGGCTTACACGGTGTAATATTATCGGAGCGTAGGTCTAAGCAAAAAATCCGCAAATAACCCTGATGAGTCATTTGCGGATTTTCAAGGTGTCCGAGATGAGATTCGAACTCACACAGCCCAACGGCCACTACCCCCTCAAAGTAGCGTGTCTACCAATTCCACCACCCGGACATACTGATTGAGAATATCGAGCGAAAAACGGGACTCGAACCCGCGACCCCGACCTTGGCAAGGTCGTGC
>CAYNNV010000202.1:0-3888 GCA_964398625.1 uncultured Sangeribacter sp. | reverse complement strand
TTAACTACTACTGTGTCATCTCAGGGCACGATAGCCTTTAAGTGAGCGCAAAGGTCATCATTGAGTTCAAGCTGCAATTTCTTACGCAGCCTGTTGCGCGATGATTCCACACTCCTTATCTCGCGCCATGTCAATGATGCTATCTCCTTGGTACTCAACCCTAAATACAAGAGTGCACAAAGTCGCTCTTCCTTGGGAGTAAGAGTAGGATATCGCTCCTTCACAATACGATAGAAGTCAGGATGCACACGCTCGAAGCACTGCCGGAAATCATCGCTGAGTTCAGACGAGACTCCGTCAAGTTTACCGAGTACACTTTTTAGGCGAGCTCGCTGTGTGGTAGCTTTGGGGTTGAGCTCAAGTATCACCTCACGAAGATCATCACAAAGATTTTCTATCCCTTCCCGTGACTTTATCTTATCAAGTGATAGTGTGGTAAGCTCACGATTTCGCATATCAAGCTCCTCGGAGAGAGAGAGCCGGTGCTGCCTTGCCTCAATCCTTTCCTTTTCAAGCCGCAGACGCTGGCGGTAATATAGCACCACAAATATACCGGTTGTAAGAGCCAACAGCCCGCCCACAGCTATTATCCAGGGCGACATTTTCTCTTCCCGAAGCGCAGATCCTGATATCATTCCTCCACCAAGTCTTTCCCATTGCCTGAGCCGCATTCTGTTTTCCTCGGTGCGCATAGAGTCTTCAAGCTGCACGGCGGCCTGAAGCATCTGCGTGGCACTTGAATAGTCACCTCGATTGCCATAAACTCCGGCAAGCATGGTAAGTGAGGTAGCTTCGGAAGGATGCGCCCCTATGCTGCGACTGAGCGCAAGTGCCCGTTTTGCAAAGAGATCAGCCGAATCCGGCATATTGCGCATACTGTAGGCCTTGCTGAGATTCTCGTATGCGTCAAGGATACCGGGCATATATTCCATCTCTTTGAGCTTTTTAAGCGCATTGTATAGAAAGCTCATGGCTATCTGATGATTACCTTGCATGGAGTAGAGATTACCGAGAAATATCTGAGCAGAATAGAAATCCTCAGGCTGATCTTTCTCCACTATATATTGTAATGCTTTCAACGATGAATCAAGAGCCTTTTCTATCATATTTTCGTCCTTATAGACCATGGCAAGGTTCATATAATTAAGGAATAGACCGGGATTGTAGGCCGCAGCAGAATTGCATTTAAGGCTTTCGTTGTGATATTCAAGCGCCTTTTCCGGCTCTTTGGCCTGAAAATAAAGCACACCTATATTATTAAGCAAAGAGGCGCGATATGGTTGCATCTCATCACCCCCGGCAATGGATAGTCCCTTGTTGTAATAGTCCAGGCTTAACGATGACATTCCGATATTTTGAAGCGCTACGCCCATATAGATATAGGCACTCAGCAGCAACTTTTTGTCGGTGATTCTATTGGCCGACGTTTCTTCTATCACACTTATCAACTCGCGCATGTATTTGATGACTCTGAAGTTTTCGCCACCTGCAATTTCGCAACGAGTGAAATAGTTGATTACAGTGCGCAAGCTGTCGGCACATGAGTCGGTGCGACAGTCAAGAGCGCGCACCGCTGCCATTGCTGATTTAGCTGATTCGGATGAATCGGAACTGAAGTAGGATAGAAAGTGCTCACGCACTTCAGGCGCAGAGCCACAATCCCTGCGCGAACAAGAAGCCGCCGCCACAAGCAACAGAAGCAAAAAAACGGGCAAAATGCACCTTCTTATCATTAAAGATATCCTTCGGACACTTAGAATCATACACTGCAAAGGTAATTATAAAACGCAAACTATCAAAACAAATGCAGAAATATTATCTTTTCACAGGAATTGAGGCCACCTCAAACGGACTATTATATTATTAATTATTAGACATTTAAAACATGTTGCAGTAGTAATTTATCAAAAATTTTCGATTTGCAGTAGTCAAATCCCCTCTCAAATGCATTGCCAAAGAGCCAAAATATCTACCTTTGCATCGGAATTAAGAATCCGGAGTGCTCCGGAGAATTGATTCCCGGATGAAGGCAGAGGCCACATCAACCGACTAAGCGAACAATGCAACTATTATAGAGCGTGCCCGGGACTTCATATAAATAGTGTGATTCAAGAGCAATGGTAATTCAATAGGGTTTAATTCCGGGCACGCCTCTTTTTAGCACTCTCGAAAATTACTACACTATAACATATCTATCCTTTTTTTTACGATTCTATAGACTTCTTATCACAATAACTTCACATACGTATCAACTTACAAATTAAAATTAGATTTAGACAATTAAAGCATCACTTTCACTATCCGAACCGAAGCAGTGTATCAGAATCAATGATTTTGGTGCACCGCCGAGGTTTATTTTTATCCCCGTCAATGCACCAATACCTAAATAGTTTCCTTTAGTATCCTCAGCTCACAAGATGCCCTATGAGCGTGGCAGCCGTGGCGTCGTCCACAACCACATCTCGGAAATCACCTTTAGCCGCATCTTCACGCGGAAAAACCACCACTTTCCCCTGAGAAGTACGTCCGAAAAGCTCCTCACTATTGCGCTTGCTTTCACCCTCCACAAGCACCGTGAAGCGCTTCCCGATATCAGCGCGGTTATTCTCAAGCGATATCTCCTGCTGAAGAGCAATCATGCGGTTAAGACGCTCTATCTTCACTTCTTCCGCTACATTATCCGGAAGATGCTTCGAAGCAAATGTGCCCGGGCGCTCGGAGTACTTAAACATGAAAGCACTGTCAAAGCGGCACTCTCTCATCAGCGAAAGAGTTTGCTCAAAATCGTCTTCACTCTCGTTATGGAAACCGGTAAACATATCTGTCGAGAGTCCTGCATCAGGCAAAATACGCCTTATAGCGGCAACGCGATCAAGATAGTCAGCGCGGGTATATTTCCGATTCATATCCCTAAGCACACTATCGGAGCCTGACTGCACCGGCAGATGTATCTGACGCGCAAGATTTGGATGGGCGGATATCACCTCAAGCGTGGCATCAGACATATCCTTAGGATGCGAAGTAGTGAAGCGTATCCTCATATCCGGAGCCCTTCGCGCCACCATTTCAAGCAATGTCGGGAAGTCGATCACCTTGCCGTCAGCATCAGTAAACCTGTAGCTATTGACGTTCTGGCCCAGAAGAATCGCCTCCCGGAATCCACGCTTGCGCAGGTCATCAAGCTCGGCAAGGATGCTCAGAGGATTGCGTGAGCGCTCACGCCCTCTGGTATAGGGCACTATGCAATAGGAGCAGAAATTATTACAGCCACGCATTATCGATATATATCCCGAGACCGACCCTTCTCCCATACGCCGCGGTATGATACCGGAGTAAGTCTCTGTGGTTGAAAGCTCCAGAGCAGCTCCCTTCCTCCCCATCTCGGCATCTTCCATAAGTCGCGCAACAGATAGATAAGCATCCGGGCCGGCCACAAAGTCAACTCCGTAATCATTAAGGAGCTTATCCCCTATACGCTCGGCCATACAGCCTATAATTCCAACTATGATGCGGCGCCGCTCCTTTCGTGCGCGAGCTTGCCATGATGATATTCGGCCATAGATTTTCTGCTCCGCATTATCGCGTATAGAACAGGTATTTATGACCACAGCGTCAGCATCGGTGTCGCTGTCGGTGATATCATATCCCGCTTCGGTGAGCGTGGCGGCTACTACCTCGGAATCAGCCACATTCATCTGGCAACCATAAGTCTCTATGCGCACTTTCAGGCTTTCTGTGCAATTTTTATCACCATCATTTAAAAAAAATGGCTTCATTTCTTAGCTATTTCAGATTTTATGATTAATTTTGTGCAAATTTACACTTAAAATCTAAACGTTACAAATGAGTATCCCTTTTATTACCGCAGAAGAGGCGGCAAGTTTTATT
>CAYNNV010000201.1:529-3901 GCA_964398625.1 uncultured Sangeribacter sp. | reverse complement strand
GCATCATCATGCTCAAGGCACGGCAATGGGGCGGATCAACACTGGTAGAGATATATATGGCGTGGCTGCAGCTAGCGCCATGAAGGAGGGAACTCGGTGATTTGAGCTCATGTAAGGGATGTGGCTGCTTCGATTAAGGGTATGTATACCCGCCTTCTGAGCAATTATCCCGTAAGCATGAAGTATGGCGATGTGAAGAAGTGGAATTTCAGCCCATACGAGAAGAGCACATGGATCAATACTATAGCCGCTCGACGGGCTATAGTGGCGCTTGCCTCGGCGCAGGCACCTAACTCTCTTCGCGGATCAGCCTTTCATCTCGCTCATCTTAGCGAAGTGGCTTTCTGGGAGCAGGAGGGTGCGGATTCTGCAACTGAGGTGGTGAGAATGGTGAGCGGCACTGTGCCTCCGGAGCCGGAGACGCTGGTTGTGATGGAATCCACGGCCAACGGTACCGATAATTATTTCTACCGGGAGTGGCAGCGGGCAGTAAGAGGCGAGAGTGACAAACTGCCGGTCTTTGTACCCTGGTACGAGATCGAGATATACCGCCGCGAACTCACAGCTGCCGAGCGTGCCAAGCTGCCACAAGAGCTTACAGATTATGAGCGGAGTCTTCAGATCAGTGCTTCGCTGAGTGACGAACAGATAGCGTGGTATCACTATAAGCGTCGTGAATATCCTACCGACGAGGCCATGATGGCGGAATTTCCTTCTACGGCTGATGAGGCTTTCTCCACCAGTGGCAAAAGCGTATTCTCCGCCGACGAAATTCCGGAGATTACTGAAGTTGCGGACGACTGCCGCCCCCGCATTGGAGTGCTTATACCGGGCGATAAGACGCATGACCATATCCTTGCCATTTTCTCTCAAGACGATGAGGGGCGTATATGCTGTAGGGAGGAATATATGGAGAAGGAGGCGATAAGCCGGTTTATGCAAACAGTAATCGGCCACTGCAGGCGTCTTTCGGTGCCGCTGGCAATAGTAGAGGAGCAACGCAGTTCCGGCACGAGCCACAGCCGTTGGTGCCGGCGCAAAGCGCGTGTGGAGAATATATCGCTCCACTATAATGACGATGACAGCGACATAGTGCTGCTTGATCGGCTCACATTGGGGGAAGTAACTGATTCGCATCGCGAGCTCCTTGCAGCCGGTATGATTCTGGAGAGGGAGAATGGCATAGCGCAGGAATATCGCAATTTCCGCGGGGGCAACGTTGAGTCCTGTCCGCGGCTCACGGCGCGTATGGTGGCAAGTCATCTGCTCTATCCGTTTGGATGCCAAAGAGCATCGCCCTCTGATTTTTTTCAATGATTAATACATCAACAATCTTAAAATCCATGACTTATGAAAGAACTATTAATCGGACTTCTCGGGGGTGGCGCCATAGTGCAGCTCGTGAGCACCCTGAGCAATCTTCGTCCGGCCCGACGCCATGCTAATGCTTCGGCACTCGGCGCAGAAGTGGAGGCTCTCGAGAAGACTATCAAGACCCTCGGAGATAATTTCAATGCGGAGATGGAGCGTCATCGTGCCGAGCGAGATTCGTTGCGTCAGGAGATTTCGGAGCTGAATGCGCGAATTTCAGAACTCAATGAGAGCATACTCTCGCTACGCAGAGAGAACAGTATGCTCCGCTCCATGCTGGAGGGTAAAGGAGAGAAACCTGAAGAATTATAATTTATCCAATTATTTAATTTATTATTATAAAGAGAATTATGAGAACTATCAGACACATCGTAGTGCATTGCAGCGCAGGCAATGCCAAGGCCGGCGCCACGGCCATCGTGAATTTCCACACTCTGCGCAAGAGCCGTGGCGGACTGGGCTGGAGCGTACCGGGCTATCACTTCATCATTGAGGCTGACGGTAAGACAGTGCAAACACTTGACGTGGCTCGCGCTTCAAACGGAGTGAAAGGGCATAATGCCGACTCTATCAATATATGCTATTGCGGTGGCGTAGACAGTAGAGGGATTCCGAAAGATACGCGCACGGAGGCTCAGAAGAGTTCGCTCGTCAAGCTGCTTACAGAGCTTAAGAGGCGATTCCCCGGGGCGAGAATCTGCGGCCACCGTGATTTCAGCCCTGACCGCAACGGCGACGGCATAATCTCACCGTGCGAATGGATAAAGGCCTGTCCGTCGTTTGACGCACAGGCCGAGTATCGAAATCTATAATTGAACAGCGAGATTTACTCTGCTATCATTGATTATTTCTGTGACTGATTCTTGAGGAGGTCGCGTATTTCCGTAAGAAGAACCTCTTCCTTAGTGGGTTCGGGAGCGGGAGCCGGGGCTTCCTCCTCTTTTTTCTTAAACTTCATGATCACCTTCAGGGCTACGAAGATAGAGAGGGCAATGATTAGGAAGTCAATGATATTCTGAATAAAGATGCCGTAGTTGAGGGCTATTTCCTCAGTTGCAGCCACCCCCTCAGCAGTAGCTGCCGTGGCATGGTGGATCACATATTTGAGGTTGCGGAGGCCGTCGCCCGGTATTGCGAGCGAGATGAGCGGCATGATGATGTCGTTGACAAGTGAGGAAACGATTGCGCCGAAAGCGCCGCCGATAATTACACCAATAGCCATGTCAACGATATTGCCCTTCATGGCGAATTCTTTGAAATCAGATAAAAATTTTTTCATATCTATGATACTTTTTAGATTAATATTGTTATAGAAGTAGGGCTGATGCCCATGATAATAACAATGTGAGAGAAAATTATGTTTAACAAAACTTAAATTTTACTTTCTGAAAGTTGTAATTCTTAAAAAAAAATCATAAATTTGCGACATACAGCCCGGGCTATTACTTACGTTGGTATTTAGTAATCTGTACGGCTGATGAAGTGAAAAAGAAGTTGATAAGAATTAATCATAAAATAACCATCAAAAAAATTAAAGAAAAATGACAAAAGTTGGTATTAACGGCTTCGGCCGTATCGGACGCTTCGTATTCCGCGCTTCCTGCAAGAGAGACGATATAGAGGTAGTTGCAATTAACGACCTTCTCCCCGTAGACTATATGGCCTACATGCTTAAATATGACACAATGCACGGTCGTTTTGACGGAACTGTGGATTATGACCTTGAAAAGAGCCTGCTGATAGTAAATGGCAAGCCAATCCGCGTCACCGCATGCACTAATCCCGCCGAGATAGGCTGGGGCGAAGCCGGAGCAGAATATATTGTAGAATCAACCGGTCGCTTCCTCACCAAGGAGCTTGCTAAGGGCCACATTGAAGCCGGTGCTAAATATGTAGTGATGTCAGCGCCTTCAAAAGACGATACCCCGATGTTTGTATGCGGTGTTAATCAGGATAAATACGTTAAGGGCACTCAGTTTGTCTCCAACGCTTACTGCACCA
>CAYNNV010000201.1:0-519 GCA_964398625.1 uncultured Sangeribacter sp. | reverse complement strand
CGTTGCCAAAGTGCTTCACGAGAACTTCGGCATCAAGGAAGGCCTTATGACTACAGTGCACTCAATCACCGCTACACAGAAGACAGTAGACGGCCCCTCACTTAAAGATTGGCGTGGAGGTCGTGCAGCTTCAGGCAATATCATCCCCTCATCAACCGGAGCAGCCAAGGCTGTAGGAAAAGTTATCCCCGAGCTCAACGGCAAGCTCACAGGTATTTCAATGCGTGTGCCCACTCTTGACGTATCTGTAGTTGACCTGACCGTAAATCTAGAGAAGCCGGCCACCAAGGAGCAGATCTGCGCTGCCATGAAGAAGGCTTCTGAAGGCGAGCTTAAGGGCATCCTCGGATATACTGAAGATGCAGTGGTATCAAGCGACTTCCTCGGATGTCCTCTTACTTCTATCTTCGATGCTACTGCCGGTGTATATCTAAACGACAAGTTCGTGAAGGTAGTTTCATGGTACGACAATGAGATCGGCTACTCAAACAAGGTGCTTGACCTCATCCACCACATGGC
>CAYNNV010000200.1:0-3904 GCA_964398625.1 uncultured Sangeribacter sp. | reverse complement strand
TTTTCCTTAATGACAAACTTCTTTACATCTCAAAGTCAAAATTACTATTAAAAAAACTTAATAGACGGTAGCCGAATAAGCATTCACTCAAATACTCCTTTCCCTTGCCGTATCACTTCCGGTTCGCCTGAAGTACAATCCACTATCGTAGAAGTCTCGGTGCCTCCTTCACCTCCATCTATCATTAGTTCGGCTCTTCCATCGTAGGCTTCAGCTATGAGGTCCGGATTTACAGTGTAATCATAATCATCAAGATGAACGGAAGTAGTAAGTAGAGGATATCCTGTTCGTCTTATGATACTACGGTCAAGACTGCTGTCAGTAATACGGATTCCTACCACTTTTCTCCCTTTGAAAACTTTGGGTAACGTTGATGCTGACTTAAATAGAAATGTAAACGGCCCCGGAGTATAGTCCCTCAGAATGCGAAACATCGTATTATCAAATCTTGCATATTCAGAGGCTTGAGCAATGTCGGCACATGATAAAGACAACGGTGCTTTGGAGGGATTAATTCCCTTGATGCGGCAGAGCCGCTCCACAGCTTTGTGGCTGAATGGATTGCAAGCAAGAGCATAAACTGTATCAGTAGGACGTATGATGATACCATCATTATCCAATACTCCGGCTATTTCTTCAAGTTGTTGTATTGAAGGATTGTCATTCCAGATTTTAATGGTTTTCATATCTCTGCAAAGATAGAAAAAAGCACGCGATGATACAAGTAATAAGACTGTTATGTGAATATTTTTAATAAAAGAATGTGTTTTTCTCCCGATTTGTGAAAATATATTGAGCTATATCAAAAAAAATTTAGTACCTTTGTGGTGCTACATAACCTCTCAAATCCAAATGAAAACCTCATTCATAAAGTATGCAACAGCAATAATAATGCTTGCAGTCTATACGGCTACGGCCCAGAAAGCCATAGCAGCAGTTGAAGATGATGAGGTATACAAGAGATGGACTACGCTGTCGTCAGATAAATTAATGACGATGGGATATGATTATCATCAAAGGAACGTGCTTGATAGTGCCAGCATTTGTTTTGCTATCGTAGCTGATCGGGCTTACACAAAAGATTTACCTAAGGAAGATTTAGGTCGTGTAACTGATGCCATGATTGACCTCGGATATATTTATGGCAACTATTATAATGATTACACCACAGCTCTTGAGAAATTTCAAGAGGCATATTCTTTTGCTCAGGAAAAGGGATTGAAGGAAGCTTATCCTCATATTTTTCTAAATAGTGGAGGAATATATCTTGAATGTATGAAGATATATGGGGGTACGGTATTTGCTGATGAAGTTTGGGAGAATTCGGAGCTGGCATTTAATTATGCCATTAATGAGAAATTCTATGAAGTGGCACTTGCGGCATATCTAAATGTCATGCTTTTACCCTTTGAAGATAATAGTTGGGAGCGTCTAACTGAGTGGGCCGGAAAATTTAATAATATAGCCTTCCCTCCTAATACCAATTTGTATACATTTACTAAGGATGTATCAGATGCTATGCAGGCTTACTATAATAAAGACTATTCTTCCGCACTCGATTATCTGAATTCTGCTGCTGAAAAAGAGGGGAAAATGCCGGAATTGAGATACTATACCGACGAAATACGTGCAAAAGTATATATGGCCATTGGAAATGATATGGCTGCTCTTAATGTTCTAAAAAGTATGTCGCAAAGGGCTGAGGATGAGGAGCGTCATAGTGAGATGACTAAAGCATATCTTGCACTTTATCGTTACTATTCGGCTGCCGGCGATTCAGTTAATGCAGAATCATATCTTCTTAAATATTATAAGGAGAAAGATAGTTTCATGACGGCATCAAAGCTTTCGACTCTTAGTAAAATGAATCTGCTTGTCAAGCTAAAGCAAGCAAACGATCAAGCAAGAATTGAGCAAGTAAGGCGAAGCAATTCCGAGAAATTGACTCTTGTACTGTTAATAGCCGCAGTTCTTGCCATCGGTGTAATCTTATATATGATTTATGCACGGAGAAAACAACATAAGCTGGTATTGTCATTGTATAGGAAGAATCTGGAACTTCTCCGTCAGGAAGCGGAGACAAAGGAGTTGCGGCATAAGTACGATAGGGAAGTGAAGGCTCAGATTGCATTAGACTCAGATAATAAGAGTGATGATTCAGGCGGCAATCTTCTCTCGCAGGATAATAATTATGACTTGCAAAATACTGCGTGCAACTCGGAGAAAGACTCTTCTTTGTCTCTAACGACTTCGGCAAAGGAAGATCTTGCAGAGCGTATCCGCGATTGCATGGAAAATACAGAGCTTATTTGTGACTCCGATTTTTCATTACAAAAATTGGCAGAGTGTGTTAACGCTTCTTATCGTACATGTTCACAAGTAATTAATGAAATATTAGGAAAAACTTTTAAGACACTCCTTAATGAGTACAGAATACGAGAGGCATGCCGTCGATTTGATGATACTGCTAATTATGGTCATCTCACCATAGAGGCAATATCAAAGAGCGTCGGTTTTAATTCAAGAAGTAATTTCGTTGTGACATTTAAGAGAGTAACAGGTATTTCCCCTTCTGAATTTGCTTCAGCCTCACATTCTCAGCCTAAGAATTAGTGTCTTTTTTGTGACCTTAAATTACAATAGAGAAAATATATGAAAATAGCGATTATTGTAGCAATGCAAAAGGAGCTAAATTTGCTCTTGCCACTCATTACAGAAAGCCGTAAGCAGGTGTTTGAAGCATTTGAAGCAACTACGGGCAAACTTGGAAAGCATGAAGTATGTGTGCTTGAATGTGGCATCGGCAAGGTTAATAGTGCTGTACGTACTCTTGAAGTAATAGATTCTTTCAATCCTGACATGGTTATCAACACAGGAGTTGCCGGAGGCGCCGGAAAGAATGTGAATGTACTTGATGTATTAATTGCTACCGGAGTTGCATACCACGACGTATGGTGCGGCCCCGGAACTGAATATGGAGCTGCCGCAGGCCATAATGCTATAATGATACCATCGCAACTTTTTCTTGATGCATCGCGAAAATTGCCTGATAATCCGAAATTAAAATATGGTCTTGTTTGTTCGGGCGATATTTTTGTGAGTAAAGTGGAGGAGATTACAAAGATTAGAGCAGCATTCCCTCAAGCTATGGCTGTGGATATGGAGAGCGGTGCAATAGCTCAGGTGTGCGAAATAAGAGCAGTTCCCTTTGGAGTTATTAGAGTAATCAGTGACACTCCGGGAGAGGCTGAAAATATCAGCCAGTATGAGAATTTTTGGACGGATGCTCCAAAAGAGACGTTTCACACACTGGAAATGATACTACAGAACCTTTAAAATATGGAAAAGATACCAAGTTTTACAATAAATCATCTTACCCTTCGGCCCGGAATATATGTAAGTCGCAAAGATGTGACGCCCTCAGGTGATGTAATAACAACATTTGATGTAAGAATGACAGCTCCTAATCGGGAGCCTGCCCTGTCTATCTCTGCACTCCACACCATTGAGCATCTTGCCGCTACCTATCTGCGAAATCATCATGAGTGGGGGAGTCGAATGGTTTACTGGGGACCGATGGGTTGCTGTACAGGAAACTATCTTTTAGTGCAAGGTGATTATGATCCCCAGGATGTAGTAGATCTGATGAAAGACACTTTCCGCTTTATTTCAGAATATGAAGGAGAAGTGCCCGGAGCTACACCACGAGATTGTGGCAACTATCTATTGATGAATCTGCCGGAGTGCAAATATGTAGCAAGTCGCTTTCTTACTCTTCTGGATGCCGGAGATTTTGATACTATATATCCTGAATGAAGCATCTGCAGATGTAATTGCATACACCGATTAAGATGAGTAGACATCTAAAAAATTCTATTCTTCCGGCAGCTATGGTGACGGGAGC
>CAYNNV010000199.1:0-3935 GCA_964398625.1 uncultured Sangeribacter sp. | reverse complement strand
ACCGGGTAAGGGAATCATACTCTTATAGTATTTTTAAATGAAAGAGCCGTGTTCCGAATATCCTTCCAAAGTGGTTTTTTGAATTAAGATATCGGGAAGAATTGGTCTATTGTAAGAAGCCGTGAGTGGTATTATCGTCCGGGTGCTCGACCATATTTTATGAATGTTCGTGTATAATATGGTGATGAAACGGAGCTGACTATCACTCCCTTAGAGGAAGATGTATGGATAAAGTGGGTATCGTCGAGCATTATTCCGACGTGGGATACACGATGTTTGTCTTTGCCGGTTGCGAAAAAAACGAGATCACCGGGACGTGGTTTTGTAATCTTTTTACAATATTCGGCCATTTGAGCCGATGTGCGTGGTAGATTAATTTCAAGCACGTCTTTGAAAACTCTCATCACGAAACCGCTACAATCGGCTCCAATTCCTTTCTTATCGCCTCCGTATTTATATGGAGTACCTAACCATGAAGCTGCTTCTTTGAAAAGGGCCCTTGTGTCGGAGTCAAGAGAATGTTGGTGCTTCATGTAGCCGTTGATGTCAAAATCTCCCCTACCCGTTTTTGTTTCTGACTTTAACGCCTTGCGTGAAGATGAGCATGAACATAAGAGCGCTGCAAAAACAGCGATTATTACCAGTATTTTATAGGAGAGATGCATTCAGGTTATATAATATTATCTTTAGTCTGATGGCAAAAATAATACTTTTATGTTACTCTTACAACTTCAGTATAATTTTTGGCACAATTATTGCAATAGCTTTAGGTAAACGAATCAGATTCTTAAAATTATTTAAAATCTCATTTTAGTGTAATTTAAAAATCATTATTCACGTTAATGATATGGACGGCTTTAAGCTGTATGATATTTGATAAAGAATTTTAAATCTACTGGCAATGAAAATAAAACTATCTTCACTCCTGTTTGCTTCGGCGCTTA
The DNA here is from genome assembly GCA_964398625.1 of uncultured Sangeribacter sp. GTDB lineage: Bacteria > Bacteroidota > Bacteroidia > Bacteroidales > Muribaculaceae > Lepagella. Next base: position 2,991 of record CAYNNV010000199.1, on the reverse strand, counting down.
CGGTATTTAGTATTCCGGCGTTTGCTAACGGCATTGAGGAGGATTTTACTTTTGTTAGAACTTCTCATACTCCGGCTTTTGAAACGGATTTTACCGTTGCCGCTGAGCAAACTGTTAACGCTGTGGTTTGCATTAAGAGTTATGTCACTCCACGCCGTCAAAATTACGGCAGCGGATATTATGATCCGTTTGATATGTTTGATTTCTTTTTTGGACAACCACAGCAGCGCCAGCAACCGCAGCAGCGTAATCGTAAGAATGACGGGAAGTCTGATAAATCGGAACAGGTGCAGAGCGGTCTTGGCTCAGGAGTGATTATTTCTGCTGACGGCTACATTGTAACTAATAATCATGTGGTTGATGAAGCAGAACGTCTTGAAGTTATTCTCAATGACAATACATCTTATGATGCCAAAATTATTGGTACTGATGAAGCTACCGACCTTGCGCTTATCAAAATTGATGCAAAAGATCTCTCCCCTATTAAATTTGGTGATAGTGAAGCTGTGAAAGTTGGTGAATGGGTTCTTGCTGTAGGCAACCCCTTTGGTTTCAATTCTACGGTTACAGCCGGTATCGTGAGTGCCAAGGCTCGCAGTATTGGTGCTAAGTCAAACAAAGGGGGGCTTGGTATAGAATCATTTATTCAGACTGATGCGGCCCTAAATCCGGGTAATTCAGGTGGTGCGCTCGTAAATCTTTCAGGTGAACTCATTGGCATAAATGCTGCTATTTATTCTAATACCGGCAGCTATTCGGGTTTCTCTTTTGCCATCCCTACTTCCATTGTTAAGAAAGTAATGAACGACATTAAGCAGTATGGTACTGTGCAACGTGCAGTTTTGGGAATCACGGGCGGAAATCTTGATGCAAAGCTTGCTAAGGAGAAAGATATAACACTTGTGAAGTCAGGAGTGCTTGTAGCATCTGTTGAAGAAGCTTCCACTGCTCGTGAACTTGGGCTTGAACCCGATGATGTAATAGTAGAGGTCAATTCTGTAGCTATTCACGCTATGCCCGAACTTCAGGAGCAAATTTCAAAATTCCGTCCCGGAGAAAAAGTGACGGTTACTTATGTGCGTAAAAATAAGAAGCATTCGTCAACAGCTACACTTCGCAATCGCCAGGGCGGAACTGAGATAGCCAAGAAGAGCGATTTTACACAGTTGGGTTGTGCCTTTAAAGAACTTTCGGCTGAAACTCGTCGCAACCTGGGAATATCCTATGGTGTAGAAGTGAGCGGAGTAGGCTCCGGCCTGCTGAAAAAGTATGGTATAACCAATGGCTTCATAATACAGACTATCAATGATGAGCCTGTCAATTCAGCTGATGATGTAGAAGCTGCCTATGAAAGCGCAATGCGTGAAGACAAGGTTCTTATAATCAGAGGTATGCTTCCCACCGGGAAAAGAAAAATAATAGCAATAGATATAGATGAATAATCTTAGGCTGATCTGCTTAACACATTAAGAGTAATAGTTAATTGCCGCGGACTGCCTTACGGCCGGTCTGCGGCATCAATTATCTTCATTAATAGTATCTGTGCGCAATTATTTCTATCTTTAATATAATTTATATTAATATATAAGTTGTTGTATACCAATGTTTTCGTTTGAAGATAAGAAAATATAGTTGCTTGTATAAAATAATTTAATTAAATTTGCAGCAATTTTTGTAGAATAGCTATGAGACAACTAAAGATAACGAAATCGATCACCAATCGTGAAAGCGCATCTCTTGACAAATATCTTCAGGAAATAGGTCGAGAGGAACTAATCACAGTGAGTGAAGAAGTGGAACTTGCACAACGTATCAAGAAGGGTGATCAAGCCGCACTTGATAAACTTACTCGCGCTAACTTGAGATTTGTGGTGTCTGTAGCAAAACAATACCAGAATCAAGGACTTAGTCTCCCCGATCTTATTAATGAGGGGAACTTGGGACTTATTCGCGCCGCCAAGAAATTTGACGAGACAAGAGGTTTCAAGTTTATATCCTATGCTGTATGGTGGATTCGACAGTCTATTCTCCAAGCTCTTGCGGAGCAGTCCAGAATCGTACGTCTTCCATTGAATCAAGTTGGATCGCTCAACAAAATCACGAAGGAGCTTTCAAAATTTGAGCAGGAGAATGAGCGAAGACCTTCTCCAGAAGAACTTGCCGAGCGTCTTGACTTACCTGTCGACAAGATTTCAGATACTCTCAAGGTTAGCGGTCGTCACATATCTGTAGATGCGCCATTTGTGGAAGGAGAAGATAACTCATTGCTTGACGTCCTACCTAATGACGATAGCCCAATGGCTGATTCAACCCTTAATCAGGAGTCGCTCGCTAAGGAGGTGGATCGTGCGCTTAAGCAGCTGTATGAGCGAGAAAGAGAGATTCTGCGTATGTTCTTTGGTATAGGATGTCAAGAGATGACATTAGAAGAGATTGGTGCTAAATTTGACCTTACTCGTGAGCGTGTTCGTCAGATTAAGGAGAAGGCAATCCGAAGACTGAAGGGGCAGAAGAGCAAGTTGCTTAAGAGCTATCTTGGAGAATAAGTCTATTTAGCGAGTCTTAATAATAAAGACAAATATTTCAACATAATTACTAAAACCCCGAATGAAAAAGCTGGTATTAATACTGAGTCAACTCTTCATTGCGGGGCTTTTTTGTTTTTCTAATTCAGAAGCAGCCGCTAAAACAAAGACGCTATCCGGAGATTCAATTACTACCGTTCAAAACACTTCAACCAGAGAAAGTATTTTCCCTGAAGGATCAAGACTTCTTGGCCTGGCATCGCATTTTTCATGGGGCGCAGATATTGGAGCCTCTATTGATTTGAGCGGTAATAACTTCTCAACCTTCGATGCAGATGTGAACTTCGGGTATAAAGACGCTTTTATTAGTTTCATAGGAGTAGGTGGCGGTGTGCATCAAGCCTTTGGTACAGGCAATCAGTTTTTTCCTGTATATCTTCTTTTCCGTACCTCTTTCAGGAAAAAG
>CAYNNV010000198.1:0-3952 GCA_964398625.1 uncultured Sangeribacter sp. | reverse complement strand
GGGGACACAAGGATTTTCAGTCCTTTGCTCTACCAACTGAGCTATGGCACCTTCCGTTTTGCGATTGCAAAGTTACGGCTTTTTTTTATTCTCACCAAATTTTTTTGCTTTTTTTTTATTATTATTTTGTATAATCCTTATTGTCAGGATTTTATTTTTGAATTTTTTTGTCGTGCTGAGGCAGTTTTTTGGTTTCTATACCTATTCCGAATAGGGCATAATCTAAGAGTGCGGGGTCGTCGGGAGAGATTTGCCGGCATGCTTCTGTTAGTTCTACTGCGGCCCTACGGTCGTTTTGCCGTCGGGTGAGTAGGCCGATTTGGCGTGAGACGTTGCCCACGTGCACGTCAAGGGGTATGTATAGTTTTTCTTTTGGTATGGAGTGCCAAATTCCGAGATCTACGATTCCGTCGTTGCGCACGAGCCAGCGGAGCATCATGTTTATCCGTTTTAGTGCTGTGGTTTTTAGGTTTGCAGGAAGGCATCTTGAGCAGTAATGCCCGTCATTGATATCGGCTGTCAGTTTGTTGAGATTGTCTACGAGATGCCACGCCGGCATTTCGTCGTGTCCGGAGCCCACTGAGGCTGCGAAGTCGTCAAGTGAGGAGTAGTATGTATATATTTTTTTAAGACCGCGCAGGAGCCATTTGAGGTGGCATCCGAAGAGTGTGCGATGAATGTTGAGTTCATCGGGTATTGCTTCGTATGCTTCTTCCTTTATGTAGGCGAGGGGTTGTGAGTCCATAAGTTGGATTATTTTTTCGGCATCGCGGCATATCATCTTGCGGTTGCCCCATGCAATTATTGATGAGAGGAGGGCAATTATTTCGATGTCTTGCTTGGTTGTGAAGCGCCGAGGGAATTGTACCGGGTCTTGCAGGATGAATTGTTTTGAGTTTATCCGAGCGGCTTCGTCGAGGAGGAGTGTCTTAGTAGACTGTGATATTTCAGAGATCGGTGATGTTCGCATACTTATAATTATTGCATTGCAAAGTTAAGCTATCTGTGATTGATTCACAATTTTATTTTGTTCGGATCTATGAGAAATTTGAATTTCGTGAATCTGCAGGGGAATATTGTTTAGGGGATTATGGGGCCGCTTTGAGTTTTTTGAGTTATCTTTGCGGATATAAGTTTATTTTTTATGTGCGGTAAAAGTTTTTTTTCGGTTTTTGTTAGTGTGGCTACATCGCTGCTGTTACTGACGGGGTGCAATGGAGCTGAGGTAAAGGAGACTGAGGAGGCTGAAGATGTAGCTTCTGAGGAGATGGCAGCTCAAATGGCGGGGCGCAATGCTGCGAGACCCTTTGTGAGCAAGGAGTGGACGGATTCTGTAGCTTTGTTTTCGGGCATTAGGAAAGCTCGTGAGAAGGGGCTGAAGTACGATGCTGCGGGCAAGCGTAATTGTGCAGTGGCCTATGATTCGGCTTTTCTTAGGACTATCCGCAGTGTACGGCCGGAGCTTGCATCGAAGATTAAGGATCTGTAAGCAGAAATTCAATCTATTCGGTAATTTAATTTCTTGCTACGCTTTTTTACGCGTCGCACAGGATTGATGAATATTGCGCGGAATATTCTGATTAGCGAGTTTTTACGCCGGTGATATTGGTGAAACCCTTCCTTATCGGGTTGGAAATCATCTTTATAGCAGTTGTCCGGAGAGATGTAGACGTATGTGAGGTCTTCTATTAGTGCTGTCTCTCCGGCTTGGCAATAGTCAACAGCGAGGATATTTTCTTTGGTCGGATATATGCAATGTATTCCTCGCTTCTTACATTCTTCTGCAATGGCTCCGATGGTTATATCGTAGTCATCAATCAGGGGCTTAAGATTGAAATCCGACCAGCTGCTTTCTCCGATTTTCTGAACCGGGCGCAGTTGTACTATATCGGGTAATCCTCCTTCTACCCAAATATCCCAAAATTTGTCATCCTTGAGGTCTGATATGTTAAGGGAATTAATTGTGAAGTTGACGCGAAGAGAGAGACTGTGTTTTTGTTTCACAACGGCAATTTCACGGGCAAGAGCTTTAAGGAGATTGTATTTGGCTCCCGGCATGAGGTCTTCGTATATTTCCGGTGTTGTGCCATGGAGAGAAAGGGTTAGTTCGTGGAGTCCTGCTGCGGCAAGTTCGCTGAGGCTTACGTGGCCGTCGGCTATAAGCATACCGTTGGTAGTAAGGGAAATGAATGGAACTCCGGCCTCTTTACCTTTTCTAATGATTTGCGGTAGACGAGGGTATAGTGTAGGTTCTGCCCCGCATCCGATCTGTAGCTTCAAGGCGGCAGGAAGAGTGGCGTTGAGGACAGCATCAATTTCGGATTCCGGCATCACGCCGTGAAGTGTTTTTCTGCGCTCCGGGTCGGAGAAGTAGCACATACGGCATCGCAGATTGCAACTCAGTACGGGATCAATAAATACACCACAAACTCTTTTGCGCAAAAGAAACATTGTCCACAATCCGGCCATTTTGAGGGGGCGGGGAATGCGGTTTCCAAGAGCGAGTTTTAAGACCTTATATACGTTCATTTCCGATGCAAAGATAATCAATGCCACCCTAATGAGCAACAGCAGGACTGTATAACTTCATAGAGTCAGGGACGGATATTGAAGATTATAGAAAAGTTGATTATCTTTGTAGCCGTATGAAGCGTTTAAGAGTAATTATTGCCGTATTTCTGCTGGCGTGTTTGTGGCTCGGTTGCGGGGAAATTATGGCTCGGAAAGTTTCTAAAGAGGATAAGCGGATAGGGGTTGCGCAGCGTGAACTCGCTGATTTGTGTAGCAGCTATCCGGATTGTCGTATTGGTGTGGCTGTTGTTAGTGACCGGGGAAAGACATTCGGGATTGCAATGGATGAAAGTTTTCCAATGTTTTCCGTCGTGAAATTTCCTGTTGCTATGACAGTTGCCGAGGTCCAGCGGCTAATGGGTAAGGATTTTTCGGAGCGCATAGTAGTAGAAGACAGTCTATTGAGTCGCGATACGTGGAGTCCGATGCTTAAGGATTTAACCACGGATGATTTGCATGAATTTACGCTTCTTCAACTGCTCGAATATGCTCTTGGACAAAGCGATAACAATGCTCTTGATATTCTTGCGCGCGGCGTGGGGGGAATGAGCATGGTGACCAAGTATATGCGTATACTTGGCCTTCCTCAGGTGAGCGCTACTTGGAATGAAAAGGATATGAATGAAAATCCTCTCAGGGCACTTGAAAATACTACAACGCCGTTGGCATTAGCTTCACTTTTGCGTAGATTTCAACTTGATTATAATGACCCCCTTTCGATGCAGATAAAGACGATCATGGAGAATTGCACCACGGGGCAGGATAAGCTTCCTGCCGGGCTGCCGCCGGGGGCTGTACTCGGGCACAAGACGGGGAGCGGTCCGGAGATCAATGGTAGGATAATGGCGAGTAATGATGTTGGAATGGTGACTCTGCCATCGGGGAAACGCTATTGTATAGCGGTTTTTATAGCTGATTCCGGGTATGATTCAACTACGAATTCTATGCTGATAGCTAAGATAGGAGAGATCGCGTCCGGTGCATTTAAGTAATGATTGTATGAACTGAGGAGGTTGATCATTAGGATATTAAAGAACCCGCGAAAGGCTTCCGATTGGTCTCATAGCCTGTCTATTATATAGATATAATGCATCCTTTGTATATGAACTTAAGTTATGTCCAAAGCAAGAGGCTGCACCGGTAGGTGCAGCCTCAGGTTCCACTATAAACTATATCTAACTAATCCTATGCTTGCCGATGCCAGTTCTCACGAATTAAACACCGGCACGTCACTCATAGATGCGTTATACCTATCTAACGTATGAGCACACCGGTGGTTCAAGTGTTAAGGATGATTTATACTATCGCAACATGATTTAACACACATCGAAAATTATCCCGTACGGCCCGGGCAATTATTTCTTTATCGACATATTTCCTT
>CAYNNV010000197.1:0-3978 GCA_964398625.1 uncultured Sangeribacter sp. | reverse complement strand
CCGGATTGCTCTCAAACCATGTAACAGCATAAGGGCAAATTGCTGCGATATTATTGCCATTTTCCAAGATAGTGTTTGCAGCCAATTTAACCAACTTTCCTGCTACACCTTGACCTCTTAGCGAGGGATCTACAAATGTATGATCTATTACAGACACTCCATCCGTAGTCGGGAATGTCACTTCCGCCACCGTCTTGCCTTCCTCATCGACAGCAAAGATTCTATCTGTCTCTATTTTGAATTCCATAATAAAGCTTTTTTATTTGCTGAACATATTTCATATATTGTAGGTTCAGTTACCTATACTCAAAGAGATAATGACATAAGTACACCATTATTCTAATATTATTAAACAACCAATTTCTTTGCTTTTAAGGAAGTTTTTGAAAAATTTACAGAAAATTTCAAATGGACTAATCGAAAAAAGGTAAACGATCTATACTCCTTAAGAAGTTTAGATCGTTTAACTTTTTTAGATATATTATTATGAAGATTTATTATCAACTTATAGAGCGAGGCGTAAACCTACACTGCTATTTCGTTTTTCGGGAGAATTACTACTGCGATTTGCAATACGGCAATCAAAAGGTAAACTATATTTGCTACCACCACGATAGACACGTTCATTACTGTTACGAGTACTCGAGTAGTCAGTACTATATTTATCTGATGTCCATTCCCAAACATTTCCGGTCATATCATAAATGCCAAGCTCGTTAGGTTGTTTTTTTGCGACTAAGTGAGTCTCTGAGTTACAATTGTCAATATACCAAGCAACATCTGCTAAATTATTGCCTCCACTATATTTATATCCTTTTGACAACTCTCCTCCACGAGCAGCGTATTCCCACTCTGCTTCAGTGGGAAGTCTGAATTGGCAACCTGTCATTTTATTTAATTTATCAATAAAAACCTGACAGTCGTCCCAACTAACATTTTCAACCGGAAGTTGTTCATTTCCATTAGAATTGGAAGGATTAGTACCCATTACAGCTTTCCACAAACCTTGAGTAACCTCAGTTTCACCAATATTAAAGGATTCAATATTTTCAATATGCATCGGTTTCTCATCTTCTTCAAAACCATCCATTCCCATCATATAGGAACCACCGTTAACCTTAATCATATTGAAGCTGACTCCATTTACAGTATATGACGATTTATCTCCAAATGAAGGGGGTGTATCCGGAGTTTCAGGATCTGCTACTGATGCATCATAAAGTGTCTTCACGAAGTTTTTCGCATTAGATTTTGCATTATCTGCAGACTTGTCAAACATGTCGCCAAGGGAACTTGTACAATCCAAAATAAGCATAATAGCTGCAGAACTTTTATCAATTTTCGGCACGAAGTTCCCGGTATTTCCAAATTCCTTATTCGGTTGCCATGAAGATGTAGATTTTATGTAAATATATTCCATTGTTGCTTCCGGAGAAAAAATAAGATTATTAGTAGTGATAATACCTTCAAAAGTATAACAATAGAATCCTTCTTCGTCAACTGTACCATTCACTGAAGACACAGGATACAGAAATTTTAGACCCTCGTAATTAATATTCTCAAGTGTCTTAGTTCTTAAGTTAAGATTTCCTTGTATCCATACCCTTGAGTCTTCAGCCTTTGTTTTAACATTATCGAATGTAATACGAATTAGGCTACCATTAGCTTCCGGTGGTATTTTTGCTGTGAAGCTCTGAATAATAGTGCTTTTGGTTAATTCCTCTGCGATAACTTTAAATTTTGCATTCACCTGAGACATATCAGTCACTTCATAGGCATTTTCATCAGATGATGAGAGCTTCTTAATATTATCTTTAAATTTAGAATAATCAGTAACATCATCTCCTCTTATACCGATACAGTATGCAGATATGTCTTTTCCCGCTATAGTCTGATTTTTTATTCGGTTATTAAGATCATTGCGATAGTCCAGATCGCCATCTTCACTGTCTATATAGACATCCGTCTTACCATGAGATCCTCTGTCAAGACCATCAGTGAAAGTAACTAAAGCGACTCGAGAAAGATCCGTAGGATATGTTGTACTCTGCATTTTATCTAATGCCTTTTCCACAGAATGATAAAGAAGAGTCATATCCTTAGATTGAAGCTCGTCAATAAAATTATAATACCCTTCTACAGTTGTCTCGTTTAGAAGATTGATTGGGTGCTCGTATAATGAGCTGTTAAACCCAATTATACCAAGATAAATTCCACTTTCCATACCATTATCTGTCAGGGTAGCTGTGGCAGAAGTAGTATAAGCACTCTCTTGACCGTTAACAACAGCCTTTACTTTATAGAAATTGGTGCCTGTTAATGGAGCATGATCAGTATAAGTGTTCTCTTTAAGGTCTTTGGCGATCAACGTGAAATTAACATTATCCGCTGAGCGAAATACGTTATAGGTAGCACCTTCTACTGCCATCCACTTGATAGTGATGGCATTTCCTTCCACGTCAGCAACCATATCTTCCGGTGCGTTGATTAGATCATCCACACGTATATAGTCAATATTATTAGCATTATATTCTGCTATAACGTTGCCATTGCTAAAAACCTTAATGACTTTCTCCTTCTGTGCAAACCCTACCAAAGAGACCGCACAAACGGCAAGGCTCATAAGGCTCTTTATAAGTATTGATTTTTTCATTTCTTTATGAATTTAAGTGTCTTGTTTGTTTTTTCTCCGACAATTGCGGCCACATATATTCCTTCTTTAAGACTTTCAACAGAAAATGAATTTTCCATTTCAACGTGACCTTTTAACATGAGCATTCCTCTCATATCATATACTGATATTATATAAGAATTTTCATGCTTATTACCTATGTCCAAAGTTTGTTTAAAGTCATTATAAATAATTGACAGATCGGTATCGCTTATTTCTGCTACTGCGTTTGACACATACGCATCATCTACTCTAAATTGATTATATGTAGCGTAAAGAAGTTCCATAGAATCATTTGGACTCTCTGAATTCACCAAGCTCATTGAGTTCTCCTTGAAATATATACAATTGTACTTTTCAAGGTCAATAGCATACTCATCACCTGCTTCTCCCGAAAATATCAAGCAGGGTTTCCTATCTTGCGCCGATAATGAAAGAGTCCCGACAAGCAAGAATAAGAAAAGGGATCCTCTTTTGAAAAACATAATTTAAAGATGCCTCGGTCTTCCCCTCGTTGGCTTTAGAATATAACACAAAAAAGCGCAGGAATCTGTATCTGTCACCATCCTGCACCTTGAGGCTTCTCGCATTGCCCAGTCTAAACAGGACGGCAACGTGCAGAAGCCTGCGCGGTAATATGTAATTACTGCTCTCAGTATTAAGTTCTTAATTGAAAAAAATACTGAAAGCCAAGTATTACACAGCCACTGGCATCTACCGTTGCTCAATCCTTGACTTAGACTTAGAAACTTTGCGAGAATTTCAAACTGCCAAGAATCAGCGCGGATATACTCTTTCTAAATTGATTTATTCATACGCCCTCTGGTGTATCAATCCTATTCCCGCCTACTCAACCCATAACCGGGCTTCTGCAATGCGGTTTGTTTTGCAAAATTAGTAAATTGATTTTAATTTCACAATTAATGCGATAAAAATTCTTTTCTATTTCTTAATTATGTTGTAGACTGGGAGACAGTCTTCTGGAATAGAAATAACCACTTGCTCATAGATGGTGGGAGGTGTGGGAGTTGATGAGGGTGAGGTAGCGGTCGGCTACTTCGGTGACGACGTCTGACCAGCTTCTGACGAGAGATTCGCGAGCACCGCGACCTACTTCCGTAAGGCGGTCGCGATCGGAGGCAAGTACTGAGATGAGGTCGGCATAATGCTCTCCGTCAGGCGCAACGAGAAATCCATTCTTACCATTACGGATCACTTCTGAAGCTGTGGAACCTTCTACAAGGACGGCCGGTGTGCCGAAGGCAGCAGCCTCCCGCAACACAAGTGGAGCATTGTCATAAAATGAG
>CAYNNV010000196.1:0-3988 GCA_964398625.1 uncultured Sangeribacter sp. | reverse complement strand
AACGACCCCCTGATTAACAGTCAGGTGCTCTAACCAACTGAGCTACTGAAGCAGATCGTATTTAAGATTAACACAGCATGTGTCTCTCTCAAATGCACGGCAAAGTTACGCAGTTTTTTTCATTCCACAAAATTTTTCAGCTTTTTTTTGCTCAAAAAAATTTATTTTTTTCAACGAAATTGATTTTGCTCTGCCATATACGTAAATCCGGCTGCATTTAGTCTTTTTACAAGCTCTTGCATATCAATATCTTCCGAAGCACATAATTCCTCAAGTGAAGGATAATTATCGCGCAGCGCGGTATTTACCGCACTCATGAGAATAAAAGGGTCTTTGAGCATCTTCATGGAGATAATTTATTCCTTGCATGAATAACCGGCAGCTTCTACAGCCTCTATCACCTTAGCAGGATCAGCATCGCCACTTACTGTAGCGCTTCCCTCAGTAAGGTTTACTGTCACGCTTTCTACTCCCGGTACGCCCTTTATGGCAGCTTCCACTCTTCCGCTGCAATGGCTGCATGCCATGCCTGATACTTGATAAGTCTTAGTCATTATTTCCTTTTGATTTACTTTCTTATTTTCATTATCAACGCGTCCATCATCCTCCTTAGTATTTGAAATAGTGAAATTCTTACGCTTGAGAAGCAATGAATTTGTCACGACGCTTACCGAACTGAAAGCCATAGCAGCTCCCGCTATCATCGGATTCAGTAAAAAACCGAATAGAGGATAAAGTACACCGGCAGCAACCGGCACCCCTATTGCATTGTATATAAATGCCCAAAATAGATTTTGCCTGATTGTCCTAACTGTTGCTCCCGAGAGCGCGATAGCCAAAGGTATCTTAGTGAGGTCTGCTGAGATGATGGTCATCTTGGCCACATCAATGGCTATGTCGGAACCGGTACCCATTGCTATACTGAGATCAGATGCCGCAAGCGCAGCAGAATCGTTGATACCATCACCAACCATTGCCACGCACCGGCCTTCACGTTTAAGCTCATCGATATAACGCGACTTTTCCTGTGGCAAAACCTCACTTATCACTTTTGTGATACCGGCACGCTCAGCTACGGCCTCGGCTGTAGTGCGATTGTCGCCCGTGAGCATTATCACTTCAATTCCTCTGCTCTTCAATTCTTCCACTGCATGCCGCGATGTTGCCTTGAGAGGATCAGAGATACCGGCAAGAAGTATTATACCTTCTGAATCGGCAAGCCATACCAAAGAGCAGGCGCGGGCCGTCAGTCGGCGAGCCTGCGCCATTGCCGACTCGGAGGGAATAATATTATTCTCTTCCATAAATCTGCGGCTACCTGCATAATACAATTTGCCGCCGATAAGTCCTTTCACACCCTTTCCGCTCACACTTTCAAATGCTTCAACCTCAGGCTTTGCAACATCCTGATACTTGTCAGCTACAGCACGCGCAAGAGGATGATCCGATTGTGACTCAAGGGCAGCGAGTATTGCTAAAGCATCTGCATCGTTTCGAATCATCGCAATCTCTTCCACTTCGGGGAATCCGCGTGTAAGCGTGCCGGTCTTGTCAAGGACAACGGTATCAATCTTCCTAGCCGTCTCCAATGCTTCTGCATCCTTGATTAGAATACCATATTCCGCACCTTTCCCGATACCGACCATAATGGCTGTGGGAGTAGCAAGTCCGAGGGCACAAGGACAAGCTATTATCAGAACTGTCACGGCTGCGAGTAATCCGTGGGTAAAGCCCGAATCGGCATCAAAAAGCAACCATGTGAGGAAACTCAGGAAGGCAATACCTATTATTACCGGCACAAATATGGCAGCCACCTTATCAACGAGCTGTTGCACAGGAGGTTTACTTCCCTGAGCATCTTCTACCATCCGGATGATTCGGGCGAGCAGTGTATCATTCCCTACTTTTGAAGCCCTGAAACGAAAGGCTCCGCTACCATTGATAGTACCGGCAAATACTTCCTTTCCCTCAGTCTTCTCTACCGGCAACGGCTCCCCGGAAAGCATGGATTCATCAACGTATGACTCACCGGAGATGACCTCACCATCAGTTGCAATTCTCTCTCCCGGACGTACGAGTATCACATCGCCCGGCGCAATATCTCCTATCGCCAACTCGCTTAAACTTCCGTCAGGCAAAACTTTAGTTACACTCTTAGGCTGAAGACCCATAAGTTTTCTGATCGCGGCTGACGTATTGCCTTTAGCCTTTCCCTCCATGAGTTTTCCAAGCAGTATAAAGGCTATAATTACAGCGGAAGCTTCGAAATATACATGAGGCACAATACCATGACTTTCCCAGAAGTGAGGGAAAAACATATTGGCCACCGAAAAGAGCCACGCTATTCCCGTACTGAGAGCAACCAAGGTATCCATATTGGCAGTGTGGTGCTTCAGCTGTTTCCATGCACCGATGAAGAAGCGCCTGCCGAAATAGAATACAACCGGCGTTGAGAAAATAAGCATGACAACATTAGCCCATTCTTCGTGCATGAAAAACATTCCGATTACAAATACCGGAATTGAAAGAATGATTGCGAGTATTGTATTAATCTTAAGCTTTCTGTAGCTTCGCTTCTGAGCATCCTCAGCCTCTGATGCCTCATCGGGCAGTATCAGCTCGTAGCCTGCAGCTCTCACCGCTTCCTGCAATGACTTAGGGCTACATATTGTGGCATCATACTCAACACGGGCAGTAGCATTAGCAAAATTCACAGAAGCCGATTCTACTCCTGAGCAACCGTTAAGAGTCTTCTCTATGCGCGAGGCGCAAGCCGCGCAACTCATCCCTCCTAAATGAAACGTATCCTTATTCATCAATGATTCTTAATTCTCAAAATGGAATATCCTCATCGGGGCCTACCGGCGAGAGATCAACTGTTGCGCCTCTCTCCTCATCTGCGGCGAGAGGATTTGGGTCGGAGGTAGGTGCTTGAAATATCTTCGACGGAAATGTCTGAGCACTCTGCGAAGCACCGTCAAGAGTTTCACGCACTGTATTGTATCCCGCATCCCAGTTATCAAATTTAGCATATTGTGCAATAAAACGCAAATTAACGTCGCCCACGGCACCGCTTCTATGCTTGGCCACAATAAACTCTGCAAGCCCGCGTATGTCGCGCCCATTGTGGTCTTCCGACGACTTAAGATAATACTCGGGTCTGTGTATAAAACAAACAATGTCGGCATCCTGCTCTATTGCGCCCGATTCTCGAAGGTCGGAAAGCATAGGGCGCTTATCCTCACGAGCCTCGTTGGCGCGGCTCAGCTGCGACAGTGCAATTACCGGCACATTCAGCTCCTTAGCCATCTCTTTAAGAGATCGTGAAATAGTTGAAACCTCCTGTTCTCGGTTACCGAATTTCATCCCTGAAGCATTCATTAGCTGCAGATAGTCAATTATGATAATCTTAACGCCGCGCTCACGCACAAGCCTGCGAGCTTTAGTTCTCATTTCCGTAATGCTTAGGCCGGCCGTCTCGTCAAGATATATAGGCACTCCATAAATACTCCTGAGGCGCGAATGAAGCTGTTCCTGCTCGTAAGGTTCAAAACGTCCGGACTTTATCTTATCGCCGGGCAACTCACATACATTGGAGATAAGTCGATTGGCAAGCTGCACATTGCTCATCTCAAGCGAAAATACACCCACCGGAATAGCATTGTCAACAGCCATATTCTTCACCATTGAGAGCACAAAAGCAGTCTTACCCATTGCGGGACGAGCAGCAATGATCACGAGATCGGAATTTTGCCAACCCGAAGTGATGCGATCAAGATCATAGAAGCCCGAAGTAAGACCGGAAAGACCGCTTTCACGGTTGGCGGCAATTTCCATCTGCTTTACAGCCTCATTGAGTACCGGGTCAATCTGCGTGACCTCTCGCTTGAGTTGAGCTTGTGAAATCTCGAATAGCTGGCCCTCGGCTTCTTGAAGAAGATCGTCTACGTCGTAAGCTTCATCAAAGGCTTTAGCCTCCAGCATAGTT
>CAYNNV010000195.1:0-3993 GCA_964398625.1 uncultured Sangeribacter sp. | reverse complement strand
GGCTACTTGAGAGCGTGACTCTCAGCGTAGATGAGTCAACCCTAACAGGAGAGCCAATTGCACGCAAAAGCGAGAAGAAGGAGCGGGCAGTGGCCGATGCTACTTTCCCGACAGATATGGTATATCGCGGAACTAAAGTCATGGAGGGTCACGCCGTTATGGAAGTCACGGCAGTAGGCGACGCCTCAGAAGCCGGCAAAGTGTATCTCGCCGCATCCGCTCCGGTGGAGGGACACACTCCGCTTGACAGTCAGTTTGAGCGTCTCGGACGCCTCATATCAATAGCAAGCTACGCTATCGGTGCCCTCATTATCGCGGGGCGGTGCACCATGTATCTATTGCAGACACCTTTTGAGTGGGGCGCCTTCATTATGTATCTGCTGCAAAGCATTATGATAGCTGTCACTCTCGTTGTCTGCTCTGTGCCGGAGGGTCTGCCCATGGCAGTCACATTAGCTCTTGCCTACTCCATGCGCCGCATGATACGCACCAATAATCTTGTGCGCAAAATGCACGCATGCGAGACTATGGGCGCCACCACCGTGATCTGCACCGACAAGACCGGCACGCTCACCACAGGACGAATGCAAGTGACCGACACTCTATTCTTCGGCAATCCTGCCGAGGATGTGATCGCAGGTGCGATAGCGCTCAACTCAACAGCCACGCTTGACTTCACCAATCCGGACTCTCCGGAAGTACTGGGAAACCCGACAGAGGGAGCACTGCTGCTTTGGCTCAGGGAAAAAGGAATTGACTATCGCTCCATGCGTGAAAATCATGCCGTAGTAGCTGAAATCCCTTTCTCTACCGAACGCAAATATATGGCCACTATTACTCAGAATGCCGACGGTAGAAGAGTACTATTCCTTAAGGGAGCCCCTGAGATAGTATTCGGGAAATGCAGTCAGACCGAGGGAGTGACAAAAGAGGAGATTGATGCTGCGCTTCTGAGCTATCAGAACCGGGGAATGCGTACATTGGGCTTTGCTTATCGGATTCTTCCGACTGATGAAGTTATCCCGGAAGATAGTCACTTCTCTACGGCCGGCCTCTCTTTCTTAGGAATTACAGCTATCTCTGACCCGGTGCGCAATGACGTGCCGCAGGCCATAAAAGAAGTGACAGAAGCAGGCATCGAAGTAAAGATTGTGACCGGCGACACGCCCGCCACAGCTCGCGAGATAGGACGACAGACCGGCATCTGGAGCGACAACGATCCGGAAGATGCCATTATCACCGGGCCTGAAGTAGCGGCAATGACCGATGAAGAACTGCTCCGGAGAGCACCGGGACTTAAGATAATTGCCCGCGCCAGGCCTCTTGACAAGAAGCGCCTCGTGGAGGCTCTGAGAGGAAGCGGACGCATAGTGGCCGTCACCGGCGACGGCACCAATGACGCCCCGGCTCTAAAAGCAGCTCACGTAGGACTATCGATGGGCGCCGGAACAGCAGTCGCAAAGGAGGCCTCCGATATCACTATTCTTGACAATTCATTCACGTCGATAAGCCGGGCCGTGATGTGGGGTAGAAGCCTCTATCGCAATATACAGCGCTTCATATTATTCCAGATGACGGTAAATGTCACCGCCTGCCTGATAGTTCTTGCCGGCGCATTCCTGTCACTCGAATCGCCACTTACCGTAACCCAAATGCTTTGGGTCAATCTGATAATGGATACTTTCGCTGCTGTAGCTCTTGCTTCGTTGCCACCATCAGCCGAAGTGATGAAAGAGAAACCACGGAAAAGTTCTGACT
Source organism: uncultured Sangeribacter sp. (assembly GCA_964398625.1). Lineage (GTDB taxonomy): Bacteria > Bacteroidota > Bacteroidia > Bacteroidales > Muribaculaceae > Lepagella. Next base: position 2,235 of record CAYNNV010000195.1, on the reverse strand, counting down.
TCATAATCTCTCCGGCCATGACGCGCAACATCATAACCACCGGGCTTACTTTCTTCATAGTCCTTCTCGGGATTTTGCTTCTGTTCCGCCATATTGACTTCTCACGTCTGGCAGATATATTCAGCTCCGGCTTCATACCAATTCACACGATGTCGCCCTACGAACTATCACTATTCTTCACAATATTCATATTCCTGCAGTTCTGGAATCTCTTCAATGCCAAGGCATTCGGCTCAAAGCGTTCCGCCTTTCACTTCCATGACTGCGGAAGTTTCGTGCTTATAGCCTCACTCATTTTCATCGGGCAGATTGCAATAGTGGAGCTCGGAGGTGCTTTCTTCAACGTAGTGCCGCTCCCATTCACCGACTGGATCATAATCATTGCAGCCACTTCGCTCACACTCCTGCCTGAACTATGGAAGCGCGTACGGCGTTAAAATACAAAAGAATAATTTAAGAGATGGCATACGTAAAACCTAAAAAACAACTCGGGCAGCATTTCCTCACCGATACCAATGTAGCCCGCAGAATTGCCGACACCATATCTGCTACCGAGCTTCCGGACAAAGATGCAGCTTACGGAGAAATACCCATACTTGAGATTGGTCCCGGCACCGGTGTGCTTACCCAATTCCTGCTGCGAACGGAGAGACCATTGATGGCTGTGGAGATAGACAGTGAATCAGTTGATTATCTCCATACCGCCTTCCCTGAACTCAACGTAAGAGAAGATGATTTCCTCAAGATGGACTTGTCACAACTCTTTGACGGCAAGGATTTCGCTCTGATAGGCAATTATCCTTACAATATATCTTCGCAGATCTTCTTCAAGCTCCTTGACTATCGTGAGCAGATACCGGTGTGCGCCGGTATGCTGCAGCGCGAAGTGGCACAACGCATCTGTGCCGGCCCGGGCTCAAAAGTATATGGCATACTCTCGGTATTGCTTCAGGCGTGGTATGACTGCGAATATCTCTTCACCGTCGATGAGAATGTATTTCTCCCGCCACCGAAAGTAAAAAGCGGCGTAATACGCCTTGTCCGCAATTCCCGCACATCTCTCGGATGCGACGAACGCAGATTCCGCACAATCGTGAAGACTACCTTCGGCCAGCGCCGCAAGACACTGCGCAACACGCTCACCCCGCTGGCCGGTAAAGGAAATCCTATACTTGATGAGGAAATCATGAAGCTGCGCCCCGAGCAACTCTCTGTGGAACAATTCATTTGGCTCGCTCAACATATATGAGTGCCGAAAAGTCAGGTAGATTTAACAATATCCGATAAATATTGACCCGTAAAATCGCTTTTTTGCTTTAATCGGTGAAATCAGGCGGCTTTTGTACTAATATTTGTAAATTTAATGCCATGAGGCATCTTACATTCCTCAGATTTTAGTAACTTTGAGGGCAAATTTTTTGAAGCACTAAAGATGGCTAAGAAATACGATTTTCTGGTAATAGGATCCGGCATCGCCGGAATGAGCTTCGCACTCAAGGCATCAAAAAAAGGAAGAGTTGCCCTCATCTGCAAGACCACTCTCGAGGAGGCGAATACAAATCTTGCCCAGGGGGGAGTAGCATCAGTGACAAATCTTGAAGTTGATGACTTCGAGAAGCACATTCACGACACCATGGTGGCCGGCGACTGGCTTTCCGACCCCGAAGCAGTAAAAAAAGTGGTGACCGAGGCTCCCTCACAGATTCAGGAACTTATAAGCTGGGGGGTAAACTTCGATAAAAAAGAGGATGGTTCTTTTGATCTTCACCGCGAAGGAGGGCACTCCGAATTCCGCATACTACACCACGCCGACAATACCGGTGCCGAGATTCAGCAGAGCCTTGTGGCGGCTGTAAAAGCAAATCCTGCCATTGACATCTATGAACACCACTTCGCCATAGAGATAATCACTGAGCATCATCTCGGAAAAATAGTCACCCGACGCACTCCGGAGATTCATTGCTACGGCGCTTACGTGCTTGATGAAGAAAATGACAAAGTGGAGACTTTTTTAGCCAAAGCCACCCTTATGGCTACCGGCGGCGTTGGAGCCGTATATACTACCACCACCAACCCGCTTATCGCCACAGGCGACGGAATCGCTATGGTATATCGCGCAAAAGGGACTGTAGAAGATATGGAGTTCATACAGTTTCATCCTACTGCCCTTTATCATCCCGGCGACCGCCCCTCATTCCTCATCACCGAAGCAATGCGCGGATACGGCGCGGTGCT
>CAYNNV010000194.1:0-4050 GCA_964398625.1 uncultured Sangeribacter sp. | reverse complement strand
GATTCGATTTAGTTCGATTTAAGTTTTATTAACGCGCTTGGTGTGTTCAGTACTTTTGTGGCTTGTAAAAGAAAACTTTTTATTGAGAAAATAGAAAGGTAACTTGGAGGAAAAGACCCTTTGAAAAAAATGTTGAGGAAGTCAAGGCTATACAACCTTCAGAAAATAGATAAGGAATATTGATTAATATAATTTAAGAGACGTCTATTATTTAATTGATTTCTTAAATGATCCGGAAGTACTAACTTTCTCCCGGCATTCATTGGTATTCTCAGACTCAGTGTTTTTTTCAGGCTTTTGGCATAAATCTGCGAGCGAACAGCCACAACACCCGGATTTTTTATTGTTCTTTTTCACGGCTTTTACCACAATCCAAATGCAAGCTCCCAGAATACATATTCCTACAAGAGTATATTGTATAAGTAAATTAATTGACATATTAATAATCCAAATTTATTATCTACAACAAATCAACAATATTTTCAGTATTATATAATTCTAATAGCTACTTAGCTTTTTTTGAGGCTTTAGATGTCTTAGCTTTGGCAGTTGCTACATTCTGCTCAGCTAATATCCGACGGTTGGAATTATCGCTCAAAACTGTAAAGGTAATCTGATTTATCAGTTCTTTCTGATGAGCAATAAATTCCGATGCACTGTAATCGCCGGCCTCAATACGACGCAGCCTGTTTTCCCAAATTCCGGTGAGTCGTGCGCTTTTAAGAAGTTCTTCCGATATAAGAGATATCAGCTCAATGCCCGCATCCGTAGCTCTCAATGAGTTTTTCTCTTTCCTGATGTATCCTCTCTTATAGAGAATTTCTATGATAGCTGCACGAGTTGATGGTCGTCCTATGCCATTTGCTTTAAGTGCTTCGCGCAAGTCTTCATCTTCTACAAGATTTCCGGCCGTCTCCATAGCTTTAAGCAAGGTGCCTTCAGTAAAGTACTTCGGCGGTTGGGTTGTGCGTTTCACAACGGAGGGATTGTGAGATCCGCTTTCCCCTTTTGAAAATTCCGGCATTAGATTGTCTTCCCCGGAAGATGAGTCGTCGCTTTTCTTCTGAGGGGGATAAAGAGCTCTCCATCCCTCATTAGTAATTTTCTTTCCGGTAGCTTTAAATTCTGTATCGTCAACTTTAGCAAGTACGGAAGTCTGTTCAAATTCGCAATCAGGATAAAATATTGCAATAAATCTCGTCGCGATAATATCAAATACTTTTCTCTCGGTCTCGGTCAGAGAAGGCAGCCGCTGCCCTGTGGGTATAATGGCATGGTGATCAGTAACTTTAGAGTTATCAAACACCTTTTTTCTTTTTAGCAATTTTTTCCCCCTAAGCGGTTGAAGTTTATCCGCAAAATCAATCAAAGAATTGAGAATAGAACCACATTTTTTGTACACATCCTCGGTAAGATAAGTAGTGTCAACTCGTGGATAAGTCGTGACTTTCTTTTCGTAAAGAGATTGAATTGTCTTAAGAGTAGTATCGGCACTAAGACCGAATTTTTTATTGCATTCTACCTGAAGTGATGTGAGATCAAAAAGTTTAGGAGGTAGTTCTTTGCGTTTCTTCTTTTCGATGGAAATAATAGATAGTGGAAATGACTTGAGCCGTTGAGCAATCTCCTCAGCCTCGTCTTCTGTTGGAAACTGAGGGAGTTTGGCAGTGAAATTCACATCTCTATATATTGTTCTTACCTCCCAAGAGTCTGTCGGTATGAAGTCATCAATCTCTTTTTGCCTATTGACAATCAGGGCAAGAGTTGGAGTCTGAACTCTTCCGATAGAAAGCACTTGACCTTGCTGTCCATATTTCAAAGTATAAAGTCGCGTTGCGTTAAGTCCGAGTATCCAATCACCGATTGCACGACAAAGTGCAGCTGTATAAAGGGAATCAAGGTCTTTCTGGTCACGCAGGTTTTTAAATCCTTCACGTATAGCTTCATCAGTAAGAGAGGAAATCCAGAGCCTCTTCACGGGAACCCTGCAATTAGCTTTCTGCATTACCCACCTTTGGATGAGTTCACCTTCCTGTCCGGCGTCACCGCAATTGATTACACTATCAGCTTTTTCTAATAAGGATTCAATTACTTTAAACTGATGCTCAATCCCTTTCTCAGCGATTACCTTTATTCCAAATGGTTGTGGAATCATTGGAAGTGAACCAAGACTCCAGCGTTTCCATGCCGGATTATAATCATTCGGACTTTTAAGTGTGCAAAGATGGCCAAAGGTCCAAGTTACACAATAACCGTTACCCTCAAAATATCCGTCATGACGTGTCGTGGCACCGAGTATTGCCGCAATATCTCGACCCACACTTGGTTTCTCAGTAATGCAGACTATCATTATCTCGCTCAGATATAATCAATTCAGTGTTCGTCCTTTTTAGCTTCTTCCCATATTTCATCCATTTCTGAAAGCGTCATATCCTTTATGTTGCGGCCAAGTTCTCTTGCTTTGTTTTCAAGATAATTAAAGCGATGAATGAATTTTCTATTAGTCTTCTCAAGAGCATTTTCAGGATTTACCCCATAAAGCCTTGCAGCATTAATCACTGCAAAAAGAAGATCTCCAAATTCTTTTTCAAGATTGATGGGATTATTATTTTTTATCTCTGTCTCAACTTCTGAAATTTCCTCTTTAACTTTATCCCACACCTGTTCAGGTTCTTCCCAGTCAAAACCTACGTTTCGTGCTTTTTCCTGAATACGGTTAGCCTTTATAAGAGCGGGAAGAGCTGAAGGAACTCCGCCAAGCACAGTCTTATTTCCACCTTTTTCCTTGAGCTTTATTTGTTCCCAGTTCTTTATTACTTCATCATCCGTATCTGCCTTGACATTCCCATAAATGTGGGGATGACGAAATATTAGCTTATCAGTAAGTGAATTACAGACATCTGCAATATCGAAACGATTTTGTTCGTCAGCAATCTTTGAATAGAAAGCTACATGGAGTAATACGTCACCGAGTTCTTTTCTAATATTGTCTTCATTGTCAGTAATCAGCGCGTCAACAAGTTCATATACTTCTTCAACTGTATTAGGTCGTAAGGATTCATTAGTCTGCTTGGCATCCCAGGGACACTTTACGCGTAGTGTATCTAATACGTCGAGCATTCTGCCAAATGCCTCCAACTTTTCTTCACGTGTATGCATATTGTATAGTGAGAATCTTATGTATTTGAATTATAGTAATATCTATTTCAGGGTGTCAGAATATTTGTGAATAATTTTAAGTCGGTAATGTGCAAATATTTTTCATCCTTTTGTTCTTTTACTGCAAAGTTAAGTATAATGAACGGAATTTAAAAAGTTTATCAAAAGATTGACTGGTATGTCAGACCTACAAATTTAAATAATTGTCTGTAATATAGTTGGTAAGCTGTGGTGAATGTTCGGAAATTTGATACAGATGAATTCAGTTTAATAATTTTTAAGATACTAAAAACAGATTTTGTCAAAGATATATAAATAGTTTCTCAAAAATGTAGTAACTTTGTAAATTGAAAGAAGAATATAATGTTGTCAAGCATATTCAATAATAAGGATTTAAAGCATTTTATGAAGCTTCTCGGTGAGGCTGAAAATATAGTGCTTACCTGCCATGTGCGTCCTGATGGTGATGCAATCGGTTCTACTCTTGGTATGGCATTGCTTCTCGGTAAGCTTGGGAAGCATGCATCGGTTGTGACTCCGGATTCCTTACCGCGTTCGCTTTCATTTCTTCCGCACGTAGGAGAAATTGTAACAGCCACTCGATATCCGGCAGAAGCAACGCGATTGATCAATGAATCTGATTTGATATTATGCCTTGACTTTAACAAACCTTCGCGACAGGACGAACTTGCCCCGATTGTGCAAGGTGCTTCTGCCCCGAAAGTCTTGATTGACCATCATCAGTTCCCTGATGATTTTGCAGAGATCACTTTCTCATATCCGGAAATGTCGTCTACATGTGAATTGGTTTTCCGTCTAATCGCAGCCTGTGGTTTTATATGCGAGCTGGATTTGGATTCGGCAACTTGTCTGCTTACAGGTATAATAACG
>CAYNNV010000193.1:0-4057 GCA_964398625.1 uncultured Sangeribacter sp. | reverse complement strand
ATTGATGGAAGTGTATCAAAAGTTGATTTTATGGAATATGATGAAGAATATCTCTACAATTTCAAGGATGATATATATTGTTTTGATATACCTTACGGTAATGGGAATATGAGTATGACAATATTTAATCCGGTAAGGACGAGGAAGAGTTTTGAGGAAATGGTTGAGACATTGACTTACGAGAAAATGGAGGAGATGATCAACGGAATGAAAAAAGAATTCTGGATTTTCGGTATGCCGGAATTTACCTCAGAAGCTGATGGAGAGATGATGAGTATCTTCAAAACTCTTGGTTTTAATAATCCTACAAGTGGATTTAACAATATTTTGATCAGAAATAAATTTTACTTAGGAGGTTTTCTACATAGTGCAAAACTGATTGTCAATAAAGAGGGTTCTGAAGGTGGAGCTGCAAGTATTACAGGTGTTTCAGTGGGTATGCATAGTCCCGGAGTCTTCTGCCTTGATTCTCCCTTTGTCTATGTAATTCGTGAACACTCAACCGGAGCAATCATCTTTATGGGAGCAGTCACGAGCTTTGAATAATACTATGGCTTTTTAGCCGTCAGACCAATAAATAATATCAGGTCGCGCCTTGATTGGGTGCGACCTGAATTCGTATTGTGCGAATAAGGGAGGAAGCTGAAAATCGGTTGATGTGTTAAAAAATCTTATCGGGGAAGCGGGTAGGCAATATCGGTGGTGAAAATGCGTTTTAAGATAGAGTAAATACAGACTGTTGTAAAACGAAATATGCGAATCAACCTGCTTATAAGAATAGTGCTGACACTGACAGCTGCACTGGGAATCATTATCCCGGGTGCTTCAGCAAAATATGCTTCTTCCTCGGCTCTTGCCACGGGGAAGTGGGCGGCTGTGAGTGTCAATACCACCGGTATGCAGCTTCTTACTAACGAGAAGTTGCGTCAGCTCGGTTTCTCCGATCCTTCAAAAGTTTACGTCTACGGCTATGGCGGGCGTCCTGTATCAAAGGTGCTCGGCACGGCAATGGCTAACGATGATCTGCCGGTTCAGCCGGTGGTTAGGACTCAGAAAGGGATCGTATTTTTCGGAACCGACGGAGTGAAGTGGGGGCGCTCAACCGCCTCTACCAACAGTAATTTTTACTATACTCACTCCCCTAATTACTACAGCACGGAATCAGTCTACTTCATCAGCGATGTAGCGCCGGAAGATTTTGAGATGCAGGAGGTTGACCGCACCTCGACTAATGAGCCCAATATAACCACCTTCCTTGAGCGTCTGCTTCATGAGAAGGAGACAGCTGCGCTTGCTGAATCCACGCCCCTGATGCTTGGCGAAGATTTTCGAGTCAATACAAATCAGTCGTTTCCCTTCTCCATGCTCGGTAAGGCAGATGATTATGTTGGAATCAACGTGAGATTTGTAGGAAAGGCATCGGCTGCAAGTTATTTCTATGTCTCGGCCAACGGCACTCAGCTTGCCACTACGCGTGAGGATCAGATACAGGTGCCGAGCCGAAGCGCGCCTACCGGTTATGCCGCTCTGACGCGCAAAAGCACTGCCGTAGCCGGCGAAAATCTGACTGTGGGGATTCGTTATCAGCAAGCCGGAGTGCTTTATACCGCCCGACTTGACTGGATTGAGGTGAATTATAACCGCAATCTTAGCCTTTCTGAAGGCAGTCTTTACTTCTACCTTAACAGCGATGATTCATCCACCGCTGCTATCAGTGGCGTTAACGCCGAAACTGAATTGTGGGATGTGACGAATCCGGCTGCTCCCAGACGTGTGAAGTTTACACTTAACGGTTCTCAGGCATTATTCCGTCCTGATGCCGGCTATCACGAATACGTGGTTTTTGACCCGGCGCGCATCACTACCGTGCCGACAGGAGGTAAAAGCATTTCCAACCAGAATATTCACGCAATGGCAGTGCCTGACATGCTCATAGTGGCTCCCAAGGAGTGGCTATCGCAGGCACAGCGACTTGCCGACTTTCATAAGAATAATGACGGACTGAATACCGTATGCCTTACTCCGGAGCAGATCTACAATGAGTTCACTTCCGGTACGGCTGACGTGGCCGCCTTCCGCAAGTTGGCTAAGATGTGGTATGAACGGTCTAAGGCCGGCGAAGGTGATTTTCGCTATCTGCTGATGATGGGCAGACCTACCTACGACTTCCGCAACATTACCGGTACTCATGGTTCATATCCTCGGCTTCCCTGGTATATGGTGGATATTGACCTTCCTGAACAGAATTCGTATGATGCCAACTATTCTATAGGCACCGATATGTATTTCGGACATCTTTCTGATCTTCCGAACTATAACGCCACTACGGAAGATATGCTTATCTCTGTAGGACGAATGCCTGTGAAATCAGCTGCCGAGGCATCAGCTATGGTAGATAAAATAATCCAGTACTCAACAAGTTCTAACCTTGATGCATGGCTTAATAACGTGATGATTATAGCCGATGATGAGGACAATAATATTCACCTCAAGGAGTGCGAGACTGTGATTGAGACTTTCCGCGGCAGCGAGAAGGGAAAGTCTATGGTATTCGAGCGCCTGTATATTGACTCTTACGAGCGGAAATATTCAGGTGTAGGCCATGTGTATCCGGAAGCGAAGTCCCGCATGCTGAAAATGATTGATGAAGGCTGCTTCTGGGTGACTTACGTAGGACATGGTCACCCAAAAGGGTGGGGCCATGAGAATCTGCTTGTATATGAGGATATTCTCAACTTCTCAAATAAGAATTATCCCGTAATCCTTACCTCAACATGCGACTTCGCACCCTGGGATGAGGATGCGATATCGGGAGGAGAGCTGATGTGGCTCCATGAGAAGTCGGGAGCTGTGGCTCTCGTATCAACTACCCGCGCCACATGGACGAGCAATAACTGGGCATTCTGCCGCAACTTCTACAAGACTCTCGCCTCGCTTGATGAAGAGGGTAATGCTCCGCGCCTTGGCGACGTCTATCGCATAGGAATGAACGGCTATTACGATTCACTCAACCGCCTTCCCTACGTGCTGATAGGCGACCCGGCCATGCGTCTGTTGATGCCTACTTATACAGCAGTCGTTGACAGCATCGGCGAAACCGACCTTTCCGATCCTGCCGCCGAGTCACCCGTAATCGGTGCCCGCGGCCGCGTGAAAATATCGGGGAGGATTCTTGATCCTCAGGGTAATGATGCCACTGACTTCACAGGAACTCTTGTGCCCACGCTATATGATGCCGAGCGTGTGATAGAGACTCTCGGACAAGGTGAACGTGGGCAAAGTATCAGCTATAACGACCGCAAAAACAAACTGTTTACCTCTCGAGTGCCTGTAAAAGACGGGCGTTGGGAGTTTACTCTTATGATGCCGGCGGAGCTTGATAATAACTTTAAGCCTGCGCTGCTTAATCTATACGCTGTAGCTGATGACCGCCGCCACGCCTCCGGATATACAGAGCGACTTTATGCTTACGGGTGGGACGAGGATGCGCCGGAAGATTACGACGGCCCGGAGATTGAGTTCTTCACACTTAATTCAACAATGTTTATTTCAGGCGACGCCGTATCGCCGGCACCTGTGGTTATGGCAAGATTGCGCGATGAGAGCGGTATAAATATCTCATCGGCGGGTATAGGACATAGGATGACCCTCACTCTCGACGGTAAAAAGACATACGATGACGTACTTGATAACTTCACTTTCGACCCGTCGGATCCTCTTGCCGGCGATGTGACCTATCAGCTTACTGACCTTGAACCCGGCCGCCATACACTTAAGCTTACTGCTTGGGACAATGCCAATAACAGCTCCAGCGCCGAGCTTGAATTCAGTGTAGCGGTGAATGCCGTACCCACGCTTTATGACGTTGTGCCCGACTGTAACCCGGCGCGCACTTCGGTCACTTTCTCCGTAGCGCATGACTGGCCGGAAACCGGCACACGCTGCATCCTTGACATCTTCGATCTCTCAGGACGCAAGATATGGAGTGGCACTTCAGGGCCGGAAGGCAAAATCATGTGGAATTTATCTGACGGTATGGGTGCGCGAGTGAATCGCG
>CAYNNV010000192.1:0-4071 GCA_964398625.1 uncultured Sangeribacter sp. | reverse complement strand
CGGCGCGGTGCTGAGAAATATTGACGGGGAGGAATTCATGCATAAATATGACCCTCGTCTATCTCTCGCCCCACGCGACATAGTGGCTCGCGCCATTGACTCTGAAATGAAGCTCCACGGCACTGACCACGTATTCCTTGATGTGACCGGCAAAGACCCGGAGGAAACACGCCGCCACTTCCCCAACATCTATGAGAAATGCCTCTCCCTCGGGATAGACATCACCAAAGACTATATACCTGTGGCTCCTGCCGCACACTATCTTTGCGGGGGAATTAAGGTTGACCTCCGAGGGCGCTCATCTATCAAAGGACTCTATGCTGTAGGTGAATGCAGTCGCACCGGTCTGCACGGCGGCAATCGTCTGGCTTCAAACTCTCTTATTGAGGCTGTAGTTTATGCCGATGCTGCGGCTAAAGACGCTTCCGAATATGTGACCCGTACTGACTTCCGCCACGATGTGCCCGAATGGAACGATACCGGTGCGAACCACCCGGAAGAGATGGTGCTGATACGCCAGTCGGCAAAAGAAGTAAACCAAATAATGGGCTACTACGTGGGTATAGTGCGTAGCGACCTGCGCCTCAAACGCGCCTGGAATCGCCTCGATATACTCTACGAAGAGACCGAGAAACTATTTAAGGAATCGAAAGTATCGCGAGAGATTTGCGAGCTCCGCAATATTATCAACGTGGCCTATCTTATAATGCGTCAGGCCATGGAGCGAAAAGAATCACGTGGTCTGCATTTCACCGTAGATTATCCGCACCGCGACTGTTCAGAATCCAAATAATAATCCGCGGACTCACGCTTATAATCCAGCAATGAATCTCAAGACAATTACAAGAACTATAATTCTTCCGTCGCTGGCACTGGCACTTATGGTAGCCGGAGCAGGCGCTCAACGCAGTCATGATATGGCCGTGGCTCGAAATCTACAGATATTCAACAACATAATCCAAGAACTGGAAAATCATTATGTTGATTCCATTCGAGCAGAAGAGAGCTTCCGTCAGGCTATTGATGCTTTTCTTTCCGAAGTTGACCCATACACCGTATATATCCCTATTGATGATCAGGAAGACTTCTCGACCATGACCACGGGACAATATGGCGGCATCGGTTCGCTTATACTTGAGCGTGACGGTAGCACCTATATATCAGGCCCATACTCCGATTCTCCCGCAGCAAAAGCCGGGCTGAAGGCAGGCGACAAGATAATACGCATTGACGGGAAGGACGTAGCGGGAAAGAAAAGCTCCGAGATTACCAAGCTCCTCAAAGGCACTCCCGGTACTTCTCTTCGTATAACCGTAGCTCGACCCTACGTAGGTGCAGACTCCATAATCAGCTTTGACATTGAGAGAGAAAAGGTGCAGCTACCTTCGGTACCATACTGGGGTGTGCTTCCCGGAGGCATAGGATATGTGCGTCTGTCATCATTTATGGATAAATCCCCGCAGGAAGTCAAGACGGCACTGGAAGCTTTTAAGGATAATCCGGAGGTAAAAAGCGTAGTGCTTGACATCCGCTCCAACGGCGGAGGCCTGCTTGAAAGCGCCATTGACATTGTCGGCTTCTTCGTGCCCAAAGGCACTGAGGTGGTGCGCACCCGCGGTCGTGATAAAAACAGTGAGCGCATCTACGCCACAACATCAAAACCCATCCTCCCCGACATGCCGCTTGCCGTGCTTATTAACGGCGGATCTGCTTCTGCATCAGAAATTGTATCAGGAGCCATTCAGGATCTTGACCGCGGTATCCTGATTGGAGAACGCTCTTTTGGCAAAGGTCTCGTCCAAAGCACCAGGAGGCTACCTTACGACGGATTGCTAAAAATAACAACCGCCAAATACTATATACCATCCGGTCGACTGATTCAGGCTCTTGACTACAGCCATCGCAATCCTGACGGTTCAGTGGCCAGAACTCCGGATTCTCTCACCAACAAATACAATACCCGCCACGGACGTACAGTGCGCGACGGCGGAGGCATCACGCCTGACGTAGCAGTAAAGCTTCCCAATTCTTCAGCCTTGCTCTACAATCTGGTGCGACAGAACTGGATATTCGATTATGCCAACAAATACGCGGCCACTCATCCCACTATCCCTTCACCCGAGGATTTTGAAGTGACCGACGAGATTTACTCCGACTTCAAGAACTTCATTGATACTACTAAATTTAAGTATCAGCACGTCACTGAAGAGGCGCTTAAGCAAATGGAGAAAATCACGGAGGAAGAGGGGTACATGAATCCTGCTGTAAAGGCACAACTTGACTCACTCAAAGTGCTTCTTGCCCATGACATGCACTACGATCTCGACGCCAAGCGCCCGGAAATAGCTGCATATCTGGGCAGCGAGATTGTCAACCGCTATTACTACATGGGCGGCGAAACACGCTTCATGCTTAAAGATGACGAAGTGCTTGATACAGCACGCAATATCCTTAATGATCCGGCACGCCTTGCAAGCTTACTGAATAACCCGGCCGGAAAGAAAGCCGTAGCTGAAAAAGGTAAAAAAGGCACTCCGAAGATGAAGGGGAAAAAGAAAGGGAGACGATGACTACGCTTGAGGAGTGTCGCAATCTATTCATTCCGCCTGAAGGAGTGCGCCGAATCAACTCGGCAGTTAAGAGCAAGACCACTCGCCGAATCCTCCTCAGCGGTCTTGCGGGGAGCAGTGTGGCCATGGCCCTCAGTGCAATCAAAACCTCAGGCAATCCCGGAATTGCAATTGCTGACGACGCCGATAGTGCCGGATATTTATATGCCGACCTCCGCGCCATTCTCGGCGACGAGGCTGTGAAGTTTCTACCCTCCGGATATAAACGCGACATACGCTTCGGACGAATTGACGCGCCTGCAAGAATCCTACGCACCGAGGCTGTGGAAGCATGGAAACTTCCTCAGACCCGCTGGATTGTGACTTATCCCGAGGCAATAGCTGAGCGGGTTCCGGCCGACAACGTACTTGCACAGACTTCGCTGGTGGTGAAGCGAGGTGAAAAATATCAGCTCTCACAACTCACAGAAAGACTCCGGGAAATAGGATTCCGCCGCACTGACTACGTATATGAACCCGGGCAATATGCATTGCGCGGATCTATACTCGACGTATTCTCTTATTCCTCTGAGATTCCATTCCGCCTTGACTTCTTTGACGATGAGCTTGACTCTATCCGAACTTTCAATGTAGAGACACAACTGTCAGAGGAAAAGCGCGACTCTGCATCATTGGTGGCCACAGTTGCTCATTCCGAAGCAGAATCAGGGGTGGCGCTGCCGGAGTATGGCGGCCGAGAGACTCTGATAGCCTGTAGCTCCGAGATGTGGGTAAATAAGCGCGTAAGTGAGACTGCGGGTGCAAATATTTCATCGTCAGCACTCATGGCATCAGATGAGGAGACTGATCTCGATGCTATGAAGAATCTTGTTGATGCTGAAAAATTCCGAACTTTACTATCCGGATGCCGCGTACTGGAATTTGCAGCCGTAGCTGAGGAAAAGGCGGGGGACGCCAAGAAGGTGATTGACTTCCACTGCTCGCCGCAGAGCCTGTACCACAAGAATTTCACTCTCATTTCAGAGTCATTTTCCTCGCTTATTGCTGACGGTTATCGTATCTTCGTACTGTCTGACTCAACAAGCCAGATAGAGCGTCTGAAGAGCATATTTGAAGACCGTGGTGAGAATATATCCTTCACTCCGGTCATACCAACTCTTCACGAGGGCTTCACAGACCACGACTCAAAGACCTGCTTCTTCACTGATCACCAGATATTTGACCGTTTCCACAAATATACTCTCAAGTCCGACCGCGCAAGAAGCGGGAAATTAGCACTCTCCCTAAAGGAATTGAGTAAAATTGAACCGGGTGATTTTGTAGTGCATTCAGACCATGGCATCGGGCGTTTCGGAGGCTTGGTCCGAACCGACGTAAATGGCAAGACCCAGGAGATGATAAAGCTCTTCTATCAGAACGACGATATCATCTTCGTATCAATACATTCTCTCCATAAGCTATCAAAATACCGCAGCCGCGACGGGGCTACTCCCAAAATATC
>CAYNNV010000191.1:0-4093 GCA_964398625.1 uncultured Sangeribacter sp. | reverse complement strand
GACAGCTCCTGCCGAAAGCAGTGCTGCCATAAGCGCAAACCAACCCATAAGCAGTGACGACGGAATAGTGCGCATAAGCCATGTGCCTATGAATCGCCCTCCGAGGAATAGAATCATGGCGAGTATATTCCATTGCTGGGCTGTAGCTTTATTGATATGTAGATTATCGGCATACTGGATGATAAATGTCCATACCATAATCTGCGCCGCTACGTAGAACACCTGAGCCACTACACCAAAGCGGTACTCATGATTGCTCCATAAGCGACGTAGAGTCTCAATGCCGCTCACTTTCTTCCCCGCTTGGTCAGTGCGCGGTATTTTAACCAGTGCGATTACCACAAGCATTATCAATACTACCAGTCCTATTACTACGTATGGATCGCGTATCACGGCAAGGTCATGTACTCGTATTGATGCTTTCTGAGCAGCGTCGAGCGTAGAGAAGATTTGTTCTCCGGCATCATTCCGGGCGTCAGAAAGGAGATTGGGAAGCACAATAAATGAAGCTGTAGCCATACCGCAGAGAGACCCGAGTGGATTAAAAGATTGAGAGAGATTAAGGCGTCGCGTAGCAGTATCACGATCGCCGAGCGAAAGGATGAGGGGATTGGCAGTAGTCTCAAGGAATGCCAGCCCGAAAGTAAGCACATACAGCGAAATGCAGAAAAATGAAAATTTCTCATAGTTGGCCGCCGGAATAAAAAGAAATGCCCCTATAGCGTAGAGCGCGAGACCTAACAATATACCGCTCTTGTAGCTGAATCGGCGTATGAAGAGTGCTGCCGGTATCGCCATTGTAGCATAACCTCCGTAGAATGCAAATTGCACCATTGAGGCCTCTGTAGCGGAGAGTTCCATTACGGTCTGAAAAGCCGCTACCATAGGGTTGGTGATATCGTTGGCAAAGCCCCAAAGGGCAAAAAGCGAAGTTATCAGAATGAAGGGAAGCAGATAGCGCTTCGGCACTAAAGGTGCCTTTTTAGTTATGTTTACGTCTGCCATCACAGGCTTTGATTTAAGGTTGTTAGAATCAGGAGTTTCGGTTAATTGTTTCCATTTGAAGCCTTATATTTCCTATAGCTGTGGCTTCAGCCGGTCCGGCCACTACTTCTACTCCGCATTTTTCAGCGGTGAGATTGTTAAGCAGTGTATTCATGGAGCCGCCCCCTATTATATTCAGGCGAGTCACGGGCGCGGGAAGCAGGGATGTGAGTTCGCGTATGCCGCGTGCATATCTCTGAGCCAGTGACTGAAGTACACAGTGCACAAAGTCACCCCTATTCTGTGGCGGATTCATGTTGTGCTGTGTGCAATATCCTGTGATTGCTTCTTTCATCACCGACGGGTTGGTAAAGACCGCATCGTCCACATCAATGATACCGTCATATTGAGATGCTTCCGCTTCAGCTATCAAGGTAGGATAATCCAAATCCATATCAGTCTTCTTCCATTCAGCCATTAATCTCTGTAGAATCCAAAGACCTGTAATATTTTGCAGCAGCAGAGTGCCGTTGACTCCACCTTCGTTGGAGAATCCGAATCGCCGTGCATCTTCAGTAAGTACCGGATCGGGTACAGAGACACCGAGCAGCGACCAAGTTCCGGAGCTTAGGAATGCAGTGAATCCGTTGTCATCACGACCCGAGAGAGATGAATAGGCGGCTGAGGCAGTATCGTGAGAGCCAACGGCTACCACAGCCACATCATAATCTATACCGATTTGTCGGCATACGACTTCTGAGAGATAGCCGATTATGTTTCCGGGAAATACTATCTCCGGGAATATTCTCTCCGGCAGCTTTAGCTTGCGGATGAGTGAACGATTCCAGTTACGCTCGCGGGCGTCAAGAAGCTCGGTAGTTGATGCTTCGGTATATTCGCATACAGCTCTGCCGGTTAGGAAATAATTGAATAGATCGGGCATCATCAGCAGAGTCTTCGCACATTGCAGGAGGTGAGGTTGCTCGTCGAGCATTGACATGAGGCGGAAGATCGTATTAATCTCCATTGTTTGGATTCCGGCTTGAGCATAATGTTCGGCTATAGGGCTCGTAAGAAAGAATCTTTCGGGATAACCCGCAGTAGCTTCATCGCGATAGCATACAGGAAGCGACAGCAAAGCGCCGGATTCATCTATCAGTCCGAAGTCCACACCCCAGGTATCCACACCTATTGACCGGATATAATATCCTTTAGTCACCGCTTTGCGGATTCCTTCAAGCATATCGGCATAAAGTGCCGGAAAGTCCCAGTATAGATGACGGCCCAGACGAATCTGCCGGTTGCCGAAGCGGTGCACTTCGTCAAGATGAAGTGCACCGTCGTCAGCAATGTATCCGGCTATCACTCTTCCGCTGCCACCTCCGAAATCAACGGCTATATAAGCATCGGTAGAAATCATTTCTTGCCAAGGATATAAGTATCGAGATCAGATATTTCCTCAGTAGTCAGAGGATCTGTATTATCTCTGTTGAGAACAACTATTCGGCAAGCCATTTCAAAAAACATGGCGCGCTCAAAGGCCTGGTTGAAGTCAGCTCCGCAGACCACTTGGCCATGTTTGCGCAGAAGCACTGAGTTATGATCCTTCATGGCTTCTACCACGTGAGCCGCCAGTTCCGGCGAGCCGGGGCGGAAATAGGGTATGGCCGGAATTTCGCGCCCAACGTGTATAGGCACTTCGGCAGTGACGTTAAAGTCTTCCGGAAGTGTCTTCATGCAGGCTACGGCTGTGGCGTAGGGTGACTGGAAGTGGAGCACACAGTTCACTTCCGGGCGCTCACGCATCACACCGAGGTGAAATACGCTTTCCATTGAGGGCTTAACCCCGTTGAGCACTTCTCCATCACTGAAGCGCACGATTGATACTCTATCGCTTGTCAGCGAAGGCACCCACGAGCCCGTTCCTGATACGAGTACAATGTCGCCATATCGCACGGAGAGATTGCCGCTGCTGCAAACTGTCAGTCCGGCTTCACCTACTCGGTGGGCGTATGCCACGAACTCCGCTATTTTTTCTTCTAAATTCATTGTATTAGAAAGTTGCTTGAAGAATTATTTATATATCGGACCGTAGTTCTTGCAGGCACGATAGTCAGCCCCTTCCTTGTCCATACCGAAGGAATTCCATGCCGACGGGCGGAAAATCTCTTCATCAGCTATATTGTGCATACATACCGGGATGCGGAGCATGGAGGCAAGAGTGATAAGGTCCCGACCGATATGGCCATAGCAGATAGCTCCATGGTTGGCGCCCCAATTATTCATCACGTCGTATACGCTGCGGAATGGTGCGCGGTCGCAGAGGCGAGGTACAAACCATGTAGTAGGCCAGGTGCGGTCGGTGCGCACGTCAAGGATATGATTGATTTCCGGGTCAATATCCACTGTCCATCCCTCGGCAAGCTGAAGCACCGGACCAAGACCTTTCACAAGATTGATACGGCTCATAGTGACGGGCATTCCTCCGCGTGTAAGGAAGTTAGATGAGAAGCCCCCGCCGCGGAAATAATCACGGTTGGCTGGATACCAGGTAGTGGCTTCCAGCATGCACTCGGCGTCCTTCTCGGTAAGCTCCCAGAAGGGCTTCATGGCGGGTAAGCCTTCGGCATCGGATGCGCGGCCGGAGCCGTCAAGAGTAGTTGCGCCGGAGTTGATGAGGTGGATGATACCGTTGGCGGCACGGCCTGTAAGTTCACGACCGGTGACGCGCTTCACAGCCTCGGGGCTCCAATAGGTGCGTACGTCGGAGAATATCTGAGCCGTGTGAGTGAGCAGATTGCCGAAGAGCATTGCCACGCCGTTGAGAGCATCATTTTCAGTAGCCACTACGTAAGGAGCACGCAGACCGTTCCAGTCAAATGAAGTATTCATCAGGGCTTCAGAGAAGTCACCATTGGGATAGAAGTCTGTCCATTGACGCTGACCCTGGAAGCCGGCGGCGATGGCATTGTGGCCGAGAGCCTCCTCTTTGAATCCAAGTTCGCGCAGACGGGGATTGCCGTGCATAAGGTCTTGCATAATGATGGTCATCTTCACTATGAAGTCCCAGTCCTTATCCTTTTCCTCGCGGCTTTTCTGCTTCTCCTCG
>CAYNNV010000190.1:0-4150 GCA_964398625.1 uncultured Sangeribacter sp. | reverse complement strand
ACCACGTCCTGATGAAGTACCCAATCTATTTATCAATGGCAAATTTTTTTCAGAGATCAGCGCATCACGAAGAGGAGATATTCTGTATGTTGATCCCGGACATGGTGACGGTCCTGATATTGTCGAGAAATATGGCGATCAAATTCTTGATTTAGGCTCAACAGGTGTCAGATATTTTAATGAAGAATATCTTTTGCCGGCTATTGAATCATTCTTTAATGACTGCGGATATAGATGAGTTGTGCTTGCGAAAATAAGCGGTTTGGACAAGAGAAAGACCGCATACGAAGATTGGCTAAAGCATGGGCTAAAATGGAAAATAAAACAGCCGTCATCATCAAAAATGAGGATGGTACATATATTTTTATTCCAGCGCCCGATACACTAAGAAATGATATTGTCGAATATGTAACTCCATATTGAAATGGCGACTAAAATAACAGATCTGGTTGATCAGGAGACCATAGATAAAATAAAAGAACTTAACAACGAGTTGCAAAATTTGCTCGAGACCTACACAAACACGGCAAAAGACCTTGCAAAAGGCGTTGACGTGAATGTGAAGGTTGTTGGAGATATAGATAAACTTGAGAAACTGCTCACGACCAAATCGCTTGAAGCTGCCACTGCAACTGAACGGCTTAATGAAGTAATGGGTGAGCAAAGTCGCGTAATTGCTAATACCACAAATACAATTTCTCGACAGTTAATGATTCAAGAGCGTGTGAATAAAACACAGCGAGAATCATATACTGAACACGAAAGAGTTAAAAATCTTCTTGAACAATATCACGACACATACGAAGGACAACTTGAAAGTCTTAATAGGTTGAATATTCAACTTAGTGTAAATAAAAAGGCTCAAGCTGAAAATAAAAAGGCTCTTGAATCCGGTCGTATATCCATAACTCAATATAATGCCGCACAAGTTGAGCTTATTGCCCAGCACCGAGCACTGACCCAAGCTAAGCGCAGTCTTACCCAAATTATGACTGCCGAAGAAAAAGCAGCCCAAAGTCAAGACGGTAGCTATGTCCAGATGTCACAGCATCTTGAACTTTTGAAAAAAGCCTATAAGGATCTGAGCGACACTGGCCGCGATAGTGCTTTTGGGAAAGAAATGGAATCTGCAATCCAGAATCTTGATGCGCACCTCAAGGATGTAGCTGCCGATATGGGTGAATTTCAGCGCAATGTTGGAAATTATGCGATCGCCGGACAGAATGGTGTTGTTAGCACCGAGAGCCTTA
The DNA here is from genome assembly GCA_964398625.1 of uncultured Sangeribacter sp. Classification (GTDB taxonomy): domain Bacteria; phylum Bacteroidota; class Bacteroidia; order Bacteroidales; family Muribaculaceae; genus Lepagella. Next base: position 2,900 of record CAYNNV010000190.1, on the reverse strand, counting down.
TGGCAGCTCTTCAACAACAGGCCATAACAACTAAAGATCTATCAGATCAGAGTAAGATATTGCTTGAGGCTCGCAGTATGCTTAATACTGAAGATGAGAATTATGCCCGGACAGTTGAACGCATTAATGAAAAAATAGCTGAAAACAGCAGGAAATTGAGTGATGTCAGCGATATAATGAACGTACAAGTAACCACTATTGCTGACGCAGAGACACAAAACCAGAGACTCGCAGAAGCATTAAAATTCGTAGATCAATCGAGTGAAGATGCAGCGAAGACTATAGCAGCAATAAATGCCAAGATAGCAGAGAATAATAAAGTCATCGCCGCCGGGACCGGAGAACGTGAGAGTGTAAAAAAAGGTCTCAAGGAATTGGTTCTTGAGATAGCCAATCTATCCATAGAGTATCAGAATCTCACAGAAGAAGAAAAAAAATCTGCTTCCGGACAGGAACTCGCAGCACACATTGCTGAACTCACAGAAAAGGCAGGAGTTCTTAAAGACGCAATAGCTGATACAAATCAAGCGATAACTAATGCGGCTTCCGACACAAGGGGATTTGATCAGTTAAGTGGATCATTGCAACTTGCTATTAACGGGTTTGGTCTTGCTACAGGAGCAGCCGAAATGCTCGGGATCAGTGAAGGGGAATTAGCCGAGATCCAGACAAAGTTACAAGCAGCTATTGCCGCAAGTAATTCTATGTCTAAAATTCAAACCGCATTGCAGAAACAGTCTGCATTAATGCAGGCGGCTAATACCATTCAGACAAAACTAAGGACCACTGCCGAGAATATACATACTACAGCTCAAGGCAGAGGCATAGTTGTCACGAAAGCTGCTACTGTAGCACAGTGGGGATTTAATGCTGCTGCCAGTGCAAATCCGATAGGATTGGTTGTTGTTGGTATTACCGCATGTATAGCCGCTGTCTGGGGACTTTGTAAGGCATTCAAAGCCTTTACCGGACCATCTAAAAGTGCGTTAAAAGAATATGATGCTCATATCTCTAAACTTGATTCTCTAAAGAACCATAATCAGGATATGATTGAAACTCTTGAGGCGGCCGGTCGCAAACAAGAAACCATCTCAAAAGTTAAAATCGAGTCTTTACAGAAAGAATACAATGCCTCGAAAGAATTGTATGACTTTGCTGTTAAAAAACATCTTGGAGAAGAGAAGATCGCTGAGGCCAAAGAACGGATGATAGCGGCTGAAGAAGATCTCTATAAAGAATTCACGTCAACATATTTCGGACTCACAAAATTAATAGCTGAAGAGCAAAATGAGGATTATCGTCGTCGCAAAGGTAGTGCAGCCCTAAAGAAGAAGTTGCTTGATGAAGAAATCAATGGGCAGAAAGAATTGATCGAGACCCTGAGAGATACAGCCAAACTTATGGGTTGGAATGTTAAACAGTATGATGACATGCTTGCTGCGCTCGAAAAGAGACGTTCGCGCCTTTCAAAGGATATTGACAAGGAGGCTTCTGAAGAGGCTAAAAGAGTTGCAGAGAATGCACGAAAAGCAGCCGAAGAACTCAAAAATGCTGTCAGAGAGGGAGAAGATGCACTCCTGAAAATCATCGACGATAGTCTCGTTCGTCAGCGTAAGGCCGAGGAATTATCCTATGAACGACAGTTAAATGATCTCGAGGATCAGCTTAGTAAACTCGGGAAAAATGAAACACAAAAGAGGCAATCTATATACAACCAGATTCAGGGCCTGACTGCTGAACACGCCCGGAAAATGGAAGAAATTGACCGCTCCATTGCCGAGCGATCACTTACCGCCCGTTTAGATCTTGCCAACTCTCGGCTTGGTATTGTAAAAAAAGGATCAACCGACGAACTAAATATAAGACTTGAAATACTCGATGTAGAGCGCGATAAAGAATTGCTTCAACTGAAAAAGAAGGAAGCCGATAAGACCATAACTACAGAGGAAGCAGAAGAATTGCGTTATAATATCTTGAAAAAATACGCAAAATTACGTCAGGAAGTCGAAGAAGATCATGCCGCTCATGTTGCAGAGTCCATTGAAAAGAGATATGCAGATGAGCAAAGTGATCTCGATAATGCCCATCTCTCGGCTCTCAATTCATTAAAAAAGCGTTATGCAGAAGAATTAGCGGCAGCCAAAGACAATGTAGAGAAGCAAGAGGCAATAAAGGCTAAGTTCGAAGCTGATAGTGCAGCACTTACAGAGCAATATGCACTTCAAACAGCACGAAAATCCATAGAAATGCTCGAGAGAATTTTGGCGACAGAAGATCTTTCAGCCGAAGAACGTCTTGAAGCTGAAAAAAGGCTTGCCGAAGCTAAGATCCAACTTGAAACCGAAATAGCCGATGCCACTATCCGCCAAATAGAAGCCACGACTCAAAAAGATAATGAGGCAACAGCTAAAAAGATCGAGAATGCTCAACGGTGGTTAAATGTAGCTGGTAATGCAGTAAGCAATATTGGAAGTCTCGTTAATGCAGTTTATGATGGTAAAATTCAAAAAATTGGAGAAGAACAAGATGCTAATGATGCAGCGGCAGAAAAAGATCTCGAACGCATAAGCCGTTTGATTGAGAATCAGGTTATCACTCAAGAGGAAGGCGAGGCTCGCAAACGAGCTGCCGAAGATAAGTCCGCAAAAAAGACAGAGGAACTTGAAAAGAAAAAGGCTAAATTAAAACAGAAACAAGCTATATGGGATAAGGCCAATAGTATTACCCAAGCTGGTATTGCTACAGCTTTGGCTATAACTCAGTCGTTACCTAATTTAATCCTTGCTGCTATAGTAGGCGCAATGGGTGCAGTTCAAGTTGCTACAATCCTTGCCACACCTATACCTAAGTATGCCAAAGGTACTGACAGCCATAAAGGCGGCCCGGCAATAGTGGGCGAC
>CAYNNV010000189.1:0-4167 GCA_964398625.1 uncultured Sangeribacter sp. | reverse complement strand
TGAGTGGCTGGAAGAAATAAATTACAGCGGGTCAGATGATGATGAGAACTTCGTGCAGACAGATCCATACGATGATCTTATGTTGAATTTTTCATTTCAACATCCACTGAATCTTATTCCGCTAACTACCTCCATTCCTGAAGAAATCAGGGGAGAACTTATGGAATGGTATTCTCATTATCTGACCATTTATAACAAAAATGGGCAGTTATAAGCATTTCAGGGCAATCTATTTTTCCAGTTGAGACAATGCGACATCAAGACGTCTCTATTTCGGGAAGTAACCGGGGGTGATTGCCGGACTTGCCGAGCTCCTTCCTTTATCGAAACGCGAAAGAAAATTCAAAGTCTAATAAACCGGTTATTTAAGAGTCACAGGGCGTTTTTTAAGGACAATATACGAATCTCCTTTCGCTGAATTTAGGCGGGTTATCGAGTCATTGATGCAGTCGATGGTGTTAACCAAAGGAAGCACCTTTTTCAGCATTTCTTCTACTTCCATGTTGTCACATGCCATTTCTGTAGAAGAAATATCCATAAGGCGTAACGAATCATTATTCTTAACATATTGACCGCCAAGATGATTGCAGTTAGTCATTATTCCAAAAGTCTTGTCCTCCCTGAAATCAATATAGGCAGTCACGCCTTGCTCAATTTCTGAAGGACGGACATACGAAGAGTCGTTCTCTACCACATTCTCAATATCCCATTGACCTTGAATAGCGGGCACTGTCACCTTTATATTTTCAGAATTCCCTACCGGTGAGTTATCAGAGTTCTGCTTTGTGCCTGTACATGAGATCATGCCCACGAGGAGGCAAATTATAAGATATTTCCACATAGTATTTTGTCTTATTAAATCTGGAGCAAAAGTAATTATTCTTATAATAATGCGCAAGAGATCTGTTAAAAATACGTTGAGACGCGTAGCAACAGCATGAAGAACCGGCAGAATCTACTTTATACACGCTTCTGCCGGTTCACTATGCTTCAGTAACTAAATATAAATTATGTTCTTTATAACTTAAGTAGCTTTTCAGCGTTGAGGTGACTAAATTTCTCTTTATCCGTGCCGGAGAGAGGGGCCTTATCAACAAACGAGCGCGCGTCAGTCATCGGAACGTATGGCCAGTCTGCGGAGAATACCAATTGATCAATACCAAGTTTGTCGGCACAGAACCGGAGTGCATCGGTATCATATACACCACTCGGTGAAATCCACACATGTTTCTTGTAGATATTCGTGATGGTATCTGAAAGTCCTGTCACCTCCGGTTTGAACATCTGGTCAAGACGGGCCAAGAAATAAGGCACCATTTCGCCCTAATGCCCTGACAGTACTTTGAGTGTAGGATATTTTTCAAAAACCCCCGCAAGAATCATTCTGACGACCTGTATGCCGGCCTCATAATGCCATCCATAGCCATAAGTGCTCAGAATGGTGTCTAATTGAGAATTCAGTCCGGAGTAATATGCGTTGCAGGCATCAACAGAGGTATAGTTGGGATGAATATAGACGGGAAGATCAAGTTCTGTCAGAGCCTCCCACATAGGATAATACATGGGATCGTCAAGGAACACATTGCCAGTCTGCGGACGACCTGATATAAGCGTACCGACAAAGCCGAGTTCATTCACTGTACGCCTCAACTCATCAGCGGCAGCAGTAGGAGTGTTCCACGGCAGAGTTGCAAAGGCCCTGAAGCGGCCGGGATATGGCTTGATGTTTTGATAGAGAGCGTCATTAGCCTGTTTAGCCAGTGTCACGGCCTCGTCTCCGGTGAGCCACTGGGTGGGATTGGTATATGACACAATTTCCATGTCTATGCCTGCTTTATCCATTTCGGCAATTCGCTTTTCTCCTAATTCAAAAAGATCCGGAGTGCTGGGTGCATCGGCAGGAGCAGGATGAAGAAACTGTTGCGCGTAGGGATACGCTTCTTGAATTGTCTTTGCCACGGCAGCTCCAATCGACTTGCTGACCATGTGCTCTTCTAATGCAATTATTTTCATAATCTGTTTGGTAAAATGTTTTCAATAATTCAAACAATTAAAAATGAAAAATTGTTGATATATCAACACAAATAATTATCTTTGCAACATGAAAATTTTAGTAACATCTTCAACCGGCCTTACAGGTAAGGCGATTGTAAAAGCGATGGCTTCAAAAAATATAGAGGTACGCGCAATGGTTCACTCTATCCATAAAGCCGATGAGATGCGCCGATTGGGTGCATCCGATATATATGTAGGCGATATTGTATCTGCCGCGGACATTGAATCTGCGCTCCAAGGCATGGATGCAGTATATTACATCTGCCCTACGGCAAGGGAGGATGAAGCCGATCTTGGCAAAATGGCAATTTCAATAGCTAAAAAAGTAGGAGTAAAACGATTTGTTTACCAGTCTGTCCTACATTCCATTGAGCCGGAGTTGCCACACCATCGTCAGAAACTCGATATTGAGCGAGCTCTCATTAATTCCGGTTTATGCTACTCAATTGTGCAGCCCGCTCCCTTCATGCAGAATATTCTGAATGCAAATGATGCCTTGGTCAACAAAAAGGTATTCGTACAGAAGTTCTTCACAAACACGGATAGCACAAATCGTATCAATCTGATAGACGCTGATGATTTCGGTCTATGTGTCGCAGAAATTGCAATTGGAAGCCAATTCGAATACTCAACTTTGGAACTCTGCGGTCCGGAAAACCTTTCCGTCTCTGAAATGATGGCAGCATTTAATAAAGTACTTGGCGAGAAAGTCGGCTTCAAATATATTTCCGACGATGAACTTAGACTATCCATGTCAAAGCGAAATGCTTCGGCCTACTCTATTGACACCCTACTCCGGATGTTCCATCACTACAATACCGGTGATTTCTGCGGAAGTGATTTTGTCACATCCTCCATCCTTAATAGAAAACCCAAAACTATTATTGAATTTCTAAAAAGCGAATTGCAATGAAACAATCCAACTACGATCTATTAGGAGTATATCTTGATTTTGCCTTCAATTCACTTGTGGCTGAACTTAATCATTCGCTCCACAATGTAGGTCTGCCGCTAAATCATGCCCAGTTTGTAATAATTCAGAAATTGTTCATTAAAGATGGGCAGAGTCAGAGTGACATTGCAAGAAGTGTAGGAAAAGACCGTGCCGGAATAAGTAGGTCACTTAACACATTGGAAGAAAACGGATTCATACGCCGCGAAGCAGTAACTGGGTCCAAAAACGGCATCTATCTGACTGATAAAGCTATTGAGAACCGCGATAAAATAGCCGAAGCCATTAATTTGGCAACCGGAAAGGCGCGGAAAGGGATGAGTGATGAGGAATATGCAAACGGTATAAATTTTCTAAAAAAACTACATTCCAATTTATGGACATAGAATTAAGAATAGTCACTTAACTTAATCCTCCGACTTAATTTAATCCTCCAATCGGTAATGACCGTATGTGCAGCTTCTCCAATCACGATAGAGCATTAAAAAAGGTACAAAAATCAGGGATGGTGATACGTTCCTCAAAAATGATGGTCGTAATTTTGCAATATAATAATTACGCAAAATAGTTTCATTATGAAAGATAGTGATGATTGTTGTGTATATTCATAGCCATTATAGTTATGGCCGGATTTATAGCGGGGTTCCATCCAGCATTCGGGCTGAGTCCAAGAGGGGAAAGATTGGAGCGAATCAAGCGTTCCCCAAATTATGGCGACGGAAGTTTTCAAAATCTTCAGATCACTCCTGCGCTTACTTCTGACAAGTAATACTATATGCAGTAATACTGTTCCCGTCCAACTCTATAAATCAGTAAAAATGATAAGGATTTCGAGATGATTGGTTAGTGTGACAATAAATATCTGATGTAACTTTGCGATATCAAAATCTTATGAACTAATATAATTCACCATGAATAGATTATATATCCTTTCATTACTAATGACATTAACATTAAACGTTATGGCACAACAGAAAATAGTACAGACCGCAGGTCGCACCCAACTCGGGGAGTTTGCCCCGGAGTTCGCACATCTGAATGATGACATCCTTTTTGGAGAAGTATGGAGCCGCAACGATCTCCTTTCGTTGCGTGACCGTAGCCTCGTGACCATCACCTCGCTCATATCGCAGGGCATCACTGACTCATCTCTCACCTTC
>CAYNNV010000188.1:0-4243 GCA_964398625.1 uncultured Sangeribacter sp. | reverse complement strand
CGAGAAATGTAATTATTTGAGCAGGCCGAGAGTAATGCAAGTTATAGATGCCTGTAAAAAGATCAACAAAAACATTAGAGGCGAATGGAGTCTTAATGGTAATGATGTTCTTATTGATGGAGAAAAAGTTGCAACACTCACTCCTGATGGCAAAACAGCAATCTACGAAGGTATGTTTGGAGCAAGGATGAAAATTGTGGAGAAACGATAGATTTAACTCACAGATATATGAACGAACAAATCAAAAAAATTGTAGTCGGGTACATTGATGATGGCGACTACGAAAAGGCGTTATCGCTAATGAAGGCAACCCCGCTTGAAAGCGATGAGGATATGGCACTATTTGAACAATGCAAGAAGAGTTATACCGAACAATGCACATCAAAGATTGCCGAAGCAGTAAAGGATCAGAATAAAGACAAGGCTGAGGCTATCCTTGTATCCTACAAAAAGCTCTTAGGGGAAGATGCTAACACAAAACTCTTTCAAACACTTGTAGAAAACATCCGAAATGAGAGAGAAACCGGCTCTAACCCCTCAAATAATATATCAGGAATATTGGAAGACTGCACCCCGAATATTGAATTCCTCAGATCCGGACGAATGTGGGGTGTATACGCTTGTCTGGCCTTCCTTGTGTTCATTTTTGGATGTTTTGGGCGTCCTCATGTAACGTTATGTGTTGCCACAATCGCATTAGCCATTTCTTTGATGGTCCCAATTCTTGCATGCAACAATAATCGATTTAAACCGATTGGGCTTATTCTTCTTTTAATTCCGGTTATTGATTGTATTGCCGCTTTCAATAGTGGAATAAAACCAAGTGTAGTGCCCTGGCTTTGTTCCTTTGCGTTTATATTCATATATAACGTTATTTTACCATCGAAATCATGGACTTATAGAGCTATAATTTCAATCCTACTCTTCTCATTTCTTAACCCGCTTTGGTATGGACTTTTTCATACAAAGACTTCATTCTTTATAGTATTCTCTACAATTGTAACCCTGTTAATATATTACAGCACATTTGCGTCAGTAACTCTTAATCATATAGAGAACCTATTTCGAAAACTATCTCCATACTTAAAATACGTTGCTATAGCAATTGGTATAATTTTCGGCATTCTAGTTATGATTGGCATCGGAGTGAGCATAAAGGATAATTATGATAGAAAAGAAGCTGAGCGTCGTGCTATTGAAAAAGCTCATCAGGATTCAATTCAAGCGGTTCAAAAAGCCCGTGTTGCAGCGATTGAGAAAGCCCGCCGAGATTCAATTGCAGCTGTTCAGAGGCGCGAACAGGCCAGACGCGATTCTATTGATTACGTGGAACATGCAGGATTTGTTAACAAATACGCCAATATTGGATTAATTATTACAGATCTTCAAATGACACGCGGCAGCAAGAATGGAGTTAGAACTAAAGGCATTAAATTTAGCGTCTTCAATCCAACACATAAGACTATAAAATACGTGATAGCCAACATGCATGCAGTCAATAAATTCAATGACCGAATGTCGTATGATCAACGTTGCCGAGGTATTGGGCCGGTTGATTCACATGATTACGGTTCGTGGGATTTCAATGATGTGTTTGATGACGAGAATGATGTCATAGACGATCTTATGGTTTCATTTACGGTAGTTTACACTAATGGAACTTCAAAACTGATAAGATGGAAGGATGCTTATGTCAGTGACTTCAAAGCATCGTGGTTTAACAATAGATAGTACATTAAACTTTCTGATATGACGATATAAAAAATGTCATATCAGAAGGTTTATTTTATTATATAAGTAAGCTACAACGAAAATAACCGATATAACACTGAGAATTATATATATGTGTCGATGGGATAAATGGATTTTACTTTTGGTTTTACTGGCTTTCCCGGTAGTCGGTAGTGCGCAGATAATGTATGCTGATGAATTCATGGCTCATGTCCAAGAAAAACAAGCCAGGATAGATTTGATTCGTAGTGGCATACAAAATGTCAGCCTATATTTGGATTTAGACAATGCCGAGGCTAATGCTTTAGAAACTTCGGACCCTCAGGACTATATTGACTTCACTGCAGCCCGATTCTGCAGGATGTTGAGTATTATGAATTATGCTGCGGCCGATGTAGCCGGCGATGTAGCGGAATTCATTACCCTGCACCGTGACGATGGAGTGATCAGTCCAATAGTAATTGAAGAAGGAATTGCAAAATATTCAGAGATGAGGGATTTCTTACTACAATACGCCAACCAGACCCATGCAGACTTCATTGAAAACTGGGAAAAGCATTACATCCGATATGGAGACCTGGGCACAGAACTCCTTATTGAAGACAATGATTTTATGCGCTTGTATGGGGGGGATATTGAAGAGTAGAAATGTATATCTCAATTACTAAAACCTAAAAATTTTAAAAATGAAAACATTGAAAATATTTAAGCATCAGTCTTTTGCAGCTCTCTTGATGGTTGGTTTTCTATTCGGAGGGTGTTCTCGTAATTCTTCCTATGGGGGAGTGGAGAGTGAAACCGCCGCTGTGATTGAGGACTATGAGGAGGATGACAGCTATGATTCTGCCATTGCTTATGAAGAGGTAACTGAATCGCCTCAGGAGGCGGCCGAACGCCGTTATAAGGAAAAATATGATGAAGTTCATATTGCGGACATTCATTTGATGCGAGCTGACGGAAGAAAGCTATGGTACAATTATTTGGACATCGAGAATGAGTATGGCTGGAGCAATAAGTTGTACGTTTACGACAGCGAGACGGATACAGAAAATATAGTGAATCTGAATAAGACCAGTCTGGATGATGACGCAATGTATGTGGAGGACATGAAGGATAAGAATGGTATAATTACTATCATCATGTCTGAGATGCGTAACAGCAATGGTTGGATAGAGGGCACGTATGTTTGGCAATACAACTGTCAGACAGGCACATGGAAGGCTATCGCACGGGAATGTTCCGGAGCTGAATTTGTCAAGGATGGAGCCGCCGTAAGAGTAAACTATGCCGAATGTCTGAATCCGGATGAACCAACATATTTGCAGAAATATAGAGATCATTATAGAACCATAAAACTCTAAGTTCAGAAGTTTTTTGTAAGCAACTATTGAATACTACAAAAAAGAATCGGCATTTTTGTATGTCGATTCTTTTACGTTTTCATATTCTGAACGGGGTATTAGTTGGAGAGTTGGGAGAGGAGGAAGGTGCGGACGGCGGACCAGGGGTAGTAGGGGTAGGTGTCGGTGGAGACGGGGAGGCCGGTTTCGTGTTCGTTCAGGAGGAATTTTACGAGTATGTCGTCGGGGTTCTTTTTGTTGCGGTAGAAGACCATCTGGAGGTTACCGGCCATCGGTGCAACTTTCCAATCGGAGAATTTGGTGTAGAATTCTTCGGGGTTGCCGGTGACGAGGTCGCAATCGGTAAGATGCAGGGCGGCCGCCAGAGGAATAAGGTTGCCGTCGTGGCCGAAGCGCAGATCGGCAGTCGGTTTGCCGGAGGCGAGGGCTGCGTCGGCTGACTCGATGATGTTGGCTATCAGGGGATGTGCGTTGTCGGTCATCATGGTGCCGTTGCCGGCGAAGGCTCCGTCGTTGACGTAGAACACGTAGTTGAAGCTTTGCCAGAGGTCGAAAAGCTCGTCGGGGGTCAGGAATTCGTAGAAATCAATTTTCCCTTCAGTGTTCTGTGCGTCGGAGGCCAGCCAGTAGATGCTCCACATGAAATCGTCGGGGTTGATGTTGACATCCACATAGTCCGGGTCGGAGAAGATGGCCGATGTAATGCGGTCAGACGCAGTGTGGGCTGCTTTGAACTTGCGGTACTGCTCTTTCCATTTGCCGTCGACAGTAAATTTGCCGTGTTCGGGGAAGTGATAGCACAGGTAGGGCATGTAGCGGTTGGAGCTTTCGCGGTCGATTTGCAACGTGGGGTTCTGTTCTTTGAGACTTTCGCAGAAGGCCGCCATAGAGAGTATGCAGCGGGGCACGAGAGTGGAGCGGGCGGTGAGCGCTGCGTTTTTGGCGCTGAAAATTTCGGGGTATTGTTTCGCCATGCGGACGGCTATCTCTTTGTGCTGACGGGTGCCGAGGGGGGAGAGGTCGCCTCCGCGTCCGGCAGTCTCCAGCATCAGGGAATCGAGCTTGGCGAGCAGACGCAGACCTGCGGGGGTGAGTGCCCCGGCGTCGCGGGCGGCTGTGAGCTGGTCGTGGACGCGGGTATAGTCGTTGTC
>CAYNNV010000187.1:0-4259 GCA_964398625.1 uncultured Sangeribacter sp. | reverse complement strand
AGAAACTATAGTTCTGATAATATTATAGTTCTATAGTTCTCTAGTCGAAAAAAAATCTTGACAAGAGAACTAGAGAAACTATAGTTCTTTCTTTAGTCCTATAGTTCTCTGGTCGTAAAAAATCTTCACCCAAGGCCCAGAGAAACTATAGTGCTCTTGTCAGAAAAAAGGGCGCCGGGGGCAGGAATTCTGCCGCTCCGGCGCCTGCGCGCTGTGATGATACCCTCCCCCACCTCCTGAATCTCTCGCGGTTATGAGGAGAGGTGCTTGTATTAATATGCTCCTTTGTGCTCTCCGGATGCTCGTAAAGCTTCGAGATCTTTGATATAAATATAGGGGTTATCAAAGAAAACATTAGGGGCATAGACCTTATTTAAGTCGATTACGTCACCAAAATATGAGCTACATTTTTCAATTATAAAACCCGCAGCCTCATCGTTGCTTGCAAAGCCAATGGCTCCGGGTTCTAACATGGCATCATCGGCAACCCTAGTGTAATTAGTGATTTGGTACATATCACCCTCTTTTATACGCCCCTCTTCCGGGCAGGATTGCGAACAAGGTCCATTCTCGGCAAGCACGAAGTTGTTGCGGTTAAAAAGCAACATTTCAAGCTCCTTACCGAGAAAAGTTATCTTACGCGATGACTCGTCGTATGCGAAATCATGGCCGACATATAGGGAGATGACCACTCCCGAGGCTTTCCTGTACGCATCCCAAGCCATCCCAAATTTGGTCGGTCCGAATGCCGGTGAGAAGGTAGAATAGGGAGCCCAGGCATGTCCGTCCGAGAATATTATCTCTGTCGGCATAGTACTAAAAAAACCATACCAACCGGTCATATCAAAATATGTATATCTAAGTTCTTCGTCGTAACGTTTGAAATCCTCCCAGCCATGCCGTTCGAAAGTCATGGATTCCTTTCCAGTCAGCAGACTACTAAGTAATTCGCTGTGGACTGGTTGATAGAGATCTGAAAGTTTTGCAAACGAACTAAACCCTCAGTGGCCGGGGTACTACCTGACGGTACCTCACTCGGCTCATCGCTGTTGGAGCATGCCACAGTTACAAGTAGGAGGGGAAATAAAAAAAGAGATTTAAATCGGTTCCACATAAAAAAGAAGTTTTGCGCAAAGATAGCAGGAATTTCTTTTGTCTGCTATGTTTTTAGGATTTATCTTTTGCGAATTGAAATATAAACCTTGTCTTTGATGTAGTTACGGTCAATATCGGAAGGCTTGTCCTTATCGTCAAGCTCGTAGGGTTGAGAAGGTCTAAGAAGATAGATTGAAAAATACCCGTTGCCTTCACCGGAGAAGCCCCAGTTTACATGGTAATAGTTTTCAGTCTTCTCATTCTCAAACAAGACATGCCAAACAGATTCATCTTCATATCTCCACCAAGTAGTATCCTTAATGTTCAGTCTTTTATAGCCATCAATAAGATACATATGTGCATCCTTTTTATCAGGATTCTCTTTGGAAATATTTGGGTCGGTTGCACACATTATTAACATGCCAGACTGAATGGTGGACTTTAAATTATTCTCAGTTGTATACTCGATGGGGTCGGATATAATACACGTGCTGGAAAATAAGGATTTCAGAGCATTCGAAAGATTCGGTGCATTGGTACCGGTCCCATCAATCTCGTGACTTGCATGTGCTCGGGAGCCGATTTCCTCACACAAGTAGCCCAATTGTCTATGGGCATCTACGTCAGCTTTGCATGAATAGAAATAGCTGTCGTGATCGCCTGTATGTTTCTTCATTTCATCCCAGTTAAACGTTACCGACTCAACATCATGGTAAAGATAGGTGAGATTAATACCTGCCGGCCTGTAGTACGACATTGCCTGAGCAGCCGCCACGGGGCCGCATCCTGCAGAAAAGTTTACTGCGAACATATTGCATGGATAACCTTGTCCCCATGTTACAGTTACTTTACGTGGAACATTTTCAAGTGTGGTAATGGTTCTTTGGGATTTGGTGACACGTCGCTTGAGAGGATTCGTTCCCGGGTCCGGGTCTGGGTTGGGGTTCGGATCAGGGTTCGGATTAGGGTTCGGTGTAGGATCCGGATTAAGCCCAATAGTAATGCTGTCAATTGGAGTAATCCCTGGACGGAGTTCGAACCCTAAAGGAGATACTGTATTGAGTAACTCATCAGAAAAGCTGCCATCAGGCACATAAGCTAAAAGCCCAGGAATCGCACGATTGTCGGTGACCAGAACAAAGCCTTGGCCGTCCTCGAAATTGATTGCGTACACATCTGTCCCATCCTCACTGCGTGAACCGGGAGTATTGACAAGGATTGGCTGTGAGGCCGCTTTGCGAGTGGCTCGTGATTGCACATCGTCGAAAAGCCCTGGAGCCTCTTCGGCTATAGCAATGAGCTCTTTCTCAGTACGGAGCACTGAATACTCCTCTTCATTTGCTATGGGCAGAGTCGGCCCGTCGTCTGACGAGCAACTCGACAGCAAGCCCGCGAGCGCAAATGTTAGAATAAAGATTTTCTTCATTGTAATGAAAGATTAATTGGTTGATAAAATGTTAGTGGTATGTAATGTTTAAATCACGATGTACCCCTCGTAGATGTCGCCGTTGTCGGCGGTGCAGGTGATGATGTACTCGCCGGCGGGGAGGGCTTGGTCCCAGACGGGGTTTTCGGCCCAAACGCTGCCCGCATATATAATATGGGAGTCGAGGTTCTCGGCTTCAACGTCGATGTACTCGACATCGGCAGGGAGGGTGAACAGAAGTGCACATTCAACTCGATCGTATTTCAGCCCGATATAGCTGCTTGAAGGTTTCAACGCAATCCCGGGGAAGGTAGGGATTTTCTTCTTCGGGAGGCGGTACTCGGGTGTCTCAGGTTCGGGATCGGGGGCAGGATTAGGCTCGTCGGCATAGCCCAGATGGAAAACTGAGCTCACCAGTAATAATGCGATAATGCAGAAAAGATGTTTCATACTGAGATAATTTAGTTGGTTTCAGTACTGCAAAGTTACGGACAAATCATAGTGTAACGAAATTTTGAAATGGGCAAAATTCTCGCCAAGTCAGTTTTAAAGCCCTGAATATCAATCATATAAGCGCCAATGGAAAAGAATTATTCTCGCCGCACTAAGTGATTGATCTGCAATGAGTTACAAATGCAAAATCTCAACGCCACCTAAAACGTTGCAATTCAACACTTTAGGCAAGGGCAATCTCAAACTGCCCCGGAGCTGTCCACGATAAGCTTTACCGGCTCCCCTGTGGAGACGAAGATAATTTGCACGAAAGGGGATTTTGGTATAATTTTGCGTTATGAAAACATTACGAATTTTATGCATCGGGCTCCTTGCTATTTTTGCAGCTGCATGCAGACCGACGAGCGATGATCGCAATCGACTTAATAATGCAGAGCACCTTATTGGAAGCAATCCCGACTCTGCTCTTTTCCTATTGAATAATATCTCCGCGCGCGCCCTCGACGATGAGTTATTTGGCGCAAAGGTAGCTGTGGTGAAAGCCGAGGCTCATTATAAAACGAGACAGCCTTTACCTGACGATTCAGTTTTCAGCCATACTATCTCGATACTTTCTAAAGCTAAACCAAATTCCTATCTCTCGCGCGCATATTTCCTGAATGGTTATCGAAAAATTGGTGAAAGCAGATACATCGATGCGATAGTCGACCTGCTTATGGCAGAAGATATATCTGACGACATTGGCGATATTCATGTTAAAGGCTTGGCCCAGCGTAATATCGGGGATGCATTCGACAAGATGGATGATAATGGGAGCGCACTTACGTATTACCGGAGATCAGCCCAGACATTCCGCGCTGACCCGGATTCAATATTTTATTATTGGGGGCTGCTCAATATTGCTCGAGGGTATAATAATGTATCTGATTATGAGTCCGCAATCGATCTTACCGATTCAATCCTTGGATGTGAATTTGTAAAGCACAACCCTGCTCTATACCAGGCCTCTGTAAACAATCTGGCGGTAGCCTTGCTAAATGATAATAAAAATCAAGAAGCTCTGAACTTGTTCCGGAATCTTCGAGAAATGGGATGGGAATTCAGGGATGTAGACTTCTACAATATGGGGCGCGCGTATCTCAACCTCGGGATGATAACGGAAGCACGAGCTTGTAGCGATTCAGTGAAAGTTTTCAATCCAAAAGATACGAGTCTTGATTTTTCGATAGCGTGTGTAACAAAGGACAATAATAAAATTTATTCTTTGGTGCGCAACGAGATAACA
>CAYNNV010000186.1:0-4261 GCA_964398625.1 uncultured Sangeribacter sp. | reverse complement strand
ATAGCTATATTGACAACCTATAGTTGTTGGCATTTTATTCCCACTGTATATGCCTGTTATAGTAGCACTGAAAGCACGTGGTTCCGCTGAACCTGTCATTACCCAACTTGTTGTAACGGGAGTATCAGGGTTCTCACCATCATTATCAAAAATAATACTTTCAATTGCAGAGATAGGACATTTGGACACTTCACCATTTTTTAAATGTATTATAAGATTTTCCGGTGAATTCTGGGCACTTGTATCAAATGTCAGAAGTACTAAAGCAGCAAATATAATTATTTTTAAATGTTGCATATTAATTTATATATTTTATTGATTTATCATTTGCTCTAATAATATAAATACCGGGACTTAAGGTATTAAAATCTATTTGAATAGTTCCTTTACCTTTTGTATTCATTATTGGTTCTCCATTCATACCATATAACATTACTTCAATTTCATTACCGTTTAATTCAGTAAGAGTCAGAATTTTGTTATAAACTGAAATAGAAAGGTCTGCACCAACACAATCTTCTACCTTTTCTAAACTACCGTTGATTACAACATCAAAGGTGATTTTCTGAATATCCTTGATATTTAAGGACTCATACAATCCATCGGTCATAAAGACCAACATATTGTTGTTTATAAAGGCAAGTTCTTTAATCTTATTAAGATCAAATTCTTTTGAAGCTAAACTTTTAGAGGTTACAACCAAATTGTTTTTATCGTTAGAAGCCTTGCAGAACGTACTTCCCATTAAAATAGCTATACACAAGCAAAGGTAATATTTTATCATTCCTTATTTATTAAAAATATTTTAGAACAATATTGATTGATATCTTTTGATATTATCAAAATATACAAATTTATTTGTGATTAATTATACAATCCTTCCTCAACACTTTGATATTTTGACATTAGTGTCCCGTAAAAACAGGACACTAATGCCTTTAATAACAAATAGTCTAAGGGATTATTCAATGATGACATCGTTAATAGCCGGTTTACCATATTTAGCGGGTGCGCCAAGAGTGGTACCAGATGGCTTGATGTAGAAAGTCTTGGAAGAAATTGTCACGTTTCCTTCATTGCTCACAAGGTTGGCACGGAGAGTAATCTCCTTGTAATCTGTGCCAAATACATAGCGCAGCTGCTGACAGAAATCATTGAATTGGTTAAGTGCATAGGCTGTCGTACATGCTTCGAATAGATCCTCACAATCATACGTCAGAGACGCAGCCACAGCCTTTGCATCTGCGGTAGTATAAGCACCTCTATCTACGACATCCCAAACAATGGAAAAGTCATAATAGGAAGTGTCGTCCGGTTCATCGTTATCGTCACCGCAAGAGGTAACGAAGGCTGGGATAGCGATGAGCATCAGCAGCAACGCCATGAAATGAAAAAGTTTTTTCATATTTCTCAGAAGGGAGTATATTATTATAAAATTTGGAGAGGCATACTCCTTAATCCTCTACAAATTCAATTAATTTCTTAGATAATGAATAATTTATATTTGTAATTGCTAAAACATTCAATATTTCAACACTGAAGATTTATAGTATTAGAATCCATATCCAACGTTTATTGCTGCATATGAGTCGTCACCGAAATACATTTTTTGATTATCATTCAATGGGAAGACATAAGAAACACCAATATTGAAACCATAAATCCTTAATTCTGCGCCAACGCGACCATCAATACCCACTTTCTTTTTTAGTTTTATCTCTAACTCGTCAGAAGATCCATATAAACGTTGTTTATACTTACTCTTCGCGGCCACACAGAAATTCACATCCAGTCCAACGTAAGGAGAAATAGCCAGCATACGGTTCTGTGTAGCAAAAGTATAACCTGCATTTATGGGAACAGATATAAAATGTGCATCAGAGGTCAAATCCTCATAAGAACCTCTATCTAATTTCATATGTATGTTTCGATAGGCGTTTTGGTAACCGATCCTTGCTCCTGCAAACAGACCCGACATGTGATGCATGAAATAATAGTTCGCACCCAAAGTAATAGCGTATGAAAAACTACTACCACCTGCACCATCTACTTTAGGGAGAAACCCAAATTCAACCATAGATACAAAGGATACGCCCGGATTGTCATCATCTTCTTCACTGTCATATTTGACGTGTGTCATAGTAGAAGATTCAGATTGAGTTGATGTTTGAACAGTTGAGACATTGATGGAATTACTTTCATTCTGTTTTACCTGTGACATATTGGCTGACTCGGGTATGACAAGGATCATACCGGTATAGAACATGTCTTTGGCCATTGGATTAGCCTCAAGGAGAGATTCAACGGTTACTTGATATGTCTTAGCGATGCTCTCGAGAGTCTCACCGCGTTCGACCACGTGCTCAATCTGATCGGCTGCATAGGCAGTAGAGATAGACATTAGCATCCCAACGAAAAAGAGTAATACTTTCTTCATGATTATTATGTTATTGTTGATTATAGTTTTCCATAAGTGGTACCCTTCCCCCCACATGCCGAGCATTTTCCTGTCCGCTTGCCATTTTCCAAATAGCAATTTGGACATTCATAATGCTTACCTGTACCAAACATGTCATCACGTCCTATACCCGTACCGTTGCAGGTCTGACATGTTCCAGTTCCTCGGCATAGATAACAGTCTTTATCACCATAAGATCCATAAGAACCAGCACCATAATTTTTTGTTTGGGAAACAGTATTATCTGCAATTGGTTGTCCTGATTCTTCAGCCTTCATCATGGCGTAGGCTTGACCCTTAATTGACATAAATTCATTCCATGATAAATCCTTTCCCATCCTAAGATAGTTTTCCCTTATAGCCATATACTCATTCTGCAGTTGATCATTAACTTGCTGAATTGAGAGATTCATAATATCGTTATAGACATTCTGGAAATATCCCGGTTGTTCCATTTGGGCAGCTAAGCTTCCGGTCATACCTGGGGAGGGGGAGGTTACGCGGGAATAAGTAGAAGCGTTGGATTCCATCTGTTTGGCTGCAATTACATTGGAAGCAACCTGTAAACCAGTCTGGAGCACAGCGCCTGCCAAATTACCCCAAAACTCAGCTCGTTCAGCTTTCTTTTGTTCCCATGCGTTACTCGCCTCACGTGAAAGATCGTAAGCATCATCATATAGATTGAACTTATCATTCTGAGCGACCCATGAGAAATCTTTTGAAGCCTCCTTAAATTTGCCATTGTTATAAAGAGCCAAGCCTCTCATATAGTGAGCTGTAAGACATTCACTGCACTCTATAATATTGGTATATGCCTTTATAGCTTTCTTCCAGTTCTTGTCCTTCATGTGACGTTCAGCCTCCGATACAGTTCCCGGAAACATAGCTAATATCTTACGTTCATGGTTAAGACTCCATTTTGGAAAGCTTACAAGTGTTATCTCACAACCGGCATATAGATCCCGGTTATCTATATTTAAAGACTTTAGGTCAAGTTCATCAATGCCAACTAAACGAGCCAGAGACTCCCATGTCTCTCCTCTTTCCACTATATGTGATTCAAAGGTAGCGCCTTCGCTTTCCAAATACTCCCTCATCATCTGCTGAAGAAGAAGATCAAGATAAGCATCCTCAACAATCTTATCCTCAATATTTGTATTATGCTCCGAATCATTATCATGTGCATAAACGACCGACCTCATAAGCATAAAGCCTATAAGTAATGCTACTTTGATATAATCAAACATAAAGAATTTCATAAAGAAAGAATATTAGTCCGTCTGGATTACAAGATAATTACTCATTTTCCAAAAATCAGTCGGATTGGTAATGTGAAGAGTGTATGAATTCGAGCCATCAGTAGTAATGGTATATGAGCTCTGAGGCATAGCCGTGAGAATACGGGGCCGTTTTGCATTGAATTGAATCTCCGTAAACGTTCGTATATCAACCTTCATAAACTTGGACCGATCAAGAGATGCTTGGGGCTGGAGTTTGCCTTTCTTTATTATTCCCTTCTGCTCAAGTTCCTTCTTAGATCCTTTGACCATATAACAATGATTCAACATTGCATCCTGACGCTTCAAAGCCTCATTCTGTGCAGCGTTTCGACGGTCAAGCTCAGCTATGGCTTGTGACTGCAATCCGATTTTATGTGACATTTGGTTAATGTCAGCATTCTTTTGATTAAGCTCTTCCTTTAAGGCTGCAATCTGACGGTCCTTTTCTGCTAACTGTTTTTTAAAACCGTCTATCAGACCTGCCATATTCTTATCAATCGTTTGATCGGATTGTTCCTCTGAA
>CAYNNV010000185.1:0-4297 GCA_964398625.1 uncultured Sangeribacter sp. | reverse complement strand
TGATGGATGGATCGCTAAGCATTTGGCCGGCAAGAGAAATTGTGGAGATGGGAGTTTTAAGTTCATGGGTCATGTTATTGATAAAGTCAGTTTTCATTTCAGTCAATTTTTTCTGACGGAATATCAATATGACGGTATATAAGAAAATTATTAGGAGAATAACTGTAAAAGCGAGTGTAGGGATAATGAACCTAACAGAAGAGAAAATATAATTACTTTTTGTGGGAAACTGTACACACAAACGATAATTCACATCTGTGTTTGAAAATAATCGTATGCTATAATCATCGTGGTCTTCATCTTGCATTTCAAACCCATCTGTAGAATAAAGAAGATCGTTACGAGAATTGAAAACTCCGAATACAAAGGGGACGTTCAAACCATTATTAGCCAATTCAGTGCGCAGACAATTTTTAATCATTGTTGAATCAGCACGTTCCATTACAGGTCTTGTGCCGGAATCGCGTAATATTGATAAGATAACTTCAGTTATGAGACCTTTTTGATAAAGATATTGACTTCTTATCACCTCCTGCATGTTGCGATATCTTTGACTTATCCCTTGATTCCCCGAAAAGGACATATTAGCCAACTTTCGTCCTGTCGCATCTACCTTAGAGGAAGATAAAGTGTATTGTGTCACGCTTCCATCTCCATTTTGCACAGAATATTCCAGATTATTAGTCTGATTTAGATTAGAATTACCATAATCGGAATATAAACTTGATTCTATTATGTTTACGTCTTCCTCAAGGAAATGGAGAGTCTCTTGTTTTTCCATAAATTCAGAAGTTGAATTAAGAGAACGCATTACCCCCTCGGAGAATTGTTCCTCTCTCATCTTCACCATGTTCTCAAGATACATGATTTGAAAATATAGCAATGCTCCGAAGGCGATGGCCATTACTATTGTTAGGAGCCAGATTAATGATTTTTTCATTATTTAATAAGGGATTTATATGGAAATGAGGAAGAGGGATATAATTTGTAACAATCAAATGTTAATTTTTGTTGTTTTGAAAATGGTTTTATACAATATAAATTAAGTTTAACTTAATTATTTATACAATCAAATTACCTGTTTGCAATAAAATTTAGAAAGATACGTTAAATATTAATCTATTTATAGTGAAAGTGAAATATTATTATTAAATTTGCATCGCAAAACACATTATAAATAATTACCTTAAAATTTACCTAAATTTATGAACCGTTTTCTTTATTTATTGGCAATATTAATGGTATTGGTGAGCGGATGTGATAACTCAGAAACACCTTCACCGGTTGCCACTGTCCCTGACCAAGTCACCTTAATATATGCAGTGAATAAAAGCTCCTTATCTTCTGCCTTACCTGTCAATAAGGACCAGATGCTCACTGCGCTGTCCAAACTCCCAAAAGATAAATATGTAATATTGTTGTTCCAAACATTTACTAAGGAGGAAGATACTCGTCAGAATGTAGAGGTCGCCGGGCTCTTCAAGGCCGTTTCGGGTCCACATCCGGAGTTTACCCTTTTAAAGGAGTATTCTCGTTCTACTCTGTCCACTGATCCTAAAAGAATAAAAGAGGTGGTGGATTATTCATTAACTTTTGAGGGGAAAAAACGCAATCTGTTTTTCTGGGGACATGGAATGGCTTGGACTCCTTTCTTCAACTCCCATGAGACTCGTTCTTTAACAGAAGGGAGCGTTTCTTTTTCTGACTCTGAGATTTCAACCCCTCCCGTTGAATCGTTTGGAGGCGATAACAACGTGGATTGGACTGATATTGATGAGCTGAGAGATGCATTGCCTGACGGTGTATTCGATACTATCTGGTTTGATTGTTGCTACATGAGTAATATTGAAACAGTATATGAGCTTCGGAATAAATGCAGATGGATGGTGGCTTACCCCACAGAAATACATGCCAAAGGGCTTCCATATGATATTGTGCTTCCTTATATTTTTGATGACAGCTATGACTTGAAAAGTGCTGCTAAGGCCCTGTTCGACTATTATGTTCTGAATAGGACTACAGTGACAGTTACAGTTATGGATATGTTAAAATTGGATGCTTTAGCCTCTGCATGCCGCGCAATATATCAGTCCGGTTCAAACACTCCTAAAGAATATGGCCTACAGAATTATTCCCGTTCGTCCGGCAATCCCTATTATGATTTAGGTCAGTTTGCCAGAGAGTATGCCCAAGCCAATGATGCTGAAGACCTTATACCTGCCTTGAATAAGGCCTTTGAGGATTTGGTAATCTATACCGATGCTTCTGAAAGAGGTTTTGATTATAAAGAGATAGTGAAAGAGAATTATTCTGGAATTAGCACCCACTTCTTTAAGAATAGTAATAGTGATAAAGAGAATTATTACCGAGAGTTAATGTGGTATAAGGATACTTACGCCTCAAGGTAAATATATTTCTCAGGTAGTATTTCCATATTCCTTAGATGATATGTTTCAGAATGACCTTCCAATAGTGGAACTCCCTGATAGCATTGCTTCAAAGTCAATAGAATGGAGCGAACTAAAGGGATTGTCAGTTGATGATGCATTAACGAAAATCGCCAATACATTGGTTGATTTCTCGTTTAAGCTTTTGATTGCAATTTTCATATTCTATCTTGGAAGATTTATTATCCGCAAGATATACAAAACCACATTGCGGGTTATGACTTCAAGAAATATGGATCCATCTTTGACAACTTTTGTATTGTCTCTTGTTAAGATGGTGCTATATTTTATTTTGATTGTCACTATAATAGGAATATTAGGAATTGAGACCAGCAGCTTCCTTGCTTTATTTGCTTCCGCGGGTGTCGCTATTGGTATGGCATTAAGCGGAACACTACAGAATTTTGCAGGGGGAGTATTAATTTTATTATTGAAACCATACAAAGTCGGAGACTATATTGAAGCTCAAGGGTATGCCGGAACTGTGAAATCCATTCAGCTTTTCCACACTGTAATTAATACTGTTGACAATAAGGCTATAATTATACCCAATGGAGGCTTATCCACTTCATCTATTAATAATTTCTCCTTGGAAAGTTACAGAAGGGTGGATTGGGAGATTGGACTTTCTTATGATACGGATTTTTCTGCGGCAAAGACTACTATTCTTGAGATGCTTGATTCTGATGACAGGGTAGTCAAGGAATACATTGAAGATGATATGGCTCATCGTGAGGAATTAGCACTTGCTAAAAGAGAACAAGAAAAGGCAGGACAACTTTCTGAGGTTGTTGATCTCTCTTCAAATAAGATGAAATGGTATCAGCATCTTATTCCGGGTTTCAAGAAGAGAAGAAGAGAATTGAAGAATAAATTGTCGGAAAACATAGAAATGAATGCTTATATCCCTCAAAAGGTGGAACGAAAACCATTTGTGGGACTAAAAGAGATGGCAGATTCTTCCATTAATCTCACGGTCAGAGCTTGGACTCACTCATCAAATTATTGGCCTCTTTATTTTGAAATGAACGAGAGATTCTTTAAGGAACTTCCGGAGAAAGGTTTCTCCTTCCCATTCCCTCAGTTGGATGTTCATTTTGATAAATAATCTTCAACATAAGAAACGCTCCTTGGGCAACCCGAGGAGCGTTTCACATGTTGAATTCAACAGTTGGACTCAACAGTTCCAATACTTCTTCACGAGTTCTAACATGCCTTTTCTATCACCTTCCAGATCCTTTCTAAGCGAGCGGTCGTGATATGATTTCAGGGATGAAGCGATGGCATCAATCATCGCGGGATTGAATACTCCCTCTTTTTCAAACACCGCGCGATTGGCAAGAAGCGTTTCAGCAGATTTTACGCAACTGTCAGGAAGACTTTTAAGCGCATCGAGTTGCTGCTTGTTTGACTCATTGTGGATATTAACGTTCACGTATAGCTCATCAGCTCTTTTAAGGGCATTCTCCAAAAGGAACCCCTCTCTTGCAGCCACAATCATAGCTGCAAGAAGCTGATAGATATTAGCAGAACAGTCTGCACTGCGTAGTTCTACCGTTTGTCGCTGGTCGGAAGCCGATGTGGTTTCCTCTTCCAATGGATTCACCTTAGTACACATATCGTTTTCTCCGGTCCAACCTAAAGGTACACGTACAAGCACAGATCGGTTTCTGTCTCCCCAGCAGATAGAGGTAGGAGCTTCTTGGTGTGGAACTAATCTGAAATAACTTGTAGGAACACGGTTCCCCATTGCAGTAATGGAATCTGCATTTTCCAATATTCCTACAATGGCTTTTTTTGCAGTGTCACTTAAGCGACCATTTTCAGTCATCATATTTTTCCCTTCTTTC
>CAYNNV010000184.1:0-4311 GCA_964398625.1 uncultured Sangeribacter sp. | reverse complement strand
ATTTCCTTTCTTCAGCACCTGCTTTTTAGGTTCTTATGTCGTTGTTTCTGTTTGACGATGCAAAATTACGGCCCCTGTGTGACACGTATCGTCCCACTTCAAAAAAAATCATTAATTTCGCAAAATAATTTCTCCAACACCTCCGGATTATGCCCAAAAACAGGAATCAACTCATGAGAATCCACACCATTGACGCGTGTCTGCGCCGTCGCAACCGTCTATGGACTATAGATGACCTTGTAGAAGCTTGCGAAGATGCTCTTTATGAATATGAAGGTATCTCGGAAATTTCGACGCGCACCATCCGGCGCGACCTACAGCTAATGAGAAGCGAGAAATTAGGCTATAATGCTCCCATCATTGTCAAGGATAAAAAATATTACACCTATGAAGATCCCGACTTCAGTATCACCAAGCTGCCGCTTTCCAAGGAAGATCTCAATGAGCTTTCCTCAGCTCTCGATATTCTGAGACATTACAGCTCCTTCAAGGGGATGTCGGGTCAGGAAGATATCCTCACCCGTATGCAAGATACAGTGCAAAGTCATCAGAGCCACAATCGTGTAGTCTTTTTAGAAACGAACACCAGGCTCAAAGGATTGAATTTCCTTGGCGTGCTCTATGAATATATCATCAAGAAAGCCCCGCTGAAGATTAGATACCGCTCTTTTACCGCCAAGAGCGAGACGGTGCAACATATCTCTCCTTATATCTTAAAGGAGTTCAACAACAGGTGGTTTCTCTTCGGATATTCCCAATTTACACACGGATTGCGGACATTGGCACTCGACCGTATAATTGAAGTGAAAGAAGATAAGTTGAGCACTTACGTTGAAAACACTTATTTCGAACCGGAAACTTACTTTGAGGAGATGGTGGGTGTAACACGGAGCATTGCCGACCGATTTCTTCAGATAAATATAAAGGTGGACAAAGAAACGGCACCTTATATAATAACGAAACCCATTCATAGTAGTCAGCAGGTCATCGAACAATATGACGATGGCAGCGTATTGTTCAGCTTGAATGTGATTCATAATCTCGAACTTGAACGGTTGCTGCTCGGTTTCGGATGTCATTTAGAGGTGGTCGGTCCGGAATTCCTACGGTCAAGAATCGCGAAACACATGTCGTTGGCAAATAAAATTTATGAGCAAAAGTAAAGTGTGACAATAGACGGCAATCTTGTGCTCTAATTTTGCGCTGTAAATAATAATCACCATAATCATTTAGAGAATATGAAAGAATTACAAGGGAAATACTGCACTGACTGCCGCGTATTTATCGACGCAATCGAAGTGACGGCACTTGGCCTGATCCAGGACATTCTTGACTCCCCGGCTTTCACTGGCGCTAAAATCCGCATCATGCCTGACACTCACGCCGGAAAAGGTATTGTGATTGGATTCACTTCACCGGTAACTGATTTCATCAACCCCAGCCACGTAGGCGTGGATATCGGTTGCACTATCGACTCCTGGTTTACCGAAACCCTTGCTGAGGCTATCGACCCGGTACGGTTTGAAAGCGACATCCGTTCACTCGTAAAATTTGGAATGGAGGCTCACTCCACTCCGCAGCTTGACAAAGAGGATTTCTATCGCTTCTTGCAGACAAAGATCGACGAATGGCACAGCTCATGGCCCGAGATGATTCAGACGCTACAGATCGATGAAAAATTTGTGTCGGCGTTCTGTCGCCGTGTGGGACAAGATGAATCAATGATCTGGAACTCACTTGGCACAGTGGGCGGAGGCAACCACTTTATCGAAGTCGGTATCCATCCGTCAAAAGGCACGTTGGTCTACACCATCCACTGCGGTAGCCGTAACTTAGGGTTGAAAATCGCGAAATATCACTCTTCCAAAGCAAGCGATGTCACCTCCACACTTAAATTCCGTCACGACCTGCAGTCGCTTATCAATGACTATAAGGCCTCAGGACGCACGACAGAAATTGAAGCAGCGATCCGTGAGTTCACAGATTCACATAGGGCCACCGCTCCCGATGGTTATCTCCATGACGAGCAGATGAGCGACTATCTCACCGATATGGCCGTAGGTCTCGCATACGCCCTCTATAACCATGAGGTTATCAGTCGCCTTGTCTTGGAAGCATTGCGCAGGCAGGATCCTGATGCAAAAGTGACTGATATGGTACGGTCGATCCACAACTATGTCGACTTTACCGACCACATTATCCGCAAGGGCGCAGTGCGCAGCTATTCAGGAGAGCGGCTTGTCATCCCCTTCAACATGCGCGATGGCTTGGCAATCTGCCGAGGCAAAAGCAATGCTGATTGGAACTGCTCAGCACCACATGGTGCAGGACGGGTAATGAGCAGAGCCGCCGCGAAACAAAACCTGTCGGTAGATGAATTTCGCAACCAGATGAAAGGTGTTATCTCCACATCCGTCGGAGAGGGCACAATCGACGAAGCACCTGACGCCTACAAAGATACAGCTTTGGTCATGAGCCTTATCCGCGACACCTGCGACATCGAGTATCTTATCCGCCCCCTGATCAACCTCAAGGATAAAAACACCGCCGACCTATAAGAAGTCAGAAGTCAGAGATACGATAAGTCATAGGTCATAGTGACGAGTGATGAAGTAGCTTACCTCATCACTCCTCACTCTGACTTCTGACTTATACTAAAGTTCTGCTTTGAGAAAATCTCTTAGATGAAGATGGTTGATTCCGGGATACTCCGGTAACTCACCGCTGACGGGATCCATGGAAACAACATATTTTGGATAATTATCTTTGATACCGGCAAGATTGCCGAACTCCCGCTTAATCGTTTCTTCCGATGCCAGAAGATATGTCACCTGCACATAGATAGTTTTTCCTCCTTTTGTTGCCACGAAATCAACCTCACCGGCGCGCAGGATGCCGACACTTACTTTGTAGCCCATAGTCAACAAGTGTAGATATACTACATTCTCCATCACTTTTTCGATGCTACCTCTCAGATTGAATCCACAAATATAATTGCGGAGGCCGTGATCAGCGAAATAATATTTGTATATCTGCTCAAAAAGCTTCTTTCCGTGAATGTCATACCTCATCACCGAA
The DNA here is from genome assembly GCA_964398625.1 of uncultured Sangeribacter sp. Classification (GTDB taxonomy): domain Bacteria; phylum Bacteroidota; class Bacteroidia; order Bacteroidales; family Muribaculaceae; genus Lepagella. The sequence goes on along the minus strand of CAYNNV010000184.1, from coordinate 1,233 downwards.
TTTATCAGAAGAGCTTTGCAGAGATAATTTAAGTAGTTGGAGGTCACCGTTTCGGAAATATTCTCTCCTTGTGACTTCATGAACTTGACAATACTATTCGTTGAGATCAGCTTACCATCATTATCCGCAATAAACTTAGAGAGATTTTCAATAAACGGCACATTCCTGATTTTCTCCCTTGACACAATATCTCTCATCATTATCGTGTTGTACACACCCTGCAGATAGTCTCTGACATGAATCTCATCCTTTATATCATACATGCGAAGTCCTGGCAACCCTCCTACTCTAAGATAATCGCCTAAGGACTCATCTGAGTCAACCGCCCCATGAAATTCGAGAAACTCACGATAACTGAGACTATAAATGGGGATTTCTATATAACGTCCTGCAAGCCTTGTGCTCAATTCTGACGAGAAAATATACGCATTACTACCCGTAGCGATTATCTGGCACCTATCCTCAGCGTTCAGACTGCGCAGAGCATCCTCATATTCTTCAATATCCTGAACTTCATCAATCAAGAGATAATTATCTCCACCTTCCTCGAATTTTGGAGAAACAAAATCATAAAGTTCAGTTGCATTGGTGATATGACTGAAACTGCGATGCTCTTTATTGATGTACACCACGGTTGATCCGGGGCGATTATCTCCGAGCCAATTCTGAACCTGACGCAACATGAAGCTTTTTCCAACCCTGCGTTGTCCCACAAGTATTATCATCATTCCCTTATTAAGGTGGGAAATAATATGAGAAAGATATGTTGGGCGAATGATAATTTCCATATTTCAATAATTTTTCCGCAAAGCTACTGAATTATACCCGAAGAAACAAGCATCTTTGCTAATTTTTATATGTATACATGGGTAAAATTACATCCCTTGAATGTTTTTATATTTATAGGTGTTAAGTTTTAGACATTAGATGTTAGGGGGGGGGATTAGCTGGGGAGAGGCGCGCCTCAATACTATTAACTTAGCATTTCAGCCTGGGGGTACTCCAAACCTGAATTACCAGCAACCGTAGGGACGCCGATTTATCGCGTCCGCAAACAGACTGGTAATCAGCCGGATATACAATAGTGGTATCATGTACATTTGCGGACGCGATTCCATCGCCTTAGCGCTTGCGAAGCAAGAATCCGTCCCTACGGTGATTATCAATTAGTTACGATGTTTTGGATTAGTTATTCCGGTCGGTTTGCTTGTCCGCATTTTTTAAGTTAATAGC
>CAYNNV010000183.1:0-4322 GCA_964398625.1 uncultured Sangeribacter sp. | reverse complement strand
AGGGATAGTCGGGCCAGATATCTTCAATGGATTCGTAGCTCTCCCCTTCGTCTTCTATCTCTTGGAGGTTTTCGATTACTTCAAGGGGCGCTCCGCTGCGCATGGCGAAGTCTATAAGTTCGTCCTTGGTTGCCGGCCAGGGAGCATCTTCAAGTTTTGATGCAAGTTCAAGTGTCCAATACATATTGTCAGTAGTTTTATTGTGTTTCGTGTTTTGAAAAAAGTGTCGCAAAGATAATATTTAGCCGCGACTTTTGCAATATTAGTTTATCTTCGACTCTATTATGAGTCTTTATCCCATATTATTTCTTCTATGCCGTTGATAAAGTTGAGATATCGTGCAGCGATGAAGAGGTAGTCACTGAGGCGATTTATATATTTTATCACAAGCGGCTCCACAGGCTCTAATGCGTTGAGTGATATAATCCTGCGCTCTGTGCGCCGACAAACTGCACGGGCCACGTGAGCACGGGCAGCATCTTCCGAACCGCCCGGGAGTATGAATGCGCGAATCTTGGGTAGCTGCTCGTCAAGAGCGTCGATCCAGCCTTCAACGGTTTCTACGTCTTTCTCCCCTACTCCGGCGGGGAACCCGCTATCGGGAGGAGAAGCGAGGTAGCCGCCAATGTTAAAGAGTTTATTCTGTATCACTCTCCATTGCCCGCGCAACTCTTCGGGTGTGTTGCGCGAAGCGGCTACTTCTCCGAGAAATGAGGAGAATTCGTCAAGAGTGCCGTATGCTTCAAGACGCACCGAGTCTTTGGGAGCGCGAGAGCCGTCGGTAAGCGACGTGGTGCCTTGGTCGCCGGTGCGTGTGTAGACATTACTTTTTGCCATAATTAGTGTGATTGGTCTGAAGTGTTTACACTATAACGCGCGAGCGCCGGTTTTGTTGCCGTCTCCGCGCACGCAGATACAATTATCTATTATTAACTACCGAGATTTCGATTTATTTCTTACGTCCGGATTTTTTTTGTTAACTTTACGCCCTTAAGGAGAATCATTACAGCAATGAGTGAAAATTATATAGTATCGGCGCGTAAATACCGCCCTCAATCTTTTGCCTCCGTAGTAGGACAAAGCTCTCTTACCCAGACTCTCAAGAATGCGATTTCCACCGGGCGTCTTGCGCAGGCTTATCTCTTCACAGGACCCAGGGGTGTGGGCAAGACCACCTGCGCCCGCATTTTTGCCAAAACCATCAATTGCGAAAATCTCACCCCGGAGGGTGAAGCCTGCGGTGAATGCGCTTCTTGCCGCGATTTCGCAAGAGGGCATTCCTTCAACGTGACCGAACTTGATGCCGCTTCAAACAACGGTGTTGACCATATACGCAATCTCACTGAGCAGGTCAATATTCCACCACAGGTAGGGCGCTATCGCGTCTTCATCATTGATGAGGTGCACATGCTCTCCAATCAGGCCTTCAATGCCTTTCTGAAGACTCTTGAGGAGCCGCCGGCATACGCTATCTTCATCCTCGCCACCACCGAGAAGAACAAGGTCATTCCCACGATTCTCAGTCGCTGTCAGGTCTACGACTTCAACCGAATCACTGACGAAGACATAGTATCACACCTGCGCTTTGTGGCTCAAGATGCCGGCATTGAGGCTGAAGACGCAGCCCTTGAGGTGATTGCCCGAAAAGCCGACGGGGCCTTGCGCGACGCCCTGTCAATATTCGACCAGATTGCTGCCGGAGCAGGCGGAGAAATCACCTACGCCCACACTCTTGAGAATCTCAACCTCCTTGACTACGATTATTACTTCCGCTTTGCCGATGCCTTTCACTGCAGCGATACCCGCGAAGCGCTGGTGCTATATAAAGAAGTGCGAGACAAAGGGTTTGATTCCCTCTTCTTCATCAACGGCCTTGCCTCTCACCTCCGCAACCTGCTCATGGCTGCCGATCCGCGCACACTTCCTCTGCTTGAAGTCAGCGGCTCCATTGCCGAGCGATACGGCCAACAGGCTTCTCTCTTCTCCCCAAAGTGGTACTATAAAGCACTTCAGCTACTTTCGGAGTGCGACCTCAATTATCGTATAGCCACTAATAAGCAATTACTCACTGAGATAGCTCTAATCAGGCTGTCAAGTCTTAACGAACCGCAGGAATCCGCCACTAAAGAAAAGATGGCTATTTCAAAACCTGAGGCTCAAAAGCCGGAGCCTACTCCGCAAGCCGCTCCTCGCCCGGCTGCCCACTCTCCACAGCCTCAGCCCCCCAAGGCCACCGCCGCGACAGCTCCGGACCGGCCCGTGCGACATGCTGCGCGTCGCCCCGCATCAGCCACAGCGCCGAAGGGTGCTCCCCGCACAGTCAGAATTACCGCTTCGGCCGATGAAACGCGTCCCGAGACTGACAGCGAGAGCGATCCTCACCGAGAGCAACGAGCCACTCCTATCACCCTTGACCGCCTCCGCCTCGCGTGGAAAAAGTTTATTACCGACAATGGCGATCTTCACGTAGTAGTCGGTGCTATGCGTCGCACTCCTCCCGTTGACATAGGTAATGGTCGCTATACTATCAGCGTTGATAATCCCGCACAGCAACAGCAATTTGAAGATGCTGCCCTGCGCCTCAATACATTCATGCGCGATGCTCTTGACAACGACTCTTTCTCACTCACCGCCGTCGTATCCGACGCTCCGCGCGCCGATGCTCCTCTACCCCCTCAGGAGATTCTCAAAAAAGTAGTTGAAGAAAATCCGGTGATTCGCAATCTCATATCAAGCCTTGACGTAGAATTAATGTAAGACTTACCCCAATATAATATGATTTTAGACATAATCTTCCTCATTCTCGGCCTTATCCTCATCCTCGGCGGCGCCAATTTCCTCACCGACGGAGCCTCCGCCGTGGCTCGAAAGATGAAAGTATCCGACCTCGTTATTGGCCTCACCATCGTAGCTTTCGGCACGTCTGCTCCCGAGCTTACAATATCAGCAATAGCCGCTATTTCAGGAAAGGCATCGCTTGCAGTGGGCAACGTTGTCGGCTCAAATATCTTCAATATCCTTATGATACTCGGCTGCACCGCCCTCATCATGCCGCTGAGTATAGGCAAGGGCACTCTCAGCAAGGAGATTCCGCTAGTGATATTAGCCTCGCTGGTGCTTTTCTTCTGCTCATCCGATATATTGATTGACGGAGCTTCTACCAACGTGATTTCGCGCGTAGAGGGGCTCATTCTCCTGGGCTTCTTCCTGATTTTCATGCGCTATACCTTCTCCATTGCCAAGTCCACACCGACTGAAGAGACGGCCTCACAATCTCCTGCAAAGCCGCTCAAGACGTGGCTTGCGGTAATCTACATACTCGGAGGACTGGCGGCACTCATCGGCGGCGGAGAGCTATTCGTTGACGGAGCTTCATCAGTAGCCCGGGCCATGGGAGTAAGCGATGCCGTAATCGGGCTGACACTCGTGGCTGCCGGCACATCACTTCCGGAGCTTGCCACTTCAGTGGTGGCCGCTCTCAAGCGCAACCCGGGCATTGCGATAGGCAACGTGGTGGGTTCGTGCCTATTTAATATCTTCCTCATCATCGGGGTCTCAGCCACTCTTCGTCCGCTCCCGCTCGGTTCCCTCAAAAGCTCTGATCTGCTTATGATGGTATTTGCAGCAGCCCTGTTGATGATATTCGCCGCCTTTTTCGGAGAGCGCACTCTCAAGCGATGGGAAGGAGGAGTCATGGTGGCCGCATTTATCGGTTATACCATCTGGCTCGTACTGGGAGCTTAATCAACAATAAAGTTAAATATCTTTAATAAGAGTTAAATATAACTAAAAATGTAAGCGCTTCACAACCACAAGCTGTGTGAGTTGCTACATTATTATTATCTTTGCAGAGCATTCCGGAGGGGACAGCCACGGCTGGTCTCCTTCAGTTTTTATATAACCCCCGCCTCTTAGCCGCGTCTCAAAGCCGACTTTAGAGGGAGTAAAGAATAAATGACTATGACCGACATCACCGCACTGCGCGACTTTATTGAAAGGCTGATTGAGCCGCGAGGACTCTTCCTTGTGGATATTGAAGCAGCTGACAACGGACTTATAGACATAGTGATTGACTCCGACACAACAGTCGACGTAGACACATGCGCCACCATAAACCGTGAGGTGCGCGACTTCCTCGGTGAGCAAGCCGATGACTGCGAGATACTCGTAGGCTCCGCCGGACTCACTTCCCCGCTCCGAATACCGCGCCAGTATGCAAAATACCTTGGTAAGGAAGTGGAGACCCTCGCCGCTGACGGCAAGAAATATCGCGGCACGCTGATTGACGTCACCGATGCCAGCTTCTGTATCGAAGCACTGGA
>CAYNNV010000182.1:0-4324 GCA_964398625.1 uncultured Sangeribacter sp. | reverse complement strand
TTATATCTGATGAGTTTTAATCCATTCCTCAGCGCGGTCAAGATCAGCAGGAGTGTCAATCCCTATTGTGGGGCAATTTGTGACTGCTGTTGCTATTTGTATACCGGCCTGAAGCCAACGGAGCTGTTCAAGACTTTCTGCTACCTCCAGCGGGGAGCGGGGCAGAGATGCTATTTTTCCGAGAATATCTGAACGATAGGCGTATATTCCCACGTGGGTAAAATATTCAGCTTTCTCCAGCCACTGCTTTTCCGGAGCTTTGCGCACGTATGGAATCACTGAGCGTGAGAAGTATAAAGCATTCCCCTCATAGTCACGCACTACTTTCACAAGGTTAGGGTCAGCAAGTGCGTCAAAGCCGAGTGATTGGTCAAACCGACGCACAAGTGTAGCTATTTTTGTCTCTGGATTTCTACGGAAAATATCCATTAGCTGCCGTATTTGTGAGGGGTCTATGAAGGGTTCATCGCCTTGTACATTGATGATGACGTCGGGCATATTATCAAGCTTGCACAGTGCTTCGTAAGCGCGATCGGTACCTGATACACATTCCTCGGAGGTGAGCATGGCATAACCACCGTAAGCCTCAACGCATTCAGCTATTCTTACATCGTCGGTAGCCACCACCGTCTCAATGCCGGCGCGCTCCACTCGCTTCATTACGCGTGCTATCATTTCCACGCCTCCTACCTTGGCCAAAGGCTTACCGGGGAAGCGGCTTGAACCATAGCGAGCCGGTATTATAGCGAGGAAACTGGGATTGTTATTTTCGTTATTCATGGTGATAAGATTTGTTGAAATTGAATATTTTGTGCAAAGTTAGTGACTTTTTCGCTTAACTCTGCTTTTTTGCGGAAGATTTTGAGAAAGTGCAACGGAGCCAGCGTGGCACTACGTATGCGCCTATCAGTAGATAAATATAATAGGATATGATTCTCCAAAATACTGCCAGAATCAGAGCCATTGCCGCAGTTGGAACGAGCGTTCCGTAGAATTCTGTAAATATCCATTCGCTTAGACCCGCTCCGCCCGGTGTAGGTGATACCATGAGTACAACCCACATTATAAACTGCCTGGCAAGTATCATCCATTGATGAGGATTATCTTGCGGCAGAAATCCAAGGAACAGTGCGTTTACTACCAGATATCTTGATGTCCAGGATAAAGCGGTGGCTCCGAATACTTCAAGCCAGAAGCGGATAGGCTTCTTTTTCAATTCTGCGCTGGTGTCAACCATATTATCACCGAGCTCAGTCACTTTATTCTGCCATTTTTGCAACCACTTGATTGAAAATAGCTTGATAAGTAATTTTCTTATACCCTGAGGCTTGACTATGATTCCCATAAACAGCAGGAAAGTCCATAGGGCAATTCCGCCGTATACGAGCCAGAAGGTCATCTCAAGCCCGTGAGTAAAGCCCTCCGATACAGAGCGAAAGATTTCGGCGCCCGGATTAATTATAGGAGTTACCGCCACGATAATGGGACAGAATATTACAAAAAATAATTCGTCAAGGAAGAGTGTAGTCATCATCAGCGTAGTAGCGCGGCCGAGTTCGATTCCTTCGGAGTTAAGGAAAACCATTCCCAAAGAACTTCCGCCAACGGCCGACGGTGTGACACATGATGTAAATTCGCACAACCAGTCTACGCGGAATGCCTGAGTCCATGTGAGTTTCCTATCGGCCAAGGCACGAAATCTCCAACTTAGCCCAAAGTCGCGACCCATCATAAAGCAGAATCCTAAAAATATACATGCAATGGTAGCGAAAGAGAAGTCGATGCTCTTCCATACCTCTGCAAGATTTTCTTTTTTCGATTCGTGCCAAAACATCAACACCACCACAGCCAGTCCTATAACCACCGGGAGAATGGCCTTCCATAGTTTCAGTGCCGAGCCTGGCGAGTTCTGCTGGGCATTGTCTGTTTTCTGAACTTCGGTTTCTGTCATCTTGCGGAGTATTTGTTGTTGCAATTGTATCGGGCAATGGCCTCGTCATAACGCACAGCCACTTCCTCCACTACATTCTGCCAGCTTCTCACCAAAGAGTTACGGGCATTAAGCGCAACCTCTCGCAAGAGGTCGCGGTCGGAGTCAATCTTTAATATAAGGTCAGCGAGCATCTGTGGTGAAACGGGAGTAGTAAATCCGTTGATTCCGTCAGTAATAACTTCTGATGCCGTAGAGCCTTCAGCAAGAATAGGAGGAGTACCGAAAGCTGCGGCTTCTCTGACCACCAGAGGCGCATTGTCGTAATAAGAGGGAAAGACAAATATATCAGCTGCGGAATAGAACTTACCAAGTGTCTCGCGGCTAGCCACAGGACCATGAATTATCACACGATCTTCAAGCCCGTACCCTATAATTTTCTTATGTAGCCTTTCAGAAGCATATCCGCTGCCGATGAAGTCCATTCGGAATTTTATCTTGTCTTTAAGGAGGGCGAGAGCGTCAACAATATTAAGAATTCCTTTTTCTATAATGTGTTGACCAACAAATATCAGGGACAATATGTCGTCGCTTCGGTCGTACTCACGGCGTGAGTCAGCTTTATATTTAAAGATATCATCGCCGGCAATATTAGCAAAGTCATTGCCGTTTTCCACCACAGTGAGCGGACCGCGATATCCGTATTCTCTTACAGTTTCTTCCACTTGAGCTTGAGGAATCCAAACCTCATCGCAGGAGTTAAAGAAGCTGAGCACTCGCTTCATTATAATATCCGTAGCCCATGGCAACAGACGGAATGAGTGCTCCATATCTGTGCGATATTTGGAATGAAAGGTGGCAATCAGGGGTATTCTTTGTTTTCGTGCTGTATATAGAGCCAGGCGTCCTGAGGAAAAAGGGCAGTGGGCATGGACGATTCTGAAGGGAGTGTTGCGTAGTTTGTGCCAAATCCTGAAGTCTGCTCGTGGATAACCATAGCGATATGGAGGCCGGTTGATTATTGGCACAGAGAAAAAACGCATTACCGGATAATTGCGTTGCACTGCGACGGGATTTGAAGGAGTCACTACGTATGGCTCCCGTCCGCAGTTGGAAAGCCAACGTGCGTAATTCTCAACCGCCAGTGCTACGCCGTCGAGAATAGGCGGAAAACTGTCGTTGAATAGTCCGTAGTAACGCCGGTTTGAATCCGGAGTTTTAGTATCGGTAAAGCGATTTCTCATTGAAGTTACAAAAGTAGTTAATCGCATTGAGGTGTGCAAATTTGCAGAGAATATTCAGAAAATTGTAGAGATTGGCCGTTATTCTGAAGAATATATTTCTCGTAATTGAAAATAATCGGTATATTTGCGGTCTGAATTGATAAAATTGTATTAAAAATGGCAAATAGAATAAGAATCACAGCTGCCGTTCTTGCCCTAATAGGAGCCTGCTCTGTGCCGGCAGCGGGCAAGACTATCAGCGAGGATAATGCCCTTGAAATTGCGCGTAATTTCCGCCGTCAATCAGGTGCATTTCACGGTGTGGCTTCATCGGAACCGTTGAAGGTGGACTTCAGTTTCAAGTCGCCTGATGGTGTTGACGCTCTTTATGTAGTTACAGCCAATGATGGCTTCGTGCTTGTAGCTGCCGATGATATCTTTTATCCCGTAATAGGCTATAGCGACACCGGTTCATTTGATTATCTTATGCTTCCGGATAATGTGCGCTGGTGGCTAAATCATTATGCTGCTGCAGCTCAGCGCTATCGTCTTAACGGCAATAATTTAGCAAGACGTGAGGGTGAGCTTTCCAGGCTTGCGGAAGCTGCACAGTATCCTGAAATAGCTCCGATTATGTCAACCCGGTGGGATCAGGACGATCCCTTTAATCGTCTTTGTCCCCGTATTGGCAATTCTCGTTGTGCTACCGGATGCGTAGCTACAGCTACAGCTCAGGTCATGAAGGTATTCAATTGGCCTGTAAAGTCAACAGGTACAGCTACTTTTGAAGGAGGAACTGTGAGTTTCGATACTACGTACGAATGGGATCAGATGCTTGACTATTACGGATATTCATCTTATACCTCGCGTCAGGCTAATGCCGTGGCACAGCTTATGTGGGACGTAGGCCGAAGTGTAGATATGGAATATGGCTGGGAATCAGGTGCTCTCACATCTCTGCTTCCTGGTGCGCTATATACTAATTTCGGCTATGATAAGAGCGTGAGCTACAGCCAGCGTGCCTTTTATACTGATGCAGCGTGGGATAGATTGCTTATCAATCAGTTGAAGAACGGCAGCCCGATAATCTATGGCGGCAGTTCCTATCAGGGTGCTCACCTGTTTGTCTTAGACGGCTACCGTGACGGATATTATCATGTAAATTGGGGGT
>CAYNNV010000181.1:0-4339 GCA_964398625.1 uncultured Sangeribacter sp. | reverse complement strand
CTCGGCAATAAGTTTCTCGCAAATATTCGTGAGACTGATGCAATTCTCCACGTATTGCGCTGCTTTGACGATGACAATATCACCCATGTTGACGGCTCGGTTGACCCTGTGCGCGATATGGAAATCATCAATACCGAGCTTCAGATCAAAGACCTTGAAACCGTAGAAAACCGTCTTGCGAAAACCCAAAAGGCTGCCAAGACCGGCGGCGACAAGACAGCCAAGCTCCAGACTGCTGTACTTGAGGCTATTGCCGATGCGCTGCGCGAAGGTCGGCCTGCCCGATCGGTGACTTTTGATACCAAAGATGAAGCGGCATACGCTAAAGAACTTATGCTCCTTACCTCCAAACCGGTGCTTTACGTCTGCAATGTAGATGATACTTCCGCCGCCTCGGGTAATGCCTACGTGGAGCGGGTGCGCGAAGCAATAGCCGGTTCCGATTCTCAATTGATGATTGTGGCTGCTCGCACCGAAAGTGAAATTGCAGAGCTCGAAACGTGGGAAGAGCGCAAAGAATTTCTCGAAGAGATGGGGCTTGAGGAGTCAGGAGTAGCCCGCCTGATACGTGCCGCATACGCACTTCTTGACCTGCAGACCTACTTTACCGCCGGTCCTGACGAAGTGCGTGCTTGGACCTTCCTGCGCGGTACAAAAGCTCCGCAGGCAGCCGGAATTATTCATACAGACTTTGAAAAGGGATTCATACGCGCCAATGTGATAAAATACGATGACTATGTGAATTACGGTTCAGAGAGTGCCGTGCGTGAAGCCGGTAAGCTTGGTGTGGAAGGAAAAGAATACGTGGTTCAGGACGGCGATGTGATGCACTTCCTCTTCAACGTCTGATTCCCACCGGCGCTCCGCGCGCCAATAGAGCCATAAGCTCCGAAAAAACGAAGAAACATTTAGCCTCCGGTATGAGGCCATGATACAGTAATCCCCGGAATAAGCCCGAAAAGGCAGACTCCGGGGATTTTAATATGTGATGGTTAGCTAATGAAAAGGTTAAGAATTAAAAAATCGTCAGGTAAGGAAATATTAAGAATTAAATAATTTGCATAAAATAAATAAATAAATAACTAAAAGTGTTTAGTAAATATTTGTAAGCTGATATTAGCAATAATCTTGCAATACAACTTGAAAATTAACTGATAGTCTGACAAAAATACAGTAAAAGTATTGTGTATATAGTAATTATTGTTTATCTTTGCGAGTGATAAATAATATTCATTAACCCTTTAAAACCTTAGAATATGATGAAGAAGTTTAGATTTTTTGCAGCAATTTTTGCGACTGTATTATTGCTTTCGGCATGCAGTAAGGATGACGCACCGGACCGCCCCTTGATTAATGACCCTCAGGAGGTGCAGCTACCCGTTGACGGTCTTCTTTCTGACATTCCTTCTGAAGAGATTGTAAGCACAAATGATTTTTCGATTGATTATTTTAAGGCTGTTATTGCTGATAAGAAATATGATAATGTGTGTATCGGCACCACAAGCTTCTATACCCTAATTTCCATGCTTGCAAACGCCGCAACCGAAGAAGGTCGTGACGAGGCTCTTGTCAGGCTCGGTTTTCCTACCGGTGAAAATGGTCTTAAGGCGCTGAATACCTTTAATTACCGCTTGCTCACCGAGCTTCCAAAGGTCGACCCGGAAGTGGGCTTCAATACAGTAAACTCTTTCTGGAATTATTCTGCCTCAACGGGTGGTTATTTTGAGCAAATGATGCAAAGCTGGTATCATACCTCTTTCTTTGAGCCTATTGCCGATCCGCTCGAAGCTAAGACAGCCTTGAATAAATTTGTGGCTGAAAATACTGCCGGTGTGATTGCGGACTTCATGGGCAATGAAGACGGTTGGAATCCTATAGTTGCGCTTCTTAACGTCTCTTACTTCAAAGGATTATGGAAACATCCTTTTGAATCCGAACTCAACTTCTCCTTTTCCAACCTCGACGGTACTTCAATTTCTACCCGCTTCTTATCCAATGCCGATACTGAATACAATTATTATGCCGGCGAAGGAGTGAAGGCAGTGAAGCTCCCCTATGCTTCCGGAAGTTTCCGTATGATGCTTATAGTGCCCGATGAAGGTGTTGACTTTAAGGATATTGTCAACAATCTACATTCCGCATTTATCTCAAAAATTAATGAAAGTGCGGTGGCGGCCAAGGTGAGTTTGAGAATGCCTGAATTTAAATGCAATACCTCGCTAACAGGGATGGAAGAAATGATTAAGGCGATGGGATTGCAGGAGCTTATATCGGGTGGTTTTTCTTTCACATCCGGTGCGTTGAATCTTGCTCTCGGTCAGCAGACTCGGATTGATGTAAACAAAAGCGGAACTTCTGCATCATCTGCATCTGAAATAGAATCAAATGATGGCATGGCTCAGTATCATGTCATTGCAGACCGGCCTTTTATCTATCTGATAGAGGAGAAAAGCACCGGAGCGATACTCTTCATGGGAGCCGTCACTAATTTTTGAAAAATAATCAATAATCTACACTGAAGGAGGGGCGAAAGTTCCTCCTTCTATTCATTTGGAGCAGTGATGGATGCGTGTTGACTGCCGGGTATTGGCAGTTGTATGCTAAAGATTGTTAAGGTTTCGAGAGTGTGGTTTATGTATATAGCATAATATCAGCAAATTATATAATTTGAATGAAGTGGAGTTTATTTGCGCCGGATGATATATATGGCTAATTTTGTGTCGCAAACCAAAATTATGAACCATGATGTTTTTACAGAATCTACAGCAGTGGAGCTTGTCTCCACTTCCCGGATGGGATCCGATCGTGATTGAAATAGACTATGGGCGCCTTCATGATGACTTGATGCGGCGAACTGCCACCGATGCTTTCTTTTCCACCTACGCAACAGCCCGCGAGCGAGACTTTATGGAGCGCCGCCCTATTCTTCTCAGCGGGCAAGAAGAAATGCTGCTCACACTCCGAGATGATGTGGTTGACGCTCTGTGCGGTTATCTTCAGGCATGGACCAAGGATATTGACGATACCGCCGCCGGCATAAAGATAGAGCTTTCCCTCTCTGCGCCGACGCGGATCGTGAAGCGTCTCAGCCGACGCGCTCATCTCTATCTTCTACATGCCATGGCGGCTGACGTGTCGGCAACAAGCTATCCGGCCTTGGCTCAGAAAGCCTCGGAGCGTGCAGCGCGTGCAATAAGCGCGATACGCTCCACATTGCTTCGTTTTGAGAAGCCGGAAGAACTTTCAGGGGCGACCGGTTGAATTTTTTTTGGTGGTATTGACGAAAATTTGTTAAATTTGCAAATTTAGAAGTAATAATAGCCGAAAAAAATATAAAGATGGATTTATTTGAAAGAGTAAGCAACGACATAAAGGATGCTATGCTCAAGCGCGAAAAAGTGCGTCTTGAGGCACTACGTGGCATCAAGAAAGAATTTCTGGAAGCCAAGACCGCAAAGGGCGCAGGTGGAGAACTCTCTGACGACACCGCCATGAAGATACTCGTCAAGATGGTGAAGCAGCGCCGCGAGAGCGCCCGTATTTACGAGGAGAACAATCGCCCCGAACTTGCGGAAAATGAGCTTGCCGAAGCAGCAGTGATTGAGGATTATCTGCCTAAGCAGCTGACGAGCGAGGAACTCGATGCAGCTCTCAGGGAGATTATCGCCCGCGTCGGAGCAACAAGCCCCAAGGAGATGGGCAAGGTGATGGGCGTAGCTTCCAAGGAGCTCGCCGGTCGTGCCGACGGCAAGGTGATATCTGCGCGTGTGAGAGAATTGCTTGCCTGAACAATGATGTCAAAATTCTAAAAATCTGAAAAATGCTGATTCTTCAAGATATAAAGGCTAATCCGGAGGAAATAATCGCTCGTCTGGCAGTTAAGGGATTCGACGGACGCGCCGTAATCACTGAAATACTCGAAGTAGATGCCGAGCGCCGAGCACTGCAGGGACGTTGCGATACCGGCGCATCGGAGCTAAAGAAGCTTGCCGCCTCTATCGGTGCCCTTATGAAGCAGGGTAAGCGCGAGGAGGCTGATAAGGTGAAGGAGGAAGTAGCTCGTCTCAAAGGAGAAGAGAAGGGGCTTCAAGACCGTCTTCGCGAATGTGAGGAAAGGGTGCGAGAGCTGCTTCTGACGGTGCCCAACACCCCCTGTGCAGCTGTTCCCGCAGGTAAGAGCGCTGCCGATAATGTAGTGGAAAAGGAGGGCGGAGAGATTCCGGCACTCGCTGTAGGAGCACTGCCGCACTGGGAGCTTGCGGCCAAGTACGGACTTATTGACTTTGAGTTGGGAGTGAAGGTGACCGGAGCCGGTTTCCCATTCTATATCGGCAAGGGG
>CAYNNV010000180.1:0-4345 GCA_964398625.1 uncultured Sangeribacter sp. | reverse complement strand
CGAGCATCCTGATGAAGTTGTAGCATATATAAAAAAAAGAATTTCCGTGCGTCAATAAAAAAATGTCATCAAGGAAGCCTCCGTTTCCCCACTTCCAATCGGTCCGTTTGTTGAAGTGCGCAAAATTGAATTTGCCGGAATAAAAAAATTACACTAATTTTGCAATGCAGACCGCAAGCAGAGCCCGGTCAAGGGTATGCGGGCGGGAAGCAGACATAATATTATATAGAAAGCGTATCTCTTGACGCTCTTTCTTGACATCTTGAAATCTGGAAAATTTCTTTGGCATAGTCAAGAATGTGGCAGACAGTAGGTACTCACTGTGGATATGTATGTATTATCGTTACGAAGCGTGAGAACGTTGTAGTAGCGAGTATATGATCATATTCTACGTGAGGCTCTGCATGTTTTGCCCGTTCCAACTATGCCGGGCATTCCAGAGCCTCAAGATGTGGAGCGGGCAAACAGGTTCGGCTTCACGTTTTCTTTTTTATTACATTGTAAAAATACCAATTGGAGCCGGGGTATTACTAATATTTATATCATCAATATGCTCCGACGTATTATTGTAACAGCATTTGTTGCGTTGATCTGTGCTCTTTCCGCAAGTGCCTACGATGTCATCACCACAACCGACAACAGCACCATTAAGGCTATTGTAACCGAGATTACGCCAACTTCAGTGAAATATCGGAAGGCCTCTAATCCCAAGGGACCGGTATATACTGTGGAAATTGAAAAAGTGAAAACAATCACTTATACAAACGGTACAAAAGATGTGTTTAATCAGGAAGAAAAGAAGCCGGCAGAGCCAATTGAAGTAGAAAAGCCGGAAACTCAAACAATTGAAAACAAATCACCTCAAGCCGCTACTCCCCAAAATCCAACGATGACCGATGCTGAGTTGCTGCAACTTTATACCTTGAATACAGACAACTATGAAAATTATTCCGACAATAAAAACCTGAACTTAGCAGTAGAAATTCAGAAATATGATAATATGGCTAAGAAATATAAAAAACTTGCCTGGATTGGTGGTGGTGCAATGGTTGGTGTAGGAGTTATCTTAACCGGGATGGGATTTAGCTATGTATTTAACGATACCAATGATGAGGCTTGCATTGCTATCGGAAGTGTCGGTGCGGTGCTTATGGGAACAGGTCTTGGTTGGTGCATCGGCTGGAACATAAAAGCACACAATGCTGCTAAAAAAGCAAAAGAATTTAGAAGTATGGCGCTCTTTGAGGGGAATATATTTGATTCTAACAAGCAGAAACTTGCGTACGGAGTTAATCTTTTCTCTGACAATGTTCACCGCACTAAAGCATTGGGCTTGAGCCTTTCCTATTCATTCTAACTTTTTAACACTTAATAATTTATGAAGGTAATAAAATCATTACTCCTAACCTCAGTAATTGCAATCTTGTCACTGCTTGCTGCATCATGTAGTACTCACTTTTCTTCTTCAAACAGGGGAGATCAGGTATTTGTTGATCCGGTACTTGAAAGTGTGAACAAACTGACAATGGATATTGACAGTGAGCCAATTACTTATACAATTGATATTTCTACTCAAGAAGGGCGGGTGAAGCTCAACAATATCTCGCTATATGAGGCAAAGCAACTCGCAGCAGTAGAAGCACTGATGGTAAACCGCTGTGCCACAATATTTCAACCGCAGTTTACTCACCTTATGAAGGGTGGTAAAGTGCTAAGAGTCACGATCTACGGTTTCCCGGCCAGATATAAGAGTAAAGAATAGTGAATAAGGAAATAGAGATAGTTTAACCACTTTTTCTTCATTTCTTTATGGATACATTGTTAGAGGCTATAAACAATTGGGATAGTCAACTGATTCTTTGGGTCAACGGCCTTCATACGTCATTTCTTGACTCATTCATGTATCTGTATTCCGGCAGATTTATATGGATTCCATTCTACATTTTTCTTGCGTATCTTTTGCTTCGGAAGTATGGATGGAGGAAAATGATAGTTTTGGCTATTGCTATCACTCTTATGATAGTAGTGACTGACCAACTTTGTTCCTCAGTATTGAAGGGAATGATATGCCGGCCTCGCCCCGCATATTCAGATATAGGCGGCATGCTGCATTTTGTCAACGATTATCGCGGCGGAGCATTTGGTTTTCCCTCAAATCATGCTGCCAATACTGCTGCCTTGGCGGTCTTTGTATCTATGCTTTATAGGAAAGCATGGATGACTTGGATGCTTGTTGGTTGGGCGCTGCTGATGGGATACAGCCGTATGTATCTCGGAGTGCATTATCCAACTGATCTGATTGCCGGATATGCTATCGGAGCACTATTCGGGTTCATAACAGCAAAATTAACTTTAAAATATTTAAACAATTAAACAAATTATCAATGAAAAATTTAATTAAACTACTTTCTGTATTATTAATTTTTACATTAATGATGCCTTCGTGCGGAAATGACGAACCCGAATATTCGGATTCAGGAGAAGAGAATACCGGAGGTAGTGCCGGAAACGGAAATAATGGAAGCGGAAATAGTAGTAATTATACTTCTGAATTAATCGGACGATGGTCAGGTTCAGCATCAAAATCCTTATCTTATGAATACGTATTTTATGAAAATGGGACGGGTTATTCTGATGACATACAAATGACCGGAGATATGGGAATTAATCGAATGTGGTATAAATGGACGGCAAAGAATGGAATAATCACATTAAGACCGGACAATGCATCTAATAAAACTCTAAATTATCAGATTGATGGCAATAATATGACAATGACTGATGAAAAAGGGAAATCAATAACGTATCGTCACTATAACGTATCAACTATAAAACCATACGGCGAAGTTCCTTACAGTAAAGGGTATATACTAAATAAAAACACCGGCTATTATTATCAAATCAGTATGGTGAAAGAATTTTGTAAACATGCAACTTCCGGAGAAAACGCCAACTGGAAATATGTTCAATTCTTTGGTGAAGATGGTACTCTTCAACCCACGGGCTTGTATTGCTATTATACTACTCCTTACTATGAAGGAATTGACGGAGTCTGGTCTTCAGGGACGTATTTGATGCTCGGAAACGGTGCTTCGGGATTTTATAAGTATGGAGCAGTTTGCTATATACGTGGCAATGAACCGTACTTGAGCAAGAGTGACAAATTGGTGGTTAAAAAGAATGGTAATAGTTACGTATACGACTATATCGGTGACGAAGTAAACTTACATCTTGAAGCGACGAAGTGAATTAAGTATTCAGGAACAAAAAGAGGGTGGAAATTTGCGGACAAGGTCTGCAAGTTTCCACTCTCTTTATATGATATATTTATCAGTTGTCCGATGGATTGAATGGCGTCATGTGGTAGCCTAAAGCATTAAGTTCCATTGCCATACCCATAAGATAAAGTTCATGAAGGGCAGCGATGTAGCACCCTAAGGCTAACTCGGTGCCCGGCTCTATGTGTTCGTGGGAAAGGAGGCTATAGACTCTTGATGCACACTCAGCTACAAGATTATGAACTTGCTCCGCAGCTTCTCCTTCGTAGCCGAGAACTTCTTTAATCACCGTGTCGTCAAGGTTGTCATAACCATTTTTGTCGCGAAGTTGCTCGTAGTAGTCTGAGCGCTTGGAATGTTTCTCCCAGTCCGTATCCCAGTACCAGGCCATTGCCATACCGATAAACATCATCCACCCGAGCGATACTACCGGATATTGTTGAAATTCTCGCGCTCCGTCCGGTAGATATGCTCGCGAAATATTTTTCCATTGGTCTTCAACGTCAGGACATTCCGGTACGTGCTCATCTATAGCGCCCTTGCTGAGCAGAAATTTATAAAGGTCGTCACGTACTTTCTTTTGAAAATTTTTTACTTCTTCAGGATTCATAGTCATAATTTTATTTTATGTATACAACGCGCGAAGAGCGCTCAAAGTTTCACATTCCTCAGTGGAATCGAACAATCCTGTGCAGTTGCTTGTAAAGATTATAACCGGACTCCTAACAAGTACGGAAAAACTGCTATGGACTTAAATTTTCATTTTGATCATTTCAACATCAACGTTTCCAATCTGGAGCGTTCTATTGAATTTTATAAGAAAGCTCTCGGACTCGAAAAAACAGGAGAGATAGTACCTGAGTCGGGAGAATTTAAAATAGTATATCTCAGCCGACCGGGCGAATCGTTCCGCCTTGAGCTGACGTGGCTGCGTGATCATACCGGGCCATACGAACTTGGTGAGAACGAAAGTCATCTCGCACTGCGGTACGATGGCGATTATGATGCAATCCGTGAATATCACCGTGAAAACGGATGGATATGTTTTGAAAACGAGGCCATGGGAA
>CAYNNV010000179.1:0-4371 GCA_964398625.1 uncultured Sangeribacter sp. | reverse complement strand
AAAGGCGTTCATTTTGCTGAAAAGGCGTTCATTTTTGCGAAAACGCGTTCATTTTTGCGAAAAAGCGTTCAAGAATTTTGAAAAAGCGTTCAAAAATTTTTGATGAGTGTTCAAAAATCATAGAAACAGCGTTCATTTTTGCGGGAAACGGTTCAATTTTGGACGGAAGCGATTCAATTTTGGACGGAAGCGATATAAAAAATTGGACACGGAGAAGGGACGGAGGCGGTATAAAAATCAGAAGCTGTTGAAGCGACGGAAGCGGTATAAAAATCGGAAGCGGATGAAGCGTCGGATGCGGTATAAAAATCGGAAGCGGCTGAAGGGTCGGAAGCGGTATAAAATTCGGAAGCGGTTCAAGGGTCGAAGGCAGTTCAAATCAACGAAAGGCTGGTTACTTACTGGATCGGGAGCTAAGAATCGATTGATGAGGATCTGGGAAATTGCAAAGGGAGCCCCGCGAGGGGAATCGCGGAGCTCCTATATTTACTGAGGGGGTGAAAAGAAAAATGTTTTTTGAAGAACGTTTTTATTAAAGACTGATGAAACAAGTCATAACATTATTATGAGAAAGGGATTCAAGAACCAGTATTTCGAATTTGACTTCTCGAATGTCAACCAAAGGGAATGTACCAATGAAAGAGCCGAAAAGCTAAGCGATCCATTTAATGTCCTTCAGAGGACTTTGCGGAATCCATTTGTTTTAGGAAAAGCAATTCATTGTAAAAATCCAATGAACCGGTAGTAAGATGACTTAGCTTATTCATTGTTTTCACGAACTCCTCTTTTCCATCTTTGAGTAGGTATAGAATTTTTTCAGCATCCAGAAACCAGCTTGACCTGAAGATATTCTCCTCACCAATAGCCTCTACGTAAAAGCGGAGCTCTTCCTGCTTCTTACTCAAATCACTCAGTTTCTTTCGCTTATTCTTAAGATCCTTTTTCTGCTCCTTATCTAAAGAAGATTCGTCGTCAACACGATATTCAAAATTAGAACTTAAAAATATTTTAAGAATCTCATTTATTATCATTTTGTCTTGAAGATCACCAAAGGGAAGCAAGGTAACTGTAAATCTTTCTACAGCTTTTCCTTCTGGGTGAATAGCATCATCTTCAACTCCCAATTTCAGTTGGTTTTTTTTAAGAGCAAGTTGTGTTCTAAGGCCTTGTACTTGCGAAGCCAGCAGAGTACCGTTCAGATCCATTAGAATGTCAAAGTCAGACCCAGAACGAGATTTTCTAATCAATGACTTCTTCTTAACCTCCATTAAAATGAATTTCTTTTCTAATTCTATAAGGCCGTCACACTCGCCCTCGATTTTAATTTTCTTATCCTCCTTTAAGTTGTCATCTTTACTGGATGGCGACCACTCAAAATCATATTCTCCATGTTTTACTACGATTCCAGCCTTGCTGAATAAATAGTAAAGATAATCCTCCAAATAATGCCCAAACCAGGCATCGGCAGCATTTGCCTTAGATTCTTTATTGTTAGATTCCTCTTTCTTTTGATTTTGTAAACGAACCCAACTAAGAGCGGCCTCTAAACAGCAGCGAGAAACCATGGGAGCCGGGAGAATAAGATAGGTATCAGGATCCTTTTGAATAAGAGGTGTAAACCAATAGTTTACATTAGCGTAATCTGTGGGATCAAGATACTTAGAATTGATTTCATCAATAGGAAGAGAGGCTTCTTTTAACAAAGAACGAATATCAGTATTATCTAATCGCAATCTATTAAACTCTTTTCGATTAATCTCGACAAATAAGTCAGGATGAGACTTTCCCATAATGAAATGAAGAAAACTGCAAAGATCGTTTACATTATAATTTTCTTCTTTTAGATTAGATTTTAGGAATTTAAGCAAAGATGAAACGAACCTGATTGAAGATTGCTGGAGACCGAATATGCTTTCACGGAAAACAAGATCACAAAT
Organism: uncultured Sangeribacter sp.; assembly: GCA_964398625.1. GTDB lineage: Bacteria > Bacteroidota > Bacteroidia > Bacteroidales > Muribaculaceae > Lepagella. Next base: position 2,434 of record CAYNNV010000179.1, on the reverse strand, counting down.
ATAGTTCATAATCGACTTGTCTTGGTGGAACATATTCTCCCACATGGAATAGGTCTGAACTTCCATTATGGCAAAACAAATATTACTGAAGAGTTGAACAATATCGTGAAAGAACTCCTTATTCTGATGTTGTGGAAGACCCTCAGACCCTAATTTTTTCAAGCCAATGTTCAACATATAATTGAATGGCACTGACTTTGCAGGAGCTTCCAATACAGAAGTACCATGAGTCTGCTTAGGAATAATATACCTGCCAAAATCTTTAGAATATTCGAGAGATTTTAGAATTTGCTCAATGAAGAATCTGCCTCCCATCAATCCCACAAGACGATCTACCTCTTTAAAGGCTTTCTCCAAATTAGTAAAAATTAATTCCCCGTTTTCTACGCTAACCTCTACACCATAAGCTTTCAAACTGAGAGCCGTCGTTGCCCTATCCTTATATTTATTGGGAAAAAGATTATCCGCTGTGACTAAAGTGTCATCTTTTTCGAGGTAACCTTTTAATAAGGATATGATATGCTTCCACTTTGGGTTGTCGAGATTACAATAAGAAGTTACAGAAGCGCCAATAATACCTTTGAGAATAATCAGAAGATCAATAGAGTATTGAGCGTCAGATTTTTTATTGACTATCAACTCATTGATAAGGCCTTTGACTAATTTTGATAATTCATGAGAAGACATAGGGATTTCTCCCTCATCAGGCTGCAAAGAGGCTTTCAAATCTTCATGGAAAGGGGCTTCCGAGACAGCCTTAAGCACACCAGAAGGAAGGCTTTCTAATTGTACTGTGTCTTTATATTTGTCATACGGCAAGGCCGGTTCGGTTTTACACGTTTCAATAAATTCATCAATAGTCATATGAAATATCAAATTTAAATTAACCAAGTTAGTTTGATATTAACTTAACAATTATTAAAGGATAAAGTTGCAATGGAACTTTTAAGTGAGCCCAAACTACAAAAATTCTTTCCCCCCAAATAGGAAAAGAAATTAGATTAAAATAAGGTGACTTCAATCAGCGGGGCTTTGTGTGTGGAAGCAAAGGCATCCGCTGATTGAAGTCGTAAAAGAAACTGAAAGAGGTTTTCCTTTTTTGATTTACCGAATTAGCGTAAAGTATGACTCCAAAACCTATTTTCTATATTTGAAATATGAGATGATTGCCCATGAGACGAGATAATACGTGCTGGGTATTAGACCAAGATGTTCAACCTTTCTCAACACGTTCCATTGAGGCTTTATCACTTTTGACTTATTTCCTGTTACAGATGATTTCCTCATCCTGTAGTCAACAAGCACTTCGTTATTGCCATATCCATAGTCAATGTCTTTTAACATGGCAAGCCAATATACGTAGTCATCCCTCATACTTCCCAATTTCTCATTGAAGAAGATTTTGGGAGTCTTCTTAGTGTCATAAATTGCCGTTGAGGGGAAAATGGGACAAGTTTTCAAAAGAGAGCGATAAGTGACCTTTTCAGGGACGATGTAAGGTTTGAGCAGTTCCTCCTTTGAGATCTCATCAATCCGGCGATAAGACGAAAAAACAAGAGGAGCATTATGCTCCTCCATAAATTTCATTTGTTTCTCTAAAAAGTCAGGATGCCAGATATCATCTGAGTCAAGAAAAGCTATATATCTGCCTTTAGCCTCCTGTAAAGCAATATTCCTGGCACCTGAAGAACCTCGGTTTTCTTTACTTGCTATCAATTTTATTCTCGGATCAGAAGTATATCTGTTAACTTCCTTAATACCGGCTCCTCCATCAGGGGAACAATCGTCAACTATGATCATCTCCCAATTTTGGTAATTTTGAGCCAAAACACTTTCGATGGTCTCACCTACGAAAGCCGCCCCTTTATACATAGGGGTTATAATCGAAACCAATTCCATTTCCATTAAAAATTATAGCCCTATTAATTTATTTATATGCTTCAAATTTGTTTGTTTAGACTTCACTTTTAATGCAATCATACCAATTCCTACAGGTATTAAAAGACCCACAAGAAAGGAAAGCCCAGAAAGAAGATATTGATTTATTTGAGGGAACATATGAGCTACCGGTCCTCTAATAAACATCTGTGGAAAGTATGAAATTAAGAATACAGTATAACTGAATCCGGATAGCTCAACAAGTTTATCACTACATTTACTTTCAAGTAAAAGAGCCAAGATCAAACTGAACCCTATACCACAAAATGCTGCAACATAGTCTGAAAAATATAAAGATACAGAACAACCAAGAAGGATTATACCTCCAATAAACCAATATTTCTTGAGATAAAAATCAATCTTGTCCTTGTAATCGCAATATAGAATACCTGTTAAAAAGAAAGTAGCATAATATATTGCCTGACCAATTTGCATAAAACGAATATGAGGTAAGTAATAATGTGCCAATATCAATAGGAAAATAGTTATAAGGAAG
>CAYNNV010000178.1:0-4375 GCA_964398625.1 uncultured Sangeribacter sp. | reverse complement strand
ATGAAATACCGTTATCTTGACCTCCGGCGCCGCGCAGTGAAGCAAAATCTGGAGCTGCGCCACAAGATGGCTTTCGAGATTCGCAGATACCTTGACTCAGAAGGATTTTTGGAAATTGAGACTCCAATACTCGTAAAGTCAACTCCTGAGGGTGCACGCGATTTTGTAGTGCCTTCACGCATGAATCCGGGTGAATTTTATGCTTTGCCGCAAAGCCCCCAGCTCTTCAAGCAGTTGCTGATGGTAAGCGGTTTTGACAAATATTTCCAAATTGCCAAATGCTTCCGCGATGAAGACCTTCGCGCTGATCGTCAGCCGGAATTCACTCAGATTGACTGCGAAATGAGCTTTGTGGAGCAGGAAGATGTGATACGCACTTTTGAGGGTCTTGTCAAGCACATATTCAAATATGTGAAAGGCATTGACTTCACTGAACCGTTCCCGCGCATCACTTGGGACGATGCCATGCGCCTCTATGGTTCCGACAAGCCCGATATAAGATTTGGTATGCAGTTTGTAGATTTTACCGACCTCGTGAAGGGTAAAGGTTTTTCCGTGATGGACGACGCGCCATTGACCGTAGGAATCTGTGCCAAAGGTTGTGCCGGATATACCCGCAAGCAACTTGACAAGCTGACTGATTTCGTGAAGCGTCCTCAAGTCGGAGCCAAAGGAATGGTTTGGGTAAAATTCGAGTCTGACGGCTCAATCAAGAGTTCCGTCGGCAAGTTCTTCTCCGACGACGACCTCCGTGCATGGGGCGAAAAGGCCGGTGCCGAGCCGGGCGACCTTCTTTTGCTCCTCTCCGGCGAACCTATGAAAACTCGCAAGCAGCTTTGTGAGTTACGCCTCGAAATGGGTAATCAGCTCGGACTGCGCGACAAGAACGTATTTGCCCCTCTCTGGGTAGTTGACTTCCCTCTTTTCGAGTGGGATGAGGAGACGCAGCGCTACTATGCAATGCACCATCCGTTTACTTCACCTAATCCCGAAGATATTCCATTGCTTCATAGCGATACGGGAAAAGTACGAGCCACGGCTTACGACATAGTAGTCAACGGCACTGAACTTGGAGGAGGCTCTATAAGAATACATGAACCGGAGCTTCAGAGCACAATGTTTGAACTTCTTGGCTTTACGCCCGAGAAGGCTGAAGAACAATTCGGATTCCTTATGAACGCATTTAAATATGGTGCTCCTCCTCACGGGGGATTGGCTCTCGGATTTGACCGCTTCGTATCAATATTGGCCGGTCTTGACACTATCCGTGACGTAATAGCATTCCCGAAAAACAATTCAGGACGCGACGTAATGAACGAATCTCCCTCTGCTATTGACGCCTCGCAACTTGATGAACTATACCTAAAACTCAATCTTCCTGAGGAAGAGGAAAAATAATACATAGCCTCCTAAAAGACTATGCCGAAAGTTAAAGAGATAATTTCTGTAATTGAAGACTTTGCGCCACTTACACTTCAAGAGAGCTATGACAACGCCGGGCTTCAAGTTGGCGATGCCGATGCTTTAGTAAGCAGTGTGCTGGTATGTCTTGATGTGACCGAAGATGTAGTAGCAGAGGCTGAGCAGCGCGGGTGTAATCTTATAATAAGCCATCACCCCCTGCTGTTCCACGGGCTGAAGAGAATATCTAACGCAACTTCTACCGAGAGAATAGTGACTCGTGCAATCCGAGCGGGAATATCTATATATTCGTCACATACCAATCTTGACAGCGCACGTGAAGGGATAAGCCATGAAATTGCCAATATCATTGGGCTACGCAATGTGAAAGTCCTTGCCCCCAATAATGATGAAAGCACCGGACTCGGAGTTATCGGAGATGTGGTTCCTACTCCTACACTTGAATTTCTTCGCAGCGTGAAAGAGAAATTCCATTGCAAAGCTCTAAGATACTCCCGTTTCTGGCCCGGCCTTGTGGTTAAGAAGGTAGCTATATGCGGCGGTGCCGGCAGTTTCCTGCTAAAAAATGCGATTGAAGAGGGAGCGGATGCACTGATCACCGGTGATCTTAAATACCACGACTTTACCTCTTTTGGAGCTGACATCCTTATTGTTGACATCGGACACTATGAGAGCGAGCTGTGCGCTAAGAAGATATTCAAGCGCATACTTCAAGAGAATTTCCCGGATTGTCTCGTTTGGGCGGCAGAGTCTGAACACAATCCTATAGGATTCATAAGTTAAAATTAAAAATCATCCCTATATTATGGCAACAGAACAAAAGAACGAAAAAGAACGCACTGTAGAAGAGCGTCTTCGCGACCTCTACAAGCTTCAGACATATCTCTCTGAGATTGACCATATCAAAATTTTGCGCGGAGAACTTCCACATGAGGTAAAAGACCTCGAGGATGAGATTGTGAGATACCAGACTCGAATCAAAAATCACAATGAAGAGATAGCTGCTCTCAAGAAGGATGTGGCTCGCATGACAGGCGAAATCGAAGAGCGCAAAACAAAAATCGCCAAATATCGCGAACAACAAGATAATGTAAGAAATAACCGTGAATATGACTTCCTTGAGAAGGAGATTGAATTCGAGGGTCTTGAGATTGAGCTTGCCCAGAAGAAAATCCGTGAAGCTAACAATGCGCAGGAGGTAAAAGCTCAAGAGATTGCCCATGCTGAAGAAGAACTTGCCGATCAGGAACATATCCTTGAAGAAAAGCGCCATGAGCTTGAGGAGATTGTATCTGAGACTCGTCAGCAAGAAGAAGCTTTACGCGAACAGGCCAAAGAGCTTGAGAAAATGATTGATCCCTATACTCTCAAAGCCTTCAAGCGTATTCGCCAGAATGCAAGAAACGGACTTGGAATAGTCACTGTTGACCGAGATGCCTGCGGTGGCTGCTTCAATCGTATTCCACCTCAGCGCCAGCTTGAAATCAAAATGCACAAAAAAGTTATTGTATGCGAATACTGCGGCCGCATTATGATTGACAGCGAACTGGCAAATCCGGAAGATTAATAATTTACCGCCATATAGTTTGAAGGCTGTGACTGAATCTCAAAAAATTCAACCACAGCCTTCTCTATGTTATCTTTTGTAAGACTATCCTTAATCTCCTGAGGCTATCAAGGGATTCCGAGAAACTTATGAAGCTGTACGGAGAGTGTCCAACGCGGATCCTCAAAAACTCGAGCCACAGTCCGCATCATATTCTCTCTATTTTCTTTTTGATCAGCAACAGCGCATGGTTGCAGATAATACAATGTATTGTCGTGAGCGCACGGAAGGTCAAAGTATACGTCAAGATCCTGCCCCATGTCAACCACCTTTATCTCATCGGCTCTGTCAATTGCCAAGGGAAGCTGATCATTACCACCTATATTATTTTTAGGAGAATATGTGATCCAATCAATACCTTCAGGGAGCTGCACAGTACCATTTGTTTCTATAGCTATCTTCTTCCCTGTTGCCCGGCGCAGGAGCTGAATAAACTCAGCATCAATCTGCAAAGCAGGCTCTCCGCCGGTTAGCACAATCCAATCAGCACGATACAGATTGATTGCCCTGAGAATCTGCTCATCGGTCATCATCAGGCCATCCTTAAAATCAGTGTCACAAAAGCTACAGTCAAGATTACAACCGGTGAATCTCACGAATACAGAAGGATAACCGGTATGATGCCCTTCACCCTGCAGTGAATAGAATATCTCTTTTACACGGCGCATCTTATCAGTCTTTTTCGTAAATGGCTATATTTCCTTCACTTTCTTTCACTTCACAACGGAAGCAATGCGGCACTTCATCTGCTATCCATTTTGCAAGATTTTCTGCGGTAGGATTAAACGGTAGGACCTCGTTGAGCACCGAATGGTCAAGTTTTTCCATTATTGACCTCTTGATATCGGTAAAATCGACAACCATCCCGTCTGCATTCAGTTTATCAGACTTACACTCCACCGTAATGAGCCAATTGTGACCATGCAGCATCGTGCACTTACTGCTGTATGATAGTTTCAGTCGGTGGGCGGCTGATATTTCAAATCTTTTCTTTATATAGTACATCTTTTTTAACTTCTGATTAAATTGCCTCTCAGACCTCGTAGTCAGTAGGGTCACTTATTCCGCTCAGAATAAAGGCTTCTTTTCGCTCGCGACAAGTCCCGCACACTCCGCAATGGCGGGCACCACCCTTATAGCAGGAATATGTTTCTTTCGGGTTAAGACCTGCGTTTACACCGCGCCGGACGATTTCAGATTTTGTAATCAATGTATAGGGTGCAAAGATCGTGACTCCATCGTATGTGCCCTCTTTCATGGCATGTGACATTGCTTTCACAAATCCATCTCGACAGTCGGGATAAATGGCATGATCTCCACCATGATTGGCGAGCATCACATATTTAA
>CAYNNV010000177.1:0-4403 GCA_964398625.1 uncultured Sangeribacter sp. | reverse complement strand
GACTCAAGGAAGATCTGACCATCTGTAATTGAAATTACATTTGTTGGGATGTAAGCAGAAACGTCACCGGCCTGTGTTTCGATTATAGGAAGCGCTGTAAGAGAACCGCCTCCCTTGACTATTGGTTTTAGAGCATCAGGCAGGTCATTCATAGAAGAAGCAACCTCCTGATTATCGATAATCTTAGCTGCACGCTCAAGAAGACGAGAATGAAGATAGAAAATATCACCCGGATAAGCTTCGCGACCGGAGGGGCGTTTGAGAATAAGTGAGATTTCGCGATATGCAACCGCCTGCTTAGAAAGGTCATCGTATACGATTAGAGCATCGCGTCCGGTATCGCGGAAATATTCGCCGATAGCAACTCCGGCAAATGGAGAATAGTAGCGCATTGATGCAGAATCGGAGGCAGAAGCAGAAACCACAACGGTGTAATCCATTGCACCATATTTTTCAAGAGTATGAACAATGGCTGCCACAGATGAAGCCTTCTGACCAATTGCAACATAAATACAATATACCGGCTTTCCATCTAGGTAATTCTGACGCTGATTGATTATTGTATCAAGAGCAATTGCGGTCTTACCAATCTGACGGTCACCGATGATAAGCTCACGCTGACCACGACCAATTGGGATCATAGCATCTACTGCCTTGATACCTGTCTGCAGAGGCTGATTAACAGGCTGGCGGAAGATAACGCCCGGGGCTTTTCGTTCCAACGGCAGATTTATACGCTCTCCTTCAATGGGTCCTTTACCATCGATGGGTTCGCCGAGTACGTTAATTACACGTCCGAGAAGCCCTTCACCCACGGGGATTGAAGCGATTTCGCCGGTGCGTCGTACTGACATATTTTCTGATACTGATTGAATATCGTTAAGAAGAACGACACCTACATTGCTTTCTTCAAGGTTTAGGGCAACGCCTTTGACACCATTCTCAAATTCAACCAATTCGTTAGAGCGGACATTTTCAAGTCCATAGACATGCGCTACACCGTCGCCCACTTCAAGGACAGTGCCCACTTCTTCAAACTTGACTTTAGAGTTTACGTTATCAAGTTCTTGTTTTAAAATATCGGATATTTCGCTTGGGTTGAGCATCTCTTACTTACTTTCTTAAAAGTTTTTGACGTAACTGTTGTAATTCATTGCTGATAGACGCATCCATCTTAGTATTATCGACTATTATTACAAAACCGCCAATAATATCGGGATTAACTGAAGATGTGAATTCAAGAGTGCGATCCGGAAATGCTCTCTTGACTACGCCTTCCAACTGATTTAATTCCTCTTCTCCCATAGGAGCGGCAGTGATTATATCTACCTGGGAAATTTTGTTGGCATCTCTATAAAGTCTTCTATATTCGAGAGCCATCTGCCATGCAAACTCTTCGCGATTATGATCGCAGACAAGCTTTACAAAGGCTTCATAGTCGCTCTCCTTATGTTGGCCCGCGGCCGCAAGCAGCAAACGCTGCTTGTCGGCACGGCTAACAAATGGGTTGGAGAGAACTTTCTGGAGCGAGGCATTAGCCTGAAAACTGTTTATCACAGCTTTCATCTCCTCATAGACTGCCCGAGTATTGTCTTTTTCAAGAGCGTATTTATAGAGCGCCTTAGCGTAACGCTGGGGAACAAGACCGTCACTCATGATACTTAATTCTTCTCTATTTCGTCTAACAATTTATTTACAAGTTGCTTCTGAGCATCGTCTGATTTCATCTGGTTACGCACCATTTTTTCAGCTATCTCAAGAGAGAACTTGCTAACTTCATTTCTGAACTGCAACTCAGCTTCTTTGCGTGACTGCTCGATAGACACCTTGGCAGCATCCATGATCTTCTTAGCCTCATCGCCGGCTTCTTTGCGAGCCTCTTCAATGATGGAAGACTTCATCTTCGCTGCATCACGCAATATTTCGGCCTGCTGCTTTTGAGCTTCGGCTACATATTTCTGAGCCTCCGCACGGGCATTATCTAACTGCTGTTTGGCCTCCTTGGCGAATTCCACTCCTTTGTCGATAGTGTCGGCTCGCCCTTCCATATTCTTTATGATAACGGGCCAACCCCATTTAGCAAGTGCCAAAAAGAGCAGTAAGAAGGCTACAAACATCCAGAAGACTAAGCCTACATCCGGCGTGAATAATTCCATCGTGAACTATTGTTAAGCTGAGATTGCGAATTAAAGGAAGAGTGCGAGAGCTGATACAATCACTGCGAAGAGGGCAACACCCTCGATAAGGGCAGCAATTACGATCATAGAGCTACGAATATCACCGGCTGCCTCAGGCTGACGGGCAATTGCTTCCATAGCTGATGCGCCAATCTTACCGATGCCAATACCTGCACCGATAGCTGCGATACCTGCACCAAATGCTGCTCCGAGAGCTGCTAATGCTTCTACTGCTACTAAAATCATTGATAACATAAGTTTAAGTAATTTAGTTGGTTAGTATTTTTTGTTGAATTATTTACAATTAAATTTCTAAAGAATCACCGGCAGTGTGTTCCTCTTTATGTTCATGTCCTTCTTCCTGTGACATTGCTATGAACATCGTAGACAGCATTGTAAATACGTATGCCTGAATAAAGCTAACGAGCACATCTATAAGAAGCATGAAAATAGAGAAAAGTACTGAAACCACTACAGATCCGCCCAAAGCTACAGCACCGAATGCCGCAAAAATAAAGATAAGGACAGTAAGAGTAATGACGATCATGTGCCCACCCATCATATTTGCAAATAGACGCACACACAGTGCTGCCGGCTTTGTGAATACACCGAATATTTCTATAAGCTGCATGATTGGAATCGGAAATTTCAAGAACATAGGCACATCCGGCCAAAATATCTCTTTCCAGTAATGCTTCTTGCCCATTACGTTTGTGACAATGAAAGTAAGCAATGCAAGAACAAGAGTGACAGCAATATTACCGGTAAGATTAGCACCTCCGGGGAAAATAACTATCAGTCCCAGTAAATTCATCACAAGGATGAAGAAGAAACACGTCAAGAGGAACGGAGCAAACTTTGGAGCTTTAGCACCGAGAGTACTCTTAATTACTCCGGTATAAACAAAATCCACCAACATCTCGAAAAAGCCCATACCTTTACGAGGAGTTTTCAGACCCTTGCGGCGATAAAAATTAACAAGACACATAACCATAAGTGTGACAAGCGCAGATGATATGAAAAGCGCAAGTACATTTTTTGTGATTGATATGTCAAGTGGCTTATACTCTTTGTAATATACACCATTATGAAGCACATATCCGGGGACAACGGCTTCATGCGCGTTTACTCCTTGAGCAGCAGCAATACTGTCAGCTTTTATTTTAACTGAAGCCTCCTCTTCAGCTGTAAGAGGGAAAATCTCTACTACTTTATTTTTGTGGGAACTTACATGAGCTATGACAAAGTCGTAAGTTTTACCATCTTTTCCTGTAACTTTATGGATTACTGGAACAAGTTCTTTCTTCTCTTTACCGGTAGCTTCATCTTTAATAATCTCAACTTCGGTAAGTTTACCTGATGAGAAGCAATGCCACGAACCGTCTTCAGCCTTGACTATTACTGGCAATGGAATCCGGTAGACATGAGCAAAAGGCACTTCCCAACCGTAACCATCACCTAGGTGATGGAATATTACTTCTTTGACGTTGAGATCATTCTCTTCTTCGTGCTTCTGCGAAGACTCTGCTGCATTGGCAGAATTAGCTTCCGGCATAGCAGCGTATGAGACCACAGACAGCGAAAAGAAAAAAAGAAGCAATATGGACGTTATCTTTCTAATCATCACGGATGATTCATTAACTGTTAGAATTATCGAATTTTCCACTCACTCTCATCCCATAAAGGCTGAGAACTGAAAAAATTAGTAAATACAAACGGAGACAATATTATTGTCAACGTCTACAAGACCTCCCTTTATATCGACAGACGCTTCTCCTTCGAGACCGCGATAGTCAATCTTTCCTTTAGTAAGGACAGATATAAGGGAAGCATGGTGATCGAGCACTGTAAATGAACCTAATACACCCGGCAGAGTTACCGCTTCAACCTCTCCGGTGAAGATAATCTCTTCAGCCGATATTAATTTTAAGGTCATAATCGTGTAGTTTATTGTTTGTATTATTTAACTTCCTCAAGCATCTTTTTACCCTTGGCGATAGCTTCGTCAATAGTACCTACATTCAGGAATGCCTGTTCGGGATACTCATCCATTTCACCTGAAAGAATCATCTTGAATCCGCGAATAGTCTCATTGAGCGGAACCATGACACCGGGGAGACCGGTAAACTGCTCTGCAACGTGGAAAGGCTGTGAAAGATATCGCTGAGCACGACGTGCACGGGCTACTACGAGCTGATCTTCGTCAGAGAGTTCATCAACACCGAG
>CAYNNV010000176.1:0-4408 GCA_964398625.1 uncultured Sangeribacter sp. | reverse complement strand
GGTGCAACAAGGGCTTAAATCAGGCAGATACAGGCTTATCAAGTTCAGCGTAAAGAATCTCAAAGTTGGCAGCTACTTTGTAGAGGAGGGTATGATAGGATACTTGGCCGCATTTGAAGATGAAGGAGTCAATCGCCACGGCGAGCGCGACGGTCGGACCCGCGTGATTTATGAGAATGGCGCAGAGTCAGACATAAAGTATAAGACCATAACGAAAAACCTCTCAGTTACCGGCTACTCAGTGATAGACTGCTCGGAGATGACGAAGGAGGAATTTGAGCAATTATTCACACTCACCGACAAGGACATTGAGAGCGGCACTATTTATGTGCTTCGCTCTAAATCAACACGCCCTGAAATTGCCGCTATCAAAGACTTATACAAAATCGGATTTACAGTGACGTCGGTTGAAAGCCGAATATCCAATGCCGCTAAAGAGCCTACATATCTTTGTGCTCCGGTAGAAGTGGTAGCCACGTGGAAAGTCTACAATGTGAAATCCTCAACCTTTGAGGCCTTGATTCATAAGCTGTTTGCTCAAGTTCAGCTACAGGTGAGCGTAGACGGGCACCGACCTCAAGAATGGTTTATTGTCCCCTTTCCGGTGATTGAGCAAGCCGTCGTAAATATTATCAAAGGCGTGCCAATGAAGTACGATCACGTACTGAAGCAACTCGTCACCACTGATTGATTACAACATAGCGCATGGCTCTATATGCTGAGAAGCCGGAAAATCTCACGATTTCCCGGCTTCTCACCTTAATCACTTAATCACTTATCACTATATCTTGCTATTATTTTGGTTATAGACAGGAACTAAGCCCTGATTTTCTTATTTTGCGGGTGCTACAGAGGGAGCAGGTTCGGCTCTTCCCTCACGGGGACGCTTAGCTTCAACGTTGCAACCCTCCTTTTTGTCGTGGTGCTTACGGCTCTTCATGCGCTCTTCAAACTTATTGAACTGGTCAGGAGAAAGAATTTTCTTCATCTCGCTGCGGAATGACTCGCGCACTTTCTTGCCGTCGTTATCAGCTTTATCACGAATCTTCTTACCCTTGTCGCGCATCTTGGTCATCTCTTTTTCCACCTTGGCTTTCTGGTCGGCGGTAAGGTTGAGGCCTTCAAAGAGGTCGCCGTGATTGAATTTCTTAGGCTTGTCACCTTTCATTTTCATCTTGCCCCCTTCACCTTTTCCACCTTTGTGGTGCTTACCTTTCTTATCGCCTTTACATTCTTTTTGCCCTTTACATTCCTTCTTTCCCTTGCAGTCTTTCTTATCTTTGCAGTCTTTTTTATCCTTGCATTCTTTCTTTGCTGCCTGTTCGGTGGGCTGAGAAGGATTCTGAGCAATTGCGGAAACGCCGAATGAGGCTATAATGGAGAGAGAGAGTGCTATCATTAATTTTTTCATCGTTATAATCATTTTTAGGAGTTATTACTTGATTGTTTCTTCATCGGGACTCTGCAGCTGTCCCGAAATTTACTTTGTACTCCTATGACCCGGGTTAAATTGATTAGTTTAAGGCTACGATTTTGATTTAACCTAAATTAACGAGTTTTGTTAACGATCATTTCAATCCCGACAGCTCAAAACAGACTCCGGAAGAGAGGCTGAAATCCCCTTTCCCGGAGTCATATTTTCATAATAAAGAGAGCTTCGATCTCCTATTTATTTCTTAATATCATATCCCTGATCTTTCAGATAGTCAAGGATGCGATAGTTCATGGCATGACGGTAATAGTCAAGTATATGGTCGCACCAGTCATTAGTGGTTGTGCCACCGCTTCTTGTAGCATTGTATTCTTTTACCTCAGCATCGTAGGCTTCAAGCACATTGACAAGCTTGTCAGTATCCTGCTCATATTCATTGTGGAAGAATACGGCATTACGAGGCTCCTTGGGCTTCAGGTCAGGCTGCTCGCGAGGAATACCGAGCGCAAGACCACACACTACAAATACCCCCTTAGGCAACTTCAGGAGTTCTGCCACGGCTGCCGGATCAACTGTGCGAAGATAGCCGATACAGTTGCTTCCGAGGCCGGATGCCTGAGCTGCTACTACTGCGCTCATCATAGCGAGAGAAGCATCAATAATCCCGATAATAGTGCCGTCCATAGTATCGGTAAAGGGAGGCACTTCAAATCCCTTTCGGTCAGCAAGAGCCGTGATTTTATGATAATCGCTACAGAAAATCAGCAGTCGGTTGCACGTTTTAATCTGCTTTTGACCGGTGAGCTCATAGAGCTTAAGCTTAAGCTCCTGATCGTCAATATCTATGACCGAGAATTGCTGGCCATTATAGCTTGTGGGAGTATTTCTGATTGCATCATAGATGAAGTCCATAGTCTCCTGAGGAATAGCTTCGCGCTCATAGCGGCGTACTGACGTGCGCTTTAGGAGAGTCTCTTTTACGTCTTTCATAAGTAGATATTTAAATTTATGATTTATGATTCAAAGTTATATACGAGCCGATTGGTCGCCCCAATACGGCGGAAAACAGCAAATATACTTTCTGTCTCTCTGCAAATTTGCAGATTAAAAGATTCATACTCTTAAAAACCGGAGAGGCTGCGCCAAAACGTAATCATTATGGCTCAGCCTCCTTTGGGGTCCACTTCAAAGGGTTGTGATGAAACTCCGTATGACAGGATTTGAGTTCCTTCCCCTCTTTGTAATCCGCCTTGTGCCCATGAGGACAACACCTCCGGAGAGATGCGGGGCCCGCCATTGATGAGAAAGATTGTCTCGGTATTTCATAAAAATTTGATGAGTTTCCCAATCTGCTTTGAAGTGGGATATCGTTAGCACTCTTGCTGTCGTCGTTTGCAATTATAACACAAAGGTAGGCAAAAAAGTTTGAATCCGCAAATCAGCTCACAAAAAAACTCTTCTTCTGCGCGCTCGTCATTAGCTTTAATTTTAAGGAGATTCGGATTATAACTATCTATCTGAAACAAATTTTATCATTGGTACTACTTTTTCACTCTCTTTAGTTCTGTATCGAAGTGTGCCAATGTTCATAGCCTTCTTTCCCTTAGGTACTTCTATAATTTGATCATCATAAAATTGATTGCTCCCTTCTGCTACAATATAAACTACTGGATCCGTAGGTGATGGCAAGTTGAAATCAAACTCAGAGTTAGATTCCGAATCCATACATAATGCCAAAGCACCTCCTTCTACCACCTGAAACACCATAAATCTTGAAGCGATAGTAAATTCCGATGGTTGTTGAGCCTCGTTTACTTCCATATCATTTTTTGATACACCAGCAGCCAGGAGACAGGTACATAAAAAACCTGAGATTACTCCCAAAATAAAAATAACAATTCTCTTTTTGAAAAATTTTTTTATCATCAAAAGTTAATTACTAATATTATTAATTATTTAGTAGAATGCCCTATTTGAGAATATTTTGAAAATTCTTATAATCACCGAAAGGCCTGATGTAGTGGTGCTGTATTGCGGGTAGAAGGCATATTCCCTTGATTATACCAGCGAATTGAGTTGTCATCAAGAAATCTGTCTGCATCCTCATAACTCTCCTTTACCCGGCTGCCGTCATAGGTATAAAGCGACACAAAGCCGTCGCCCTGCTCGGTAATCACATATTTCCCTTTAGTAGCGATGACATCAGCATAGAGCGAGTAAATCTCGCGGGCATGACCCTTTTCTCCGTGATAGACGTGAATCATGCCGTCAGCGTTTTTCCCGACGTTATAAGTGATCCAAAGCTCCGGGAAACCGTTATTATTCAAGTCGGTCATTAGATACGATTCGCTCGGATTCTGCCTAAGTATTTTCTCATAATCGTTGAGAAGTGATTGCTTGCGAGCCTCGGGACTTGGAGTTGAGGGAGCTGCGTTGGGCGCACCGGCCGATGTATCCACAGTATTATCAGGAAGCTTTGGCTCTACAATCACTTCGCGCACTGCATCGGTCTTGTCAGACTTAGGCATTAAGAGCAATACCAGCAGCGTGATAATAATTGCTGTTACGGCTATGATTATCGTGATTATCACTGCATTATGATTACCCGGCTTATTCTGCCCGGTGTGAATTTCTCCACTCTTATACATTCTATTCTGCATATTTTCTGCGCACTAATGAATTTTCAAGAATATGAAAAAGGGAATATACCCAACTGTAAGCAGATATATTCCCCCTTATGGTTTGAAAATTAATTTCAGGCGTTTTTCACCTTATCAACAATAGCTTTGAATGCTTCACGATTGTTGAGGGCGAGATCGGCAAGTACCTTACGATTGATTTCGATTCCTGCCTTATGGATGAGGCCCATGAGCTTAGAGTAAGAAAGATCCTCCATGCGGGCAGCGGCATTGATACGCTGAATCCAGAGAGCGCGGAAGTTGCGCTTTTTCTGCTTGCGGTCGCGATAAGCGTAAG
>CAYNNV010000175.1:0-4411 GCA_964398625.1 uncultured Sangeribacter sp. | reverse complement strand
TGGGAAGTAGGAATGAGAGCAGGCTATGCATTTAATTCCAACCCCGTGCTTATGGAAAGAATGAAAGAAGATGGCAATATCACTCATTCAGCCGTCAATGCGCATCTTCGATACTCTTTTGAGCGCCCGTTTGCCGGCCGTACTGCTTCCGTTTATCAGGGCATTGGCGCGAGTGTCAATAGCTTTCTGCAACCTCATGATGTCGGAACTCCTATTGGACTCTATATATTTCAAGGTGCGCCGGCGGCCATTATATCCAACAGATTGTCATTGGATTATGAATGGAATTTCGGAGCAACGTTTGGATGGAAAAAGACATCAAGCGGGTATTCAGTGAAGTCGAATCTTGTGGTTGGCAGTGCAGTCAATGCATATCTGAACCTTGGGTTTAAATTTACTTACCGTCTTAGCAGCGGCATAAGGCTTAGCGCAGGAATTGACCTTTCACATTATTCAAATGGTAATACTTCCTGGCCAAATCCCGGAGTCAATACCATTGGTGGAGCCTTTGGTCTTGTCATTGTACCCGGCTCTGAAATCATGCGCCCTGTTTCCCCATTTTGTTCAGATGACGAATTTAGAAAAGGATTGTCATACGATGTCATGACTTATGGAGCATGGCGCAAAGCCTATTTCCCTTCAAAGGACGGTGCTTTCACCGAAGCCGGCGAAAAAGCATTGTTACCCGGACATTTCGGTGTGGCAGGAATAACTTTTGCTCCGATGTGGGATTTGCATCCCGTATTTCGTACAGGAGTCTCTACAGATTTTCAGTGGAGTGAAAATATAGGTCGAAAACGAGAGGGGATAGATGATACTGCACCGTCTAACGAGCGATTCCGTCGAGAATCATTTATAAAGCAGTCTTCACTTGGATTGTCGGTGCGCGCTGAATTGGTCATGCCGTTCTTCTCGGTAAATGCGGGCATAGGCTATGGAATCCTTGGAGCCGCTGAAACTAAAAAACTATATCAGGTAGTTACTCTAAAAGCATATATGGCAGGCCCCGTATATCTTAATATCGGATACCGCATGGTAGAATTTCATTCTCCATCAAATCTTATGCTCGGTGTGGGTATGACGATAGGGAAAAAATAAAAAAAATAATTACTGCCGCAAAGCAGTAAGCACATCTTATGTATAATATTTATTATAGAAAGCTTGGAGGGGTGTCTTAACTATCTCCGAACATTCTGGCAAATATTGATTTCTTCTTAGCCGGACGTATATGCACCCTCATGTCATTCGATTCCTTTGAGAAGAAGAGGATATGTCCTCTAAATACAAAAGCCACATTGCTCTCAAACTCCACTACTCCGTGAATGCTTCGTATGAGAAATCTGCGGAAAGGGTTGAATTCCTCCAACTCATCTACAAAAATTTCGTCATCTTCACGTCTTATGCTATGATTCTCTCTTAGCAAGGTCAAAAAATAATCAAGATTCAACTCGTCAGCCTTGGCCGGCTTCGAGTAGCTCTTGTATAAATCTTTTATAACCTTGTCAGTAATCATTAAGTATCAGACTAATTAGTTCAATTCATATTACTAACACGGAGCTAAGGGTAAAAGTTCATTATATATATAAGAATAGTATAGTGATATATGTTAATTTTTGAAAGTTAATTTATATGTAGTTGGCATTCACAAACCTATAAGTTCGATTTGTAAAAATTTTAACATACCTTTCTTCGACTATTTAAACTTGTCAGAGAAAGAAAAATATATTGCAGGTCGTGTAAAAGCTGCTCTGTTTTACACGACCTGCAATAAAAATATCTCTAAAAAATCAACCGAGGAAGCTGAGAAGTACGCCTGCGGCAACCGCTGATCCAATCACGCCTGCCACGTTGGGACCCATGGCGTGCATCAACAGGTAGTTGGTGGGGTCATACTCCAGTCCCACATTATTTGAAATGCGGGCAGCCATCGGCACGGCTGATACGCCGGCATTACCAATGAGCGGATTGATTTTCTTATCCTTTGCAAGGAATAAATTAAATAGCTTCACGGATAGTACTCCAGCCGAAGATGCAATGACAAAGGCGATAAATCCGAGTGCGAATATCTTAATTGTATCAGTAGTCAGAAATTTATCGGCTTGTGTGGATGCGCCGACAGTAAGACCTAAAAGAATGGTCACAATATCGGTCATTGCATTCGAAGCAGTCTTTGCAAGACGTGTGGTGACGCCGCTTTCTCGAAGCAGATTTCCAGAGAAGAGCATACCCAGCAAAGGCAAGCCGGATGGCACAACAAAGCAGGTAAGTATAAGACCTACAATTGGGAAGATAATCTTTTCATTCTGACTCACGGCGCGAGCCGGCCTCATCTTAATCATTCGTTCCTTTTTAGTTGTGTACAGACGCATTAGCGGCGGTTGAATAAGCGGAATGAGAGCCATGTAGCTATAAGCTGATACAGCTACTGCACCCAGCAATCCCGGATTAAGCTTTGAGGTCACAAAGATTGCGGTAGGACCGTCAGCACCACCGATGATAGCAACACATCCTGCCGACAGTGGGTCAAATCCGAGTACCAGAGAAAGCATGTAGGCTCCGAAAATTCCGAACTGTGCGCAAGCGCCTATGATCATCAGTTTTGGATTAGCCAAAAGTGACGAGAAGTCAGTCATCGCCCCAATACCGAGAAAGATAAGAGGCGGGTACCATCCTTTTTCTACACCATTGTATAAAATATTTAGCACTGAACCCGGTTCATATATACCTATTTCCATACCAGGCTGGAAGGGGATATTGCCAATAAGCATACCGAAGCCTATGGGCACAAGTAGTAGCGGCTCAAAATTTTTCTTTATGGCAAGCCAGATAAAGAAGCAGCCTACAGCAAGCATTATTAAGTTAGTATACTCGCAGTTGGCAAAACCCGTGAAATCCCAGAAGGTCTGGAGACTGTCTTTCAGGAATTCAGAGAACGATTGAGATGCCTGTAGTAAGAGCATAAGTGGGAAGTTAAATCGTTAAATTAAAATTACCGGATACTCCGGGAGTCATCTCATCCTATCTCCATCAGGTCGGCGCCTTCAAGTACGGCATCGCCGGGATTTACAAGGATTCTCTTAACTGTACCTCCGTGAGTGGTGTGAATGTCATTCTCCATTTTCATGGCTTCAAGCACGCATACTGTAGCACCTGAGGATACAGTGTCGCCCACTTTCACCTTCAGGTTCATAATTGTGCCGGGAAGAGGACTTTTCACCATAGCAGCACCGGAGGACGCAGCCACCGGCTTGGAGATTACTTTTTCTCCCGTCTCTGTGCGTGGGGCTGCTGAAGGGCGCTTTACTGCGGCTTTAACTGATGCTACTACAGGTGACGCGTCGCCGTCAAGTTCTACCTCATAGGGAGTGCCGTTTACTTCCACGTGTACGCGGTTGCCTTCAACTTCACCTACACCTACGTTGTAGCGCATTCCGTTGATTTTATATTTGTATTCTTTAAGTTTCATGGATATTACTTTTTTGTTCCTTGAGCGTCGGGTCAGCGTCTGGGAGGATTATGCTTCACTCCTTGCGCCACTCGCATATTGTAGATCTTCGAGTTCCAGGGTGAGTAGGAGCGTTTCATGCGGCGCAATGTGAGAATAGTGCGCTCTATATCATGCACTCCTGAGAAGTGCTGAGCGAGTGCTGCGGAAATTGCAGCAATTACTTCGCCGGAATCAACATGGTCGTCATCCAATTCCTCGATATCAAGGCCACGAGCCTGAATCTTTTTCTTTTTGTGGAAGCTTTTGGATATTTTCCCGAATACAATGAAGAGAATACATAGCACTGTGAGAGCAAGAATCACGATGACCATGGCAATGATGGTTACAGCACCGCCATATTCGTCCTGTACCTTCAGATTTGCGGCTTTCTGTGCCTGAGCGATTTTTTTTGCTGTCTCCGATTCCGTCACTGTATTAGTCTCGGTGCTGTTGGCCCAGTCACCTTCTACCTGTGCGCTGCCGTCAGGCCCTTCGGCCACAACAGTCATTGCCTCCTTTTCGGGTGAAGATACTACTATCGGGGAGGATGCAAAGCATCCCCCCGTAAGTATGAAGCTCAGAACCAATGTCGTTAAGACTTTTTTCATTCTTTGAGCGTTGAGAGTGTGTATTGAATCTTAAGAAATTACAGAGGAATATTGCCGTGTTTTTTCGGCGGATTGCTCTGTTTCTTAGTAGCAAGCATCTGGAGAGCTCGGATTATACGGAAGCGAGTGTTGCGCGGCTCGATCACATCGTCAATGTAGCCATACTTGGCGGCATTGTAAGGATTAGCGAACAGATTGCGATATTCTTCTTCTTTTTCCTTGATGAAGGCTGCCGGATCCTCTTTGCTCTTTGCTTCTTTAGCATAGAGCACACCAACTGCACCTTCTGCACCCATTACTGCAATTTCAGCTGTGG
>CAYNNV010000174.1:0-4411 GCA_964398625.1 uncultured Sangeribacter sp. | reverse complement strand
TGACCACCAAGTCTACATTCAACGTAGAAATCAAGCCCGGTTTCGCCCTGCCCGCATACAATGCCACAAAATGGGACGGCAACGCTACTGAACCTCAGTACAATGAAGCAACCGCAACTTATACAGTCAACCAGCCTTCTGATCTCGCAGGCATCGCTAAAATGGTGAACGATGGCGAAGATTTAACCGGAAAGACTGTGAAGCTCAATGGTAATTTCGACTTCTCCGGCCATGACTGGACACCCATAGGAACGTCAGAGACAGCCGCCTTCAACGGAGAATTTGACGGTCAGGGCTACACTCTCTCCGGCCTGAATGCCTCTCTTATGGCATTTGCCACTGATGCCAACATCCACGATGTCACTATCGACGCTGACCGTGCGCCTTATACCGCCCTTGTACAAAAAACTTACGGAAATACAAAAATTGATAATGTAACTGTTACCGGCATAGTCAATGGTTCAGATGACAAAAATAAATTAGGAGCTTCCGGAATTGTATCTCGCGCTATGGGCACTTCTCTGACAGTGTCCAACTCTACTAACCGAGCCGAAATTATTGACACTGAATATTGCGCCGGAGGCATTGTCGGTTCTTCCCAAGCAGATGCTTCTGTGACAATCACCAACTGTGAAAATCGTGGTACAGTGACCTCAAATCGCGCTTCCGGAGGTAAAGCCGGCGGCATCATGGGCATGCCCTCACATAAAGTTACAATCTCCGGATGCAATAACTATGCAGCAATCACTACCAATACATCAGGTATCGGTTGTGCATCAGGAATTCTCGGATATTGCGCAAAAGGTTTCACAATTGAAAATTGCAATAACTATGCTGATATTGAGGTCAACATTACAAATCCAACAGGATACGGCGCAGCCGGCGGCATCTATGGAATGGATACAATCACCTCCGGTACAAAATCAATATCAGATTGTGAAAACACCGGAAATATCGTAGTAAGATGTACATCTTTCACGGCAACACCTACATATGTAAATTCACTGTGTGCAGGTGGTATTCTCGGAGCAACAACCTATAGCAATCTTGTGCTGAACGGTTGCAGCAACTCCGGCTCAGTGACTTGTATCTCACCTGAAGGTAGCGGCCAGATGCAGTATATGTCAGGTCTTTGCGGTCAGCTTGGCTGGCAGGATGCAGTTACAGTGACTGATTGCACCGTTGCTTCTTCTGTAGTTCTTTCCGGAAACAGCGCGCCCTTCCTATCAGCTTACTACACATACGTAGCTACTCTTACGTCAGAGACCGTAACAGGAAATACCAACAATACTTCTTACGCTGAAACCACATTAGGAGAACGATAATAAAAACATTTGAATAAACTTAGTTAATGCTCTTCCCGCTCGGGGAGGGCATTTTTTTATATAGATATGCTCTTTTACCCTCATTATTCGTATTTTTAAGACTATTTATAGGCATGGATTTTGTTTCGCGCCTTAATTGTATTAACTTTGTGGGCTAACTACATATATTGAAAATTTCAAAGACACCTGTTATGTCTGATTTTGATAATTTATATTACTCTCTTGACTCTGACAAGAATAGTCGCGACGATGGCGAAAAGAAGTCTTCACGCCGAAAAAAATCACCCGAAAGACGCGGTGGCGATAAGGATGAACGCCCTCGTCGCAAACAGCACCTCGTAGCCTGGCTATGGGGCGGCTTTCTCGGCCTCGGCCTCGTAATTGCTGTAGTTCTACTGCTCATATACAATGGCGTAATCGGATATATGCCTCCAATTGAGGAACTTGAAGATCCCCATGACAAAATGGCCTCCACGCTTTATGCCTCCGACGGCACCACCGAGTTGGGACGCTATTTCCAAGGCAGGGGCAATCGTATTTATACCGACTATGACAAAGTATCGCCATACGTGATCGATGCACTCATAGCTACGGAAGATGCTCGATTTGAGGATCATTCAGGTATTGACATGAAGGCAATAGGCCGCTCGGCAGTGAAGACCGTCATGCTTCGTGATCGCTCGGCAGGCGGTGGCTCCACTATCACACAGCAGCTGGCCAAACAGCTCTTCTCAGAGCCTTCTACGCGTGGCTTGAAACGCGCCCTCCAGAAGCCAATCGAGTGGATGATCGCTCTTAAACTTGAACGATTCTATACTAAAGATGAGATCATCAATATGTATCTAAACCGATTTGACTTCCTCAACAACGCCGTAGGCATCAAGACTGCTTCGGAAGTCTATTTCGGCAAAGAACCGGATAAGCTTCTTCCCCAAGAGGCTGCCACTCTTATAGGCATGCTCAAGAATCCGAGCTACTACAATCCTCTTCGATTTCCTGACAGGACTCGCAATCGCCGAAATGTGGTACTTGACCAGATGGTGAAGACCAACAAGTTATCAGCTGCTGAAGCAGAAACGCTAAAGGCCACTCCTCTGGGAGTCGAGTATCACAGAGTTGACCATCACGAAGACGGTATGCCCTATCTGCGCGAAGAGATTCGTCGCATGATGACCGCCGAAAAGCCTAAGCGTCCCAAGCGTTCAGATTATTCAACTGAAACTGCGTGGCGATATGCATACGGCAAATATAATACCGACTCCACATATTGGGAAGATAATCCTCTCTACGGATGGATTGCTAAGAATCCCAAATCCGACGGCTCATATTATGACCTCTACAATGACGGTCTGCGCATCTATACCACGATTGATATGACGATGCAGAAATATGCCGAAGAATCTATGCTTGACCACCTTGCAGGTACTCTTCAGCCGGCCTTTAATAATGAAAAGCGCGGATCTAAATACGGACCATACGCTGTTCGCCCCGGAGAGCTTAAAGGTGAGCAGGCCGAAAATCTCATACTCAAAGCCATCAGACAAACTCCCCGCTACAAAATGATGAAAGAAGGGGGCAAGAGCGAAGAGGAGATTATGAAAGTATTCAATACGAAGACTGTGATGGACGTCTTCACTTACGCTCGCAAGGGAGATCATTACGGTACCACAACTAAGACTGTGACAATGACTCCGCGCGATTCACTGCTCTACATGAAGACTTTCCTGCGCTCCGGCATGGTGAGTATGGATCCGGTGTCAGGATACGTCAAGGCATACGTAGGAGGACCGGACTTCACCTTCTTCCAGTATGACATGGCTGGACTGGGACGGCGCCAGATCGGTTCTACCGCCAAACCGTTGCTCTACGCACTCGCTCTGGAGCAGGATATGACCCCATGCTCAACCGTACGCTATCATAACCTCGGCAACTGGCACGTTAAGGGTGGCGGTGGTGCTGGCATGACCCTTATGGCTGCACTCACCAAATCATCAAACGGTGCCGCTGCCTGCATGGTGATGGAAGTAGGACCCAAGAATCTGGCCAATAAGATGCGCATGTTCGGACTTACCGGCTATATAGAACCTACCGGACCTCTGGCACTCGGTGCTGTGGAAATATCTGTAAAAGAGATGGTGGCAGCCTATTCGGCATTTGCAAATAAGGGGCTGCGCACGGAGCCTATCTTCGTCACCCGCATTGAAGACAACAAAGGGAATCTGCTGTATTCAGCCATTCCGCACCGCACCGAAGTGCTTACTGAAGATGCTCACCTGATGATACTCTCCATGCTTGAAAATGTAGTAAACCACGGAACCGGCCGACCGCTACGCGGCTCATTCAATATAGGTGCTGACTTAGGAGGCAAGACGGGTACTACTAACAACAATGTGGATGCATGGTGGATAGGCTTTACCCCCAATCTTGTGACCGGCGTCTGGGTAGGCGGTGAAGAAAAATTTATCCACTTCTATAATGGAGGCATCGGCCAAGGGGCACGCTCCGCACTCCCCATCTTCGGTAAATACATGAAGAAGCTATATGCTGACCCGAAACTTCCATACTCCCAAGACCTTAAATTTGAATATCCTGAAGGATGGTCTCCATGCAGCAAGGAGTCATCAAGCTCATCAAGTCACGGAGGCGGCGGATACATAGCCCCGGTTGAGACAGTGATAGAAATGGATGAAGTGGAGGGCATCTATGATTGACGCATAAATAAAACTTTGTCTGAATCCGAATATAATAGCTGCGGTGCTTCAGCATTTCCCTTAGCAGGAAATCTGAAGCACCGTGACTTTGAAGTGAATTTGGATGAAGATTTTTGCCGTGTTTTGGTGAATTTAAAAAAAATTAGTACCTTTGCAGGCCAATTGGCGGGATCGCGACCTGCCAAAAACGTAACTCAAACACAAATTTTTCAAATTTAACTGCAGTAAAAATGAAAAAAGACATCCATCCTTCCAACTATCGTGAAGTGGTGTTCAAAGATATGTCAAACGACGAAATCTTCATCACTCGCTCTACAGTTGCAGCTAAGGAAACAATCGAAATCGATGGTAAAGAATATCCTCTTGTGAAGCTGG
>CAYNNV010000173.1:0-4428 GCA_964398625.1 uncultured Sangeribacter sp. | reverse complement strand
ACCGTTGTACCCTTACGGGTACCCAGGGTTCGAATCCCTGTCTTTCCGCAATAAAAGAGCTGTAAATTAGCAACTTGCAGCTCTTTGCATATAAGATAGATGCTTACATGTCCGCCGCCGACTCACTCATTTATCAATTCTAAATAATTCGGTATAGGTGTGTCCAATGAAAGCATTAAATCAGCATCATCATTTGATTCATTCCATTTCCTGAGGATGTACCACCACCTTGTTTTTCCTATATCAGAACTTGTCAGGTAACTTTGGAGATTAAGAATTTGTCCTTTCGTTAGCTTTCCGGTATAGTCATCGTGGTCGTAGTACTCCGGACTGTCAATACGAAGGGCTACTTTCAAACCGTAATGGTCATTAATGTGGAGGTGAGGTGTCTTTGTCTCTTCATCAAAATGCAGGTAGATAGTCAACCTGTAAAACTCTCCCAGTTCCTCTCCTTTTTCTTTTTGTCGTTCAGCCCTGAATGATTCTACTGATTTCAACCATTCAGTTTCTTCTTCATTATTGCATCGTTCATTCCATGTCAGCATATCTTCCAATATATCTTCCGGTATGGGGAAACGAGGCTTCAAAAGTTGTAGCGCACCTACATGGTCGTGGCAGTAATAGTTCGGTCCATCTATCACTACGGCTGAGTCGTCAGAAAAATCCATGCGATAGTAGAATCCATATTCATCATCGCGTTTAATATATCGCTCCCAACACCATTCCACGTCAGGAATAGGAATATTTAGTACAGCAAGATGTACCCCTTTGGCAGTAAGGACTTCGACAATGTCGCCCTTTTTAAATCGCTGTCGCGATTTAGGTCTGCCGAAGAAGGTTCTGTCTTCAATCTTCCCAAATTGCCCTATTGTTATTGTATAGTCCAATAGCTCCCCACCATTGCTATAGAGCCATACTGCACCTTCGTCACCATATCCACATGAAAATCCGTACGGAATCTGTGTAATCCAACTACAATAGATATCTTTCTTGTTTTTCTTTACATACTTTTCTGCTGCTTGGAAAGTCTGGAAGTAACATTCTCGTACATATTCAAATTTAAATTTTGGATATGGATGTTTCAAATCATTTTGAAATACGGCTTGAGTAACTCGATAGAGCCAGTTGCCTTTAAGGTCCGGTTTACGATTGGCAAGTGCCTCAAACTCTTCGAATGTCAGGTCGGGTCTAAGATCTTTAATCATTTTTAAATGAGCTGCTTAATAATAGGTGAACGATTTCAACTTTTTTAGATGTTAATTTCTATATGCTTAAACAACATATCAGGCGTAATCTTCATGATGTCGGCAATCGTAAACACTCTTGACTCCTCAAACATTTTGCAGAAAGCACGGCACACTTTCAAGCCATGTTGACTTTCAAGCTGATGGAATATTCCGCTCCAGTTTCCATACCAATGGTTCTCCATAGCATTCATTTCATCCATAACATCAGGCGTAGATTTATCGTTAGTGGTCATTACACCATACTTTGCATGCCGAGCCAAAATATTGAGAAGGCTATCCACGTCGTCTTCCATATCTTCTATGTATATAATACCCTCCACATTGAAAGTATCATATTGATGAAATCCGTTTGCAATCTGCTGCTGAAGATTAAGCGTAATAGTGCGCACTTGCTCCATTACCTCACGCTGTAACTCAACTAGCCGCTCGTTCAGCAACCTAAAATGAAGTACTTCTTCATCGGTGAAAAGATGTTTAGGGTTGTCTATTTCTTCCTCAAATGTTTCATTTTTAGCATCATATTTGAACCGAGGATAATATTTTTTGATGTCTTTGAAGCACCGATACCGCATGAGAGACTTATCTCTTAGATAAACTATTGCCTCCTCGATTTTCGGCATCCTGTAGAAATCCAACCAGCGGTCGTCAGATGCGTTCGGCAAAAAATCACATATTCCTGCGCATAGAATTATTTTGATTTTTTCGTCAGTTGCCTCCTGTAATTCCTCAATAAGAATGTCGCGAAGCTTCACGTCATTCATAAAAGAAATGTCGTAATTATCAATATCTTTTGTATAATTATCTGAAAAGAATGGCAGAAGCTCAGGTAGAGTCCCGGCATCTCCATATTTGGAACTGAAATTCTTATCAGCATCATGTTTAAGTCTTTCTATCCAAAAAACAGAGCAGTAATCCGCAAAGCTACGCATGCCTATGCTCACACCACAGTTATCAATATACATTTCTGCAAGATAGCGCAAAGCTTCTTCTGGATTGACAGAATCACTTTGTTTGCTATAGGAGATTATTTCGCCAATGGGTATCGACATGAGTTGCTCTAATATCTCGTTCTTACACAGTAGAGCTGTTTCTTTATCATTCATCATTTTGTTAATCATTTTAATTAAAAATCATTACTAATTTAATTTCATGACTTAAGACATCTTCTATACTATATCCAAAGATGACATCTTCGTATAAACCATTTATGAAATTATTAAGGTCTGTCAACTGCAATTTACCATAAGAGTAGTATACATGTATAAGTCTGCATATTCTCCCTTTTACTGCTGCATCTTTATATGCATGTGCGAGAGTTTCACCATAACCGACTCGGACATAATTAGTTTTTCTTTCCGATAAAGCACAGATTATATCCCTAAGATGAGTGGCAACAAGCGCTTTCGACGTTATAAGATTTCTTAATTCAACTATATCTCCTACAATTTTGTAACCTTTAAGTTGTTCACTCAGTTCCCTTTTGTACTGCATAGTGAGCATTCATTTTTGAAATCAAATCGGTCATTTCATTACGAAGTGACATGGGAGTAATAACCTCGAGCTGGTCACGATGCAAGAGAAGTTCCTGAATGAAATCGAATGTAGGTACAAGACGGAGTGAAAAGTCAGTATATGTCTGATTCGACTCCAGCTCTTGCTGACTTTGATGCATGGGAAGCGAACGCAGATAACCGGGGAGTTCGGCATAGGTACGTATCCTGATGTTCTCAACTTTACCATCAGTTTTGGCGATGATACCAAAGAAATTAGAGAAGTATTCAGACGGTACGAAGTCTTTTGGATAACTAAAATGGAAGTCAGTTAACCGGAGGTCTCTTATCCTGTCAAGTGAAAAGATTCGTGTATACCCTTTTTCAAGAAGAGAGAGAATGTACCAGCGGCGCTTGAAGAGTTTAATACATAATGGCTTGACATTACCGGAGAACTTTACTCCTACAAAATTTTCGTACTCAATCTCTATTTCGCAGTTCCGCTGGAGCGCCTGCAACACAGGTTCAAGCCATTCGCGTCCCGAAGGAATATCTTCCAATAATATTTTTTCCGAGATTGAAGCGTTGCCGAGCAGGAGTTCGCCGAGCGAGAAACTGTCAAGCGCCCATTTTGTAAGGGAGTTCTCTTCGATGACTTCAGGATTCACTATTCGATAGGTATTCAGTCCTCTGCCACGCCGACATTCAATATCGATGCCGAAGTGACGTGCTACAGCCTGGCAATGATTATAGAAAGTACGTTTTGTTAATTCCGAACCATTATCATTAGCTGACGAAGTCTGCCACTTGTCTGCAATCTCCTCAAAGGTCATGCCGGGAGTATGCTTAAGCGTATCAATAAGCCACAGATAGCGTTTCAAAAGCAGTTCTACCATTTTTCCGTCTCTATTATTTCCTGAACAGTTTCTTTTATAGTAAAGAGTGCTAAGTCATCATCTTCCGGAAACCATGCGGCGTGAGGATAGACAGCTTCAAAACGTTCGTAATCTTGCTCATGTCTGTCGTCGAAAAAACCGAAGGTGAACTGACGTGTGCTTTCCGGTACATTGTTCAAATCATCTGTGCTAACTTTTGGATTCAGAAGTATCTTTTTCCGGTGTTTCAATTTTAGGGCTACCGTTGCACACACTCCTTCTGCAATAATCCATTTAGGATTATGTTCCTCAACTTTATGATGCATAAATTCGGAAATGTCTTTTCCTGCAAGATTGTCATTTGTATAAATCTTTCCCAGTTCGGCACACTCCACTACATTAACGTTTTCTCGCAATAAGAAAGCGGATTGTTGTTCCGTAATGGGGTTCTTGAGCGTGAAAGGTTTTAGAAAAATCAATGTTTGGTACTTCATTTCTAAGTCATTTTTGAATTACAATGCAAAGTTAAGACTTTAATCAGCAACACAATTTCCGATTAAAAATAAAATCGACAATTTCTTGCCGATTTTACTTGATTGTAAGAAAGCAACTCAGAGTTTCTCTACTGCAAAATAACTGGTAGAAACTGAGATACCTTTGATTTCAATTCCATACTGCCGCTTATAAGCATCAAGAATTGTCTTAATTTGAGGAGACGATATTCCGGTCTCCACACACTGTACACTTAATCCTTTGGCGATACCTTTGCTACCGCCGATGTTTTGTTTTGCTGTTACTTTAAATGCGTATGGCATA
>CAYNNV010000172.1:0-4463 GCA_964398625.1 uncultured Sangeribacter sp. | reverse complement strand
AAACCAGCAGATTTACAGTCTGCCCCATTTGGCCACTCTGGTATTCGCCCTTGCCACCGTTCGCAATGTCACCTCATTGAGATCAATTGCCTCCCGATTGCGGATGCAAAGTTAGATACAATTTTCTTCTTCTCCAAATATTTTATAAAAAAAATTTCAAAAAAAATCTTATCAAACCTTTTTTCATCCTCATTATCATATAGTCAAGCATTCAAATACCGACTATACGATAGAAAATTGTGCTTACAAAGCTCCCGAATGTACTAAATCGAATACATTAGATTTTTTGATTACGAAATAATGATGATTACTCCACGGTTACTGACTTTGCAAGATTCCGCGGCATATCTACATCCTTACCACGATTAATCGCTATATGATATGATAGAAGCTGGAGCGGAATTGACGTAATAATGGGAGAAAGGCAATCCGGCACATCAGGCACTTCAAGCACATGGTCTGCTATATTGCGTATTACCGTATCTCCCCTGGTAACTATGGCGATAATCGAGCCGCCTCTTGCTTTCACTTGCTCCACATTACTCACTATCTTGTCATATAGATGATCACGAGGAGCAATAATCACTGTTGGCATTTCATTGTCAATCAGGGCTATGGGTCCATGCTTCATCTCCGCCGCCGGATATCCTTCAGCATGGATATAGCTTATCTCTTTCAGCTTAAGAGCGCCCTCCAGCGCAACGGGATAAGAGTACCCCCTTCCAAGATAAAGGAAATTTCGGGCATAGGTGTAGATCATAGAAAGTGTACGTATCTTTTTATCAAGCTTCAGTACCTCTCCTACTATAGAGGGTATCTTCTTGATAGCACGCCCGAGTGTATGGATTTGATCGCGTGTAAGTGTATTGCGATACTTGGCAATGGAGAGAGCCACGAGAGTAAAAACCATAACCTGTCCCGTGAAAGCCTTTGTAGAGGCCACACCAATCTCAGGTCCTACATGAATATATGTGCCTGCATCGGTCTCTCTGGGTATAGATGAACCGACTACATTTGAAATACCGTATACAAAAGCCCCCATCTTCTTGGCAATTTGTATGGCTGCAAGTGTGTCAGCAGTCTCACCACTTTGTGATACAGCAATCACCACGTCGCGATTGTCAAGAACCGGATTGGAATAGCGAAACTCGGAAGCATACTCTACCTCCACCGGTATTCGACACATATCCTGAATAAGATACTTTCCAATTAGAGAGGCATGCCATGAAGTACCACATGCGACTATCACTATACGCTTGGCATTGAGAAACTTGTCTTTATTTGCAAAAACTCCGTTCAGCATAACCCGCCTGCCATTGTCGGTCACTCGACCGCGTATGCAATCTTTCAGTGTAGAGGTTTGCTCATATATCTCTTTGAGCATGAAGTGAGGATAACCTCCCTTCTCCAGCTGTGAGATGGAAAGTTCGAGCTTATCTACATTTATTTTGATATCCTGATTGTCAAGATCTACGAGTCGCAACGGTTCATTGCGACTTATCACAGCCACTTGGCCATCTTTCACGTATACCACATCCTTTGTATGCTCCACAAACGGGGTGGCGTCTGAGCCAAGGAAAGTCTCATTATCACCTATGCCTATAACAAGCGGACTGCTCTTACGGGCAGCAATAATAGTGTCAGGATTATTTTTCTCCACAACGGCTATGGCATAAGCTCCTACAACCTGCTTGAGGGATTCGCGAACGGCATCAAGCAGCGAACATTGGCTCTGTAGACGGATATATTCTATGAGCTGCACAAGTACTTCGGTATCAGTATCGGTATAAAATTTACAGCCGTGCTCTGAAAGTGCTTTCTGGAGCACTTTAAAATTTTCAATAGTACCGTTGTGCACCAAGGCAATATTGCCATCTTCGCTATAGTGGGGATGTGCATTATTATCGGAAGGCTCTCCGTGCGTTGCCCATCGTGTGTGAGCAATTCCTGCCACTCCCTCAGTATCTTTATCCTTACAATATTTTTCCAAGGCAGAGACCTTCCCCATTGATTTATATACATTTAATTCCCCGGAGTTATTAACAATAGCAATTCCTGCACTGTCATAACCTCGGTACTCCAAACGCTTCAGACCATTGATAAGATATTCGTATACATTGCCATTACCTACATATCCTACGATTCCACACATATCTTTTACAAATTAATTCTATCCTTAGCGACCTTCAATTCCGGCCTCATTATAATGAATTGCAAATATAAATAAATAATCACTTCTCTCCAAATCCTTTTTCAACACATTATTAGCGTACCTTTGCAACTTGATTGCAACTTGAAGACTCAAATTATTTATAAACTGTAGTTACTTGTATTTTGTTGGAATAACAAATACACTAAGTTAAAATGAATATTTGAGGAAAAAGAAAACTCACCCTGAGCGACAGACAATTCCTATTTTCAAACAAAGAGTCATTTAAATGGGAATATTTCATGTCGTTAAAGCTAAAGAAACTTAACCAATAATATATGATATGAAAAAACTACTAATTTCTTCTATTATGGCAATAATCACAATGATTACAGGTAATGCTCAAACCGTAGACACACTAAGATTGGATGGTTCAGTTGGAAAACTCTTTACTATAATAGAGCGTCCTGCTACTTCAGGCAAAGTTCCGCTAGTGATTATATGCCATGGCTTCAGTGGAAATTGTCAGAGGCCATTCATGAAAGAATTATCGAAAAGCATTGTTACTCAAGGGATGGCTACACTTCGCTTCGACTTTAATGGGCATGGCAATAGCGATGGCGAATTTAAGGATATGACGGTACTAAATGAGATTGATGATCTTAAAGACGTGATTGCGTGGGCTAAGAGACAACCTTGGGTAAAAGATATTAGTCTTGTAGGGCATTCACAAGGAGGAGTAGTTGTCAGCATGGTGAGTGGCGAACTTGGACGCAAAGCTATAAAAGCTGAAGTGCTCTTAGCGGCTGCCGCTGTTCTACGTGATGATGCCCTTCGCGGTAATACTATGGGGGCTACTTATGATCCCTGGAATTTTAAGGGAGATTATGTTGAATTGCCACATTCCCCGGAATCAGGATCATTGTTGTTGGGAAGAAAGTATATAGAAACTGCAATCAACCTTCCCATCTATGAGACGGCGGCTAATTACAACGGGCCAACATTGATAGTACAAGGCACTAATGACCAAATAGTTCCTTACACTTACGCCGAACGCTATCACGAAAAAATTCGCAATAGTGAATTAAAACTCATACCGGGAGAAAACCACGTTTTCTCGAAGACAGAAAAAGAGACATCGATGCTTGTAGCCGATTGGTTGCACACCGAATTATTTAGAAATAAATGACTGTGATTGTCAACACAGCCGCTGAAAGGGATAGATTCAGCCTCCTCTCTTCAGTGCTTATTACAAAAACTTAGCGGCTGTGCCAAATGACACAGCCGCATTAGTATGAAAATTCAGTTTGTTTCCGAAATAGGGCAATTAGTCAGCGTTAAGATTAACGCGCTTGAAGTCAACCACCACAAGACCTTTAGCAACACTGTCAAGATACTGTGCTACAGTAAGTTTAGCATCGCGGTGATATTCCTGCTCCATAAGGCAAGATTCCTTGAAGAACTTGTTCATACGACCCTGAGCGATATTCTTAATCATCTGTTCAGGAAGGTTGGCAGCCTTCTCCTCTGCTACCTTAGCTTTGAGGTCGCGGATCTCCTGAGCCTGAGCTTCAGTAATATTACCCTTCATTATACCTTCGTTAAGGTGCTCTTCGCTTTCAGAGATATAGAGATTGAAGCCGGCTTTCTTAAGCGCGGCTTCCACGGCTTTCTTAACCTGCTCCTCCTTAGTTTTGTCAACAGCAACGTTGTATTCAGCAGTCTTAATCTCCTCAGATACGTGGTCACGATCAACAGCTATCGGATTCATGGCAGCAACCTGCATACCGATTTCGCGGCCAACAGCGGTGTCAATACCTTCAATGCTGAGACCCACGATAGTAGCGAGCTTGTTGCCGAGGTGTTCGTAAGCAGCTACTGAAGGAGCCTTCACACATTCGTAGGCGCCAAGTTCCATCTTTTCACCGGTCTTACCGATTTCGTCAGTAATGAGATCAGCTACAGTGCGGCCGTCAATAGGGAGAGCTTTAACCTCGTCGAGAGTCTCAACGCCCGCTTCTACTGCAGCGTCAAGAATCTTCTTGGTCAAAGCGCGGAAAGACTCGTTTTTAGCAACAAAGTCAGTTTCGCACTTAAGAGCCACGATAGCAGCAAATCCGGGCTTGCACTCAGCAAGTACGCAGCCTTCAGCAGCCTCGCGGTCTTCACGCTTAGCGGCAACAGCCTGACCTTTTTTGCGGATGATTTCGATTGCGCCCTGGATATCGCCGTTAGTCTCAGCAAGGGCGTTTTTGCAGTCCATCATACCGGCACCGGTCATAGTGCGGAGTTTTTTGATATCTTCTATAGATAC
>CAYNNV010000171.1:1541-4500 GCA_964398625.1 uncultured Sangeribacter sp. | reverse complement strand
TGCCACTATCGAGGCCTGCATTACAGTATAAGAAAGTGATTGAGTATATGCCGGTATGTAGAGATTGAGCGTGGAACAAGCCATCATAAGGAAGGCAAAGATGAAGACGCCATAGAATATCGGCATTTTCACGGCTTTGTGATAGGCAATCTCTTCTCGTATGCGTTTTTTCTTATTCACTGCCTTCTCCGCCTTTCCCTCACCATAAGGTTGAAGCTGCTTATCCTTGGGGTAGTCGCGCAAAAGGATAAAGAGAACCGGAGTGATAATCACCAAAACTATAAGTCCGAAAGTAATGTAACCCCACGTCCATCCGTATGACTCTATTATCGCTCCTCCTATCGGATTGAATATGACACCGCCAAGACCGGATGCAGCTGAACATATTCCCATCAACAGGCCTACGTTGGTACGGAACCACCGGTTAATCAGAGTAGGGAAGCTCAGATATAGAAGAAAAGCGAGAGTAATGCCAAGCACAGCACCCGCAATATAAAATTGCCAAACTTTCGTAAAGAAACCCATAGATATGAGCGTGATACCCATGATAGCCGAACTCGCTGAGAGAAGATAACGTGCCGACCATCTCTCTATCATCTTTCCGGCTACCGTAAGCATAAGTGTAGAAGCCACATACATTATTGGCATATAGAAGGCAAACGTACTTATCTCTATGCCTAATGATTGACTCACAGGCTTATAGAAGATTCCCGCACAGCTGAATACGAGCCCTACGTTTATACCCATCATAAGGCAGCAGCAGATGAGAATCACGAAGCCATAGTGAATGCGGCGCTTGTCATACGTCTTTACTTTATCCATTCTTTTATTATTTAAGCAGGTAAACAGATAAATTACAATATTTTATTTCCAAGAATTATAGCGAATGGCATGAAAATCAAATTTATTTTTGGGCTCAGGATGCTGAGCAGGATGGCCAACGGCAATAATTCCCAGTGGCACGATGCTGTCCGGAAGTTCAAGAGATTTTCGAATAGTGTTTACTCGCTCCTGTATGGGGAAAACTCCACACCACACAGCGCCCAGCCCCAGTGAATGAGCTGCCAGCAGCAGATTTTCGGAAGCCGCTGAACAATCCTCTACCCAGTAGAGTTCCCCTTCTCCGGGAAACGTCTTCTTTACATTACCGGCTACCACTATCGCCATAGGAGCACGTCCTACCGGAGCCCAAGCATCTGCTGTAGATGCAAGAGAATCCAGCTCTTCACGATTATTTATGACTATAAAATTCCAAGGGCGTTTGTCTCCTGCCGTTGGAGCAGCCATAGCCGCACGCAATATGCTGTCAACAGTTGACTTTGCCACTGACTCGGAAGTGAATTCCCTTATACTCGTGCGTGTCATTATACAATTATATGCTGACGTATCAGCATCGGATTCTTTGTAATTTTCATCCTTTGATGCGGATGTGTGCCACAATACTATAACGAGTGCAGCGGCAAGAGCTAAATTAAGAAGGAGAGAAATATCAGTTTTTTTCATTTTCGGAATATTTAAATAAAGAACCTGTTGGGCATACAAAGCGGCAATATGGCCGGGGAATAAAGAATGATATGATTAAAATAGAGGCGGCGGCGACGAGCACACCGGTTGACACAGAAGATATTAGAAAAGCTGAGAAAAGCTCATATCCAGTCCAAGTCTGCCAGATTCCTGTCCAAAGAAGCAACATAAGCACTAACCAAAGCACCTTGCGAAGCATTGTAAGCACTCCTATAGTCGTAGCACCTAAATGTAAGTGAAGGCGCGGAAAACATGAAGATGCAAGATCCTGAATTGAGCCAAATGGGCAAATCCACAAACAATAATGATTAGGGCGGCCCAGGAGCGGATAAATAAATGCACAGAGAAGCATTATCACCATAGCCAAAGAGGGAAGTAGCTCAATACCTTCTGATGCCGTTCGGAGGAAAAAGGAGAAAGAGAGGAAAGTGCCGGTCCAGAATCCGAGTACAGCTATATTAGCTATCTTCTGAACGATTCTATATATTGTTGACTTTATAAAAAGCGGGAGTACAGCACCGCATATCACTACCAGCAGACCGATCCAGAATGACAGTGATGACCACGGAGAGGAAGCTGTGAATGAATCTGACGATAATTCTGCAAGCCCTGCATTGATATTAGCCAATATCGCATTGGAAGAATATGTAGCACCGGATACAGCATCCTGCCCTATCCTTCCCGCTTCTTCCGGAGTAAGGCCTATATAGCGTGGAAATATTTTTTCAGTCGCCTTATTAAAAAATGACGGTGTCTCGGCATTGGGCAGGGCTTCGATAGATGCAATCTTTCCGTCCTTCAATGTTATCAGCAACGGCACATCACCGGCAAATCCGGTCTTACCCTTTCCCGGACCGGTTGTATTCACTATCAGAGTGCCGTCAGATGTTTGGGTAAATACAGGAGGCACTTGCTCACCTGCTTCATTATCTCTCTCAAGCCATTTGATTCTTCCGGTAGTAGCAATGGCACCGGCAAAAATCATAAGTATGGCCGTGATGAGCGTTAAAATCCCCTTACCACTTCCAAGATGAAAAATCTTATTCATTACAAAGGATTTAATTTACCGGTTACAGAATCAATAACAAAACCTCGTACATTCACGTCCGGTGCCATGAGAGGATGATTGCGTACTAAGTCAACTGTCTCATGCACTGCATCTTCCGTATTATCAAAGCCATGAAGCCAGCTATCAAGGTCAATACCACAATGGCGCATCAGGGAGATGTGTTCATCACTAACTCCTCTTTGTCGCATCACTCCGAGGATATGCTGTGCATTCATCCCCTGCACACCGCAGCCTGTATGACCAATCACCATATCTCGTTAAATCCAAGCTCATAGATAGCCACCAGGATAGATTGCATTGTAGAGTCAAAAGGGTTAGTAATTGTTCCCCCGGCATTCCTAATCATTTTTACAACTCCACCCCTTA
>CAYNNV010000171.1:0-1531 GCA_964398625.1 uncultured Sangeribacter sp. | reverse complement strand
ATGCCTAAAGCAGCCGGCAGAAGATCCACAAGACGAGTATCCATACAAGTAATGATGGCTATGCGCTTGTCGGGAAATTTTGATGTAGCATAGCGTTCATATTCTCCGTTTTTTACAAATTCGGCATTATGACGCAGCATCTCTTCAATTATCATAATCTGAAGGAATATTTTAATTGTAAACTTAATTTTTGCAAAGGTAATTAAAAAAACGGAGATTTTATTTTACCTTTGCACTCGGATAAATTCTCAATTGATTATATTTAAACCTTAAGTAATGAATATCCGTAAATTATATTTGGCAGCCGCGTGCGGTCTGCTGTTTCCTCTGGGAATCTATGCCTCCCCTAAAGGGGGCATTGACGCCGCAATGCTCGGGCGTATAAAGGCCTCCTACGGCAACTCGGCTTCTGACAAGGCTCTGCGCAACGCAATTGCCGCCAATCCTATCAACAAACTGGCTCTCAGCGCTGACAATCAGAATCAATGGGATCCTTCATTCTCCGACAAGGTAGAGAGCAAAGGAATAACTGACCAGAAGCAGTCCGGAAGATGCTGGCTTTTCACCGGACTCAATGTGCTCCGCTCTCAGATGATGGCCGAGCACAATCTTCCTAAACTCGTCCTATCACATAATTACAATTTCTTCTTTGATCAGCTGGAAAAATCAAATCTCTTCCTACAGGCTATCATAGACAATGCTGACAAACCGATGGACGACCGTACCGTGGAATGGCTTTTCCGCAATCCGCTCAATGACGGCGGTCAATATACCGGATTGAGCGACAATATTATGAAGTATGGCGTAGTGCCTACTGAAGTAATGAAAGAGACTGTATCCTCCAATGCCACCTCTCAAATCAATAATCTCATATCTCTCAAACTCCGCGAAGACGGACTTGAACTCCGCAAGCTCGCTTCCGAAGGAAAATCGGCAAAAGAACTTGAAGCTCGCAAAGAGGATATGCTCAAAGAAGTATACCGGATGCTTGCCCTCACCTTTGGTGAGCCGCCTACGGAGTTTGTATGGACTCAGCGCGACAAAGACGGAAAAGCCATTGAAACCCGCAAATATACGCCACAGGAATTCTATAAGAAATTTGCCGGCAATGATCTGAAGAATGATTACGTCATGCTTATGAACGATCCTACCCGCGAATATTTCAAAGTTTACGAGATAGACTATGACCGCCATACTTACGACGGCGAAAACTGGAAATATATAAATCTTCCGATAACCGATATCAAGGAGGCGGCCATAAAAAGCATAAAGGACGGAGATATGATGTATTTCTCTTGCGATGTTGGGAAATTCCTTGACCGCGACCGCGGCGTTCTTGACCCGGATAATTATGACTACGAAAGTCTTTTCGGTGTGAATTTCGGAATGAATAAGGCCGATCGCATACGCACATTCGCTTCCGCTTCCTCCCACGCTATGACTCTTATGGCCGTAGACCTCGACAAGGACGGGAAACCCGTGAAATGGATGGTGGAAAACAGCTGGGGCGACGGTCCAAACGACGGTCACC
>CAYNNV010000170.1:1181-4510 GCA_964398625.1 uncultured Sangeribacter sp. | reverse complement strand
ACGAAGGCCGCAACCAAACCCACTTCAAAGAAACCCTCCGCCAGACTTATGCCGCTAAACGCGGCTGAGTCGGAAGGCGCCAGGCACCAGGCGCTAGGGTTAAGGATGATGGGTTAAGGGTTAAAGATTAAAGGTGAAGCTTAAAACCTAAGGTCTAAAGTCTAAGGTCTAAAGCCCAAAATGAAAATCCTCTTTGTTGCCACGATATTTCGTCACTTCCGCGCCTTCCATTTGCCCTATATCGAATGGTTTCAGCAGCAAGGATGGCAGGTAGACGCAATGGCCGGAGGAGAAGATGAACTCGACAACGTCCATCGCTGCTACAGCATACCCATACAACGAAACCCATATTCACTAAAAAACATCATAGCCCTCCGCCGTGCACGCGAGATAATCAATCGCGAGAAATATGACATCGTCTACTGCCACACAGCAATGGGGTCAGTCATAGCGCGCCTCGCCTCAATTGAATCCCGAAAGATAAATGGCACCAAAGTGATCTACATGCCCCATGGCTTCCACTTCTTCAAAGGAGGACCGAAAGCATCATGGTTATTGTATTATCCCGTTGAGAAACTCCTCTCCCGCTTCACCGATGCAATAATCACCATCAACGAGGAAGACTATCAATTAGTCAAAACCCGCGGCTTCAAAAACGGCGCCACCTATCGCATCCCCGGCATCGGTATCAACACCGACCGCCTCATCATCCCCACCGAAGAGAAGAAACAACAGCTCCGCCGAAAATTCGGCTACACTCCCAACGACTTCATCCTCCTCTACACAGCCGAATTTATTCAAAGGAAAAATCATAAATTCATCATTGACGCCCTCCCGGCGCTCCTCCAATCGATCCCCACAGTAAAAATCATCTTTGCCGGTAAAGGCCACTTGTTGGAAAAGATGAAAGCCTACGCAGCTGAATTAGGCGTAGACGACCGAATCAACTTCTTAGGCTTCCGCAACGACATTGGCGAGATAATCGCCCTATCAGACGTCGGCATCTCCTCCAGCCGCCAAGAAGGACAAGCTATTAATATAGCCGAAGAGATGTATGCAAGCTTACCAGTAGTTGCCACTGATGACAGAGGCCATCGTGAACAAATAATTGATGGGTTTAATGGTTTCCGATATCCTAAAGAAGATAAATCTACCTTTATAGATCGGATTACAAAAATCTACCGGGATCCACAATTTAGGATCTCAGTTGGTCAAAACGCAAGTCACAGTGCTGAAAAATTTACATTGGAGAATATCCTCCCATCTCTTGGTGAGATATTTCTCTATTCTAAGCAAGTCGACTAAATTTGAGCTATCTGTATGAATTTAAATAATCTAAAGAAATATTACAATAATAGATTATTAAACACATCTACGGTTTTCTGTTTAGATTTGTTATGCTCATTTGTAGCCTCAATGACGGTTTTGCAACTTGTCAATATCATTGTTCCCGTCTTTGATTTCGGCTCCAAAGGTGATCTGCTTTGGCTCACTCTCTCTTTTCTATCATCACTCGTTTCATTCCGAATCTGTAAAGTTTATAAGGCTGTTATTCGTTACAGTACACTTAGAGAACTTCGCAAATTCTGTGTTGCTGTTTTAGGAAAAGAACTGCTTTTATACATATCTATAGCATCATTATCTAAACTTGGTTTTACGAGTGAATTACTTGCGGGGATGATCTTCGTGGATTATTTCGTAACGATAGGTGCTTTAGTATTGATTAGAGTTCTGATGGTGGCTCTTTATGACAATATTAGGAGTGATTTTAAAAATGACAGCCATATACGAAGGGTTTTAATCTATGGCGTAAGTGATCAAGCTGCTTCTATGGTATCACGATTGAGAAATTCACCTCACTATAAAGTCGTTGGATTCATACGCTTTGGCAATGAGGGAGATGGACGACTTTTAGCAGGAATGAATGTTTCTCATTTCCGCAATTCCGGGGATATTCAAAAAATATCAGAGAAGGGTTTGGCGGATGGAATCCTTTTCCCTTACGTTGCAGATGCCCGTAATGAGCAGGATAGACTTATAAAGTTTAGTCAAGAATCGGGATTACGCACTTATATTATGCCTGGCATTGACGAAATGACTGAAGGTAAACCTTTGAATAACTATATACGAAAGATTAAAATTGAGGATCTGCTTGGCCGTCCGGAGATTAAAATCTCAATGGATGAGATTATCGCCAACTTCAAGGATAAGACGGTGATGGTTACGGGCGCGGCCGGATCTATCGGTTCCGAACTTTGCAGGCAGCTCGCCACCTTCGGAGTAAAACAACTGATTCTCTTTGATAATGCCGAGACTCCGCTCCACAACATCCGCCTGGAACTCGAGGATAGATTCCCGGATTTGGATTTCGTGCCTGTCATCGGTGATGTGCGCTCACTTCCCCGCCTCGACTTTGTATTTCGCGAATACCATCCCCAGATTGTATTCCATGCCGCAGCCTATAAACATGTTCCACTCATGGAGGAGAATCCATGTGAAGCGGTGCGCGTAAACGTCACCGGCTCTCGTCAGGTAGCCGATAAATGCGTGGAATATGATGTAGAAAAGATGGTAATGGTTTCGACCGATAAGGCGGTGAATCCTACCAATATAATGGGGTGCACAAAACGATTGGCAGAAATTTATGTCCAGTCACTCGGCTTGGCCATCGAAAGAGGAGAGATCAAGGGTAAGACTAAATTTGTAACCACCCGATTCGGCAACGTCCTCGGTTCAAACGGTTCGGTAATACCTCGCTTCCGCGAACAGATTGAGCATGGCGGCCCCATTACCGTCACCCATCCTGAAATCACCCGCTTCTTCATGACTATTCCCGAGGCGTGCCGACTCGTCATGGAGGCAGCCACGTTTGCCACAGGCACACAAATATTTGTCTTCGATATGGGACAATCAGTCAAAATAGTGACACTTGCTGAGCGAATGATTCAGCTGGCAGGTCTCGAAGTCGACCGCGATATAAAGATAGAATTCACCGGACTGCGCCCTGGGGAAAAACTATATGAGGAAGTTCTTGCCACAAAAGAAAATACCCTCCCCACAACTCACGAGCGCATCTTTGTGGCCAAAGCTCGCGAGTATCCCTACGCCGACGCTTTTGCTGTGGCTAATGAATTGACCGACTTGGCCGTAGCAGTCTCAATTCCTGAGATGGTCAAGCTCATGAAACAGACCGTTCCCGAGTTCAAAAGCAACAATTCGATATACGAACAATTTGATAAATAATGGCAACCAATCCTTAAGATCAGCGCTAATCTGCGTCATCTGCGGTTGCAAATTCGCCATTCTAACTTTTCAATTCTAAATTATAT
>CAYNNV010000170.1:0-1171 GCA_964398625.1 uncultured Sangeribacter sp. | reverse complement strand
TTTTCGTAATCTCAAATTCCCTGAAGATTCATTATTCCTCGTCACCGGTGGCGCAGGCTTCATAGGTTCCAACCTATGCGAAGCGATCCTCGAAATGGGCTATCGTGTGCGTTGTCTCGACGACCTTTCAACCGGTAAACAGAGCAACGTCGACATGTTCCTCGACAATCCTCGCTACGAATTCATAAAAGGTGATATCAAAGATCTGGAAACTTGCATGCACGCATGTGAAGGAGTCGATTATGTTCTCAATCAGGCCGCTTGGGGTTCTGTTCCCCGCTCCATTGAGATGCCCCTTTTCTACTCGCTCAACAACATACAAGGGACTCTCAATATGCTTGAGGCAGCTCGCCAGAAGGGAGTTAAGAAATTCGTTTACGCATCATCATCGTCAGTTTATGGCGACGAGGCACACCTCCCCAAACAGGAAGGTGTTGAGGGCAATCTTCTTTCGCCATACGCTGTCACCAAGCGTTGCGATGAAGAATGGGCAAAACAATACACCATGCACTATGGCCTCGACACATACGGCCTTCGCTACTTCAACGTATTCGGCCGTCGTCAAGATCCCTTCGGTGCATACGCAGCCGTATTACCCAAATTCATCAAGCAACTTCTCAACGACGAGCGACCGACAATCAATGGCGATGGCAAGCAGAGCCGCGACTTCACATACATCGACAATGTAATTGAGGCCAACCTAAAAGCCTGTCTCGCCCCACACGAAGCAGCCGGCCAAGCATACAATATCGCATATGGCGGCCGTGAGTATCTCATAGACATCTACTATGTCTTGACTCGTGCCCTCGGCAAAGATATAGAACCGATATTCGGTCCCGACCGCAAAGGAGACATCAAACATTCCAATGCCGACATTTCCAAAGCGCGTCAGCTCCTCGGCTACGATCCTGAATACGACTTCGCACGCGGCCTCAACGAAGCCATCGAATGGTATAAAGCAAATCTTTAGCAATTATAAAATGGAAAAAGATATTAAAATCTGCGTGGTCGGCCTTGGCTATGTAGGCCTGCCGCTTGCCCGCCTCTTCTCAACTAAATATCCAACGATTGGGTTTGACATGAACGCCAAGCGTTGCGAAGCGTTGATGGCCGGACACGATGCAACCCTTGAAGTGAGCGACGAACTCCTTCAGGATGCAATCAAGAATCA
>CAYNNV010000169.1:0-4573 GCA_964398625.1 uncultured Sangeribacter sp. | reverse complement strand
AAGCCGGTATAATGCTGCCAAAGGACGCACGGGAGCGGCAAAAAAGGCGCGTGATGAGGCTCGTAAAGGATATATAGAGCGATCTCTTACCCTTGCCTGCCATGCACTTGACACAGCGCGCGAACAGGGCAATCAGACTGTAATGGAGCAAGCAGAGGAGATGATCGCCGCTATCCAATATACTCTGGATTCGCTGATGTGAAGCGCATTCTACTATTGTGTAAACTATTAGAGCAACAGTTATTTTTTTCAAAATTGGCTACAAAAAACCATGCATGGTTGACAATCCTAAAAAATTTAATTAACTTTGCGGGTGAATAGACAAATTTTTCTGCTAATGAAGCCCATAAAGTCAGCTCTTATTTCCGTATTCAATAAAGACGGACTTTCAGAAATACTCCGTCTTTTAAATAACGACGGAGTAAAATTCATTTCTACGGGAGGGACAAAACAGTTTATTGAAAGCCAAGGCTATCACTGCACTGCTGTGGAATCACTCACCGGTTACCCTTCTATCTTCGGAGGAAGAGTCAAGACACTTCACCCCAAGATTTTCGGAGGTATTCTCTATCGTCGCGACAATGAGACTGACCTTCAGGAGAAGAAAAATCATGAAATAGAAGGTATTGATCTTGTAATAGTTGATCTCTATCCCTTTGCCGATACTGTAGCCTCCGGTGCTTCCGACGAAGATATCATAGAGAAAATCGACATAGGCGGTATATCCTTAATACGCGGAGCAGCCAAGAACTTTAATGATGTGGTAATCGTAGCATCAAAAGCTCAATACGGAGTGCTCACCGAGATACTCAAGGCTCAGGGTGCCAACACCAATCTTGAGCAACGTCGCAATCTCGCTCGCCTTGCATTCGGAGTAAGCTCAGAGTATGACAGCGACATATTCAATTGGTTTGACCGCGACAAACAAGAAACACTCCGGCTTGCGGTCGACGGCTCAATGTCATTACGCTACGGTGAGAATCCTCATCAGTCAGCACGATTCTACGGCGACTTCGATTCTCACTTCACCAAACTTCACGGCAAGGATATATCATACAACAATCTGCTTGATATAGATGCAGCTATCGGCCTGATTGCTGAATTTGATGATACGGCGGTAGCTATACTCAAGCACAGCAACCCCTGCGGAGTAGCAGAGAAGGGAGACCTGAAGGATGTGTGGACCCGCGCCCTCGCCTGCGACCCTGTATCAGCCTTCGGAGGAGTGATTGTGATAAACCGCCCCGTGGATGAATCCACAGCGGCTGAGATTGACAAAATCTTCTTTGAGGTGATTATCGCCCCGGACTATTCTGATAAGGCTCTTGAGCAGCTATATCATAAGAAAAACCGTATAGTCCTCAAGACACATGAGATGAAGCTTCCCTCAGTGCGCTACAGGAGTGCCGTGTGCGGAATCCTTGCACAGGATACTGACATGATGACTGAGAAAGCCGACGATCTAAGACCAGCGACCGACCTCACACCTACTGAAGCACAGACCGCCGACATGATTTTTGCAAATAAAATCGTAAAGCACTGTAAGAGCAACGCAATTGTACTCGCCAAGGACGGCAACCTACTTGCTGCGGGCGTAGGACAGACCTCGCGCGTAGATTCACTGCTGCAGGCTATAGATAAGGCTCGCGCTTTCGGCTTCGACCTTAATGGAGCCACTATGGCATCAGACGCCTTCTTCCCCTTTGCCGACTGCGTGGAAATAGCTCATAAAGCCGGAGTTGACTCCGTAGTACAGCCCGGAGGCTCTATCAGAGATAATGAATCGATTGACTATTGCCGCGAACATGGTATCGTCATGACTATTACAGGAAACCGTCATTTCAAACACTAATGAAATCCATTACGCCAAAACTTAATATAAAAGAAGGTTCCAAAATGGGATATCTATCTTTCACTCAGGAAATTGCGATGGATCTTGGCACTGCCAATTCCATCATCATACATAACGACAAAATAGTAGTAGACGAACCCTCTGTGGTGGCTATCGAGAATAAGACGGACAAGGTGCTTGCTGTTGGCACTCAAGCCTATAAGATGGAGGGAAAAGAGCCTCCCGGTATCCGCACAATCCGCCCGCTCCGCGACGGCGTTATTGCCGACTTCAACGCTGCCGAGCTTATGATTCGCGGCATGGTGAAAATGGTAGG
The DNA here is from genome assembly GCA_964398625.1 of uncultured Sangeribacter sp. Classification (GTDB taxonomy): domain Bacteria; phylum Bacteroidota; class Bacteroidia; order Bacteroidales; family Muribaculaceae; genus Lepagella. The sequence goes on along the minus strand of CAYNNV010000169.1, from coordinate 2,405 downwards.
CTCTAAACGACGCTGGTTTGCCCAATCACTCAGAATGGTGGTCTGTATTCCCTCAGGCTCAACCGACGTAGAGGTACGCGCCGTGCGTGACTCATCGGAACACGCCGGAGGACGCGAAGTATATATGATATACGAACCTATGGCTGCCGCTTTGGGCATCGGCCTTGACGTAGAGGCTCCCGAGGGAAACATGATTGTAGACATAGGCGGAGGCTCAACCGAGATTGCTGTAATTTCGCTCGGTGGTATTGTTTCCAACCGCTCAATACGCATTGCCGGCAACGACCTCACCAACGATATCAAAGAGTACATGAGCCGTCAGCATAATCTGAAGGTAGGCACTAAGATGGCTGAAAAGATTAAGATCAACGTAGGCTCCGCGCTCACTGAGCTTGAAAATCCGCCGGAAGACTTTATTGTCACCGGTCCCAACCGAATGTCAGCGCTTCCAATGGAGGTAGCGGTATCATATAAGGAGATATCAGAATGTATTGAGGAAACTATCGTTAAGATAGAGTCTGCAATACTTGAGGCTCTTGAGCAGACACCACCCGAACTCTATGCCGACATTGTGCACAACGGCATCTATCTTACAGGTGGCGGAGCTCTTCTGCGCGGTCTTGACAAGCGCCTTACAGATAAGATGAAAATACAGTTCAAGATAGCCGAGGATCCATTACACTCAGTGGCTAAAGGCACAGGAGTAGCACTCAAAAACATTAACCGCTTCTCATTCCTCATTCGCTAATGCTTCGCTATCCGGCTATTAACACTCCGGATTCAAGTTTTTTTAACATATCTCGACACTCTCCCGTCACGGCATCAAGCTCAAAGCTTTTATGCTGTGTCGGGATAAGAAATTTAAGAAGGTGAGAAACGTACTCAATTTTCTGCTTAAATATCTTTCGTGGATTCTATTTGTAATCTACGCAGTGACGAGTTGTGTATTCATCTATCGCTCACGCCGCTATCAGCAATCGGTGATTTATACCTCTGCGTCGTCAATGGTGAGTACTCTCAATAAGGGCGTCTCGGGCGTGACCGGCTATTTCGGCCTCCGCGCAGAAAATGACGCACTGCAACTACGCAATGCGCAGCTTGAGAGCGAAGTACTCAATCTGCACCACCGTATACAGCATCTTCAGACGCTCATCCCTGATACGAGCGTAATTAAGTATCCGGCCGATCGCTTCTCGTTCATCACGGCTTCAGTGCTCAACAACCGCATCATCTCTCCACGTAACTACTTCACCATCAACCGCGGTTCGCTTGACGGCATTCACGCCGGAATGGGAGTGGTTGACCACAACGGCGTAGTGGGAATAGTAAATGTAGTCGCTCCGCACACTTCGCGCGTAATCTCACTGCTGAACGTGGACCAACATATATCGGCAAAAATTAAGAATACCGACGTCACCGGCACTCTTACGTGGGAGCCGGGGAATCCGAAGATTGCTTATCTTGAAGAGATACCGCGGCATTTCCGATATCACGTAGGCGATACGGTTGTGACCTCAGGATACTCTACTACCTTCCCCGAGGGGCTTCCTCTGGGAGTGGTGCTTGCACAGGTGCGCGGCAACAACGACAATGCTTTTACCCTCAAGGTGAAAGTAGCCTCCGACTTCAAGTCGCTCAATAAAGTAAGGGTGATTCAGGACTTCTATAAGACTGAGCTTGATACACTTGAGAATTATGACTTCACCGACGACAAAAAGTATTAACCCATGAGCCGGGAGACTATCAATCATATCATTCTCTTCTTCGCAGCCCTGCTTGCTCAGGTGCTGATATTCAATCATGTAGTGCTTTTCAGCGTGGCAATCCCTTTTGTGTTCATATATTTCATCATCCGGATGCCTCTGAATACCAATGACTCCTTGCTGCTCACTTTGGCCTTTCTGATGGGGCTGACGGTGGATATTTTCTCGGATTCTCCCGGCATCAACGCACTATCAGCCTCATGTCTGGCTATGCTGAAGAAGCCTATATTCTTTGCTTACGTGCATCATGATGACCATATTGAAGATGCCGTACCTTCAATTCCTACCATGGGATTACTTGATTATATGAAATATCTTTTGTCGCTTGTCGTTATATATTGTACAATAGTTTTTACAATAGAATATCTCTCCTTTGCCCGAATCGGCGATATTTTACTCGCCGTGGTGGCCAGCTCCATACTCTCTTTCCTTATCTTGCTGGCCACGGACAGCTTAATGATACCGAAACGTGAGAAAAGATTATGATTTAGAGAAACGCAAGTATGTGATCGGCGGATTTGTCTGTCTGATTGTGCTTATTTATCTCGTGAGACTATTTTCGTTGCAGGTCTCAAGTGATGAATATAAACTCAACGCCGAGAACAATGCTTTTCTCCATCGAATGATATATCCTGCCCGCGG
>CAYNNV010000168.1:0-4599 GCA_964398625.1 uncultured Sangeribacter sp. | reverse complement strand
TTATAGTTCTTTATATCAGTCGAGTTTGATTTGCCTGAGAAGTCAAGATTTGAAGATATGCCAATATTCAAGACAGGACCGAGATTGATTTGGAAATGACTTTTTTTAGTTACAGGGATGCGATATGATGCAAGAATTGGAATATCAAGAGTCATATCCGTATAGTCCTCTTTGTAGCTATATAATGCTGTACCTTTAGAATAGAATAAAGCGGAAACTTGAGGAAGTGTAATGGGCATAGTCCCTGACAACTCATTTTTATACTTGTAATACAAGAAATTCAAACCGGTATTCAAGTAAAAATTCTTATAAAGTCTTATATCAGCAAAGGCTGCCACACTGAAACCGCCCGATGAAAAATAACTTGCCTGTTCATTCTGATTACCGATTGCATAATTAACGGCACTAAATGTATTAGGCGATGAAGATTTAGCTGAAATGAAGGGATTCGTATATCCGGCTGAGAATCCGAACGAAATACGACGTCCTCCAATTCCATCCTGCGGAATTACATTGAATATAGGTTTGGGGTCTTGATATACATTTATCCCAAGAGTCTGATTACCAGTAGTGACATTTAAACTAGCCTCACGGGGCATATCTACGGGTTCATTCGGAGTACAGTGCACTTTTATAGTGTTGTTATCCATACGTTCAAGTTGACACCAGTGGGGGAATGAGCCGAATCGCCAATCGTCAGCATCGGTCAAAACACGGATATATTCATCGCCTCCATCAGGATCAAAATGAAGGTTATTCTTTGAGAATGCGAGAGAATCAAGGCGTGCGCCCTGTATGATGTTGATGGTAATCTCTTGCTTTGAAGGAGTCTCAACCTTTACCTGTGCTATACGATCTTTGTTCTCATCATTGGCACCAGCTGTAAACTGAATGTCTCGGTTACCCTTAATAGCCTGTAACCATGTCGGTACATCGGTAATGCTCCAATCAGTATTCGCGTCGATATCAACTACGTTTGTCTCTCCAGTAGGGGTAAACATTAGATTTTGAGCAGAACTGCGAAGGATTTCCGGAGAACCTTCATTTATAACTTCAATTGTTTTCTTCTGACCATTACCGTTTTTGACCGTTATGAACGCACTGCGATCATTCGTACTCTCGTTAGGTGCTGAATATATCTTGACAATGCCATGTTTTTTATCAATCTCTATATGACACCAGTCATCTTTCGGCTGAATAGCACTCCAATTCTCCCCACTTACATGTATTGGATAATCACCGCCAAGATGATTGATTTTGACTGTATCCTGAGAAATGGTAAATACAGTTGTCTGTCTTTTCTTTTGCTGATTACCTAAAAGATTATTGATAACTTGGAGTTGTTGTGTACACTTTTTGGTGAAGAACTTGTCACCTGTTGCAAGAGCCTGTTCATAGAGAACTTTTGCTTCGGCATATTTCCCCTTATTATAAAGGGAATTCGCACGGGTTACTAATTGCGTGCAGGCATCAGTACCGTAGTTGTTGTCTTTCGGCAGCGCTTCGGCCATGAAACCAATACAAACAATCAGCATTGCGAGAAGTGATGTTCGTAGATTCATTTAAGTTTTTGTATTAACTGGTTTATTATTGCTTTATGTTTCTCTTTTATAACCGAATATTCAACATACTCTTCCTCCATTTCTGCAAGTTGAGCTTTTTCGGATAAATCACGAGCATGGTCATATTCTTTTAACTCATTTATTAATTGCCGAATGGTTTCGATTTTTGCTACAACTATTCGCTTGTTCTTGTATTCCGCTGGAGCATCTTTAGTTACATTGTTATACAATACTATAGCTTTCTCTAACTCTTTGATATTTGATTCTACATCAATAGGGTCCGACAGTTCCATTATGGAAAACTGAGCATTCGATATTGAATCACCACATACCACCAATGAGTTCAAATGGTCTTCTGAATTGGCTTTATTTCTTGATGTAAGAAATGCAGTCATTCCAGCTACTATAATGATTCCAATAATTGATATTAAAGCTATAGTTTTCTTGCCTCTTCTATATCTCTTTTTCAGAACTGTATCAACGATGCTTCTTGCGGTAGGTCTGTCTTTGGGATTGTATACAAGACAAGAATAAATAAGGTCTTTTATCGGCTCGGGAATGGTTTGTTTGATTGGAGGTATTCCTGTATCCTTTTTCTGACGAGAACCTCCATCATTGCCAAAAGGAGCATCTCCCGTTATCAGTTCATATAATGTTGCACCTAATGCCCATATATCACTTTCTGGCATCGGAGGAGTTCCCTCTAAAAATCTTTCAGGAGCCATGTAAGCGAAGGTTCCACCGCTTTCGTCTTCCGACTCCATAGCAGTTCCACCCATTTCAGCACTTATGCCGAAATCAGTGATAGCATAATTGCCATTATCGTCAATCAAAACATTAGCAGGCTTGATGTCTTGGTGAATTATCTGTGGAGTATGTTCATGCAGGTAGGCTAAACCTGATGAGACCTCATAGATATATTTCCAAATATCATCCTCCTTTTCAAACTGACCGATAAGCATTTCGGATGAACCGGAAGGACAATAAGGAAGTACCAAATATGGTATATCCTCATAGATATTGAAATATGTCGGCTGAATAATGTTCTCGTGATGACAACTAAACACCTTTTTGAACTCACTGCGAAATTGATACTCGCCTTCTATATCAATCAGATTCTTTGGACGATAAATCTTAATAACAACTTTGGTTGCCTTAGATTCATCAGCCGTTTCATCAATCGTATTGACATCAATAGCGAGCCAAACATCGGCAGAACCTCCTGCAGTACTGAGAAGATCTATTAATTTGTAATGACCATCAAACAGTTTCCCGTTCTCGTATATTTCGTTAATATCAAGCATTAATTATTTCAAGTAAATTCTTGTACCCTTATCAAGCAGAATGTATTCCGACATATTATTCAGTTTGGCTAATTGCTTCAATTGAACACCAAAGAATTGAGATACATCATATAAAGATTCACCATCTTTGGCAAGATATATATCCTGTGAACCGGTATATTTTTTCTTTTTCTTGTCCAAAAATATAATACTGCCCTCCTTGGCTTGATTCTCAGTAGCGAGCTCGTTATAAGTCAACAAATCTGATGTGGCAATATCATATTTGCGAGAAATAGATGCTAAATCTTCACCCGACTGAATAATTGTGCAATGAATGTCGTTTATATCTACCACATAATGATTTATCGCATCTACGACTGATGCTTCTTCCTCAGTGATTTCATCATCGGGAATAATGTCATCCTCTTCAAAAACCGGTTTGATTATGTCGTTGTAAGTGGTTATGATGACTGTTTTACCCGGACGGAGCTTCGCACCTCCATTGATTGAGTAGAGTTTATAATGGTCAATCAATCCAATAAGGGCTTGAGCATATGTTGGAGACGTTGCATATCCTGCTTTTTTCAAACCATGAGCCCAACCTCGATAATCATATATGTTTATTTTGAACAGACTACAATATGTCTTGCTCGTACGTAGCAATTTAGCATAATCTCTGAAAGATTCATCTGCTGAATTATAGCACCTAAAGCGACTCTTTTCGGTTTCATCATCCCATGCAAGATGAACACGTCCCGTCCAATTTTTACCGGCTTTGATACAGAAATGATTATTTGATGCTTTAGTCAAACTGCTTGTACCAGCTGCCGACTCCAAAATTCCTTGAGCTAAAGTTATTGGAGCCGGAATGCCATATTCCTTCTCAAATTTAAGTGCAGTTGATTTATATTTTTCAATATATGCTTGTACTGCGCTCTTATTTTGCCCATAACTTAAAGGGCAGAAATAAACTAAAAGGATAACAAATATTCCTGATTTTAGTATCCTAAATGAGGCCATAAATTTGTTTTAGGCATGTTCCCATATGTATTTGGGAACGTAATATATTTACCAATCTCTTTTTGCGCTTCTACAGCCGGATTGGAAAATGTCTTGCTTAAAGATTGCTCTAATAACGATGGCTGTCCTTGTGCCGGAGTTCTAACACCATAGCTTTGACCAACCTCTGGTTTCTTCATTGGTTTTGTTTTAGGGGCATATTTCTCAAAAAATTCACTAACAACTTTCTGTTGTTTAGAACTTGCTTCAATTATTATCTTAAGAGAATTATTTGATTCAACTATTTCAATTAGAATCTTTTCAATTTTGGGGAATAATTTCGAGGAAGCTTTACCTGCGACTTTCCCTCCCGGAATACAACCAAGTAATTCAAAAAATCCACCGACAACATTTCCGGTACTAAAACATACAATTGCATTTACAAGTGAACATATAATTCCCACTGGACCTGGAACAAAACTCAACACTTGTGATGCCATCAATGAAATCGAACCAGCACTTTTAGCAAGTTTCTGTGCAGGAGCAGCTAACGATTTTACTTCACATCCCTTATTAAGTAATGGTATTACTTCCTTCTCCATTACAAGAATGATATTATCCCATTCCTGTAACAACGTGAAATTTGAAGCAAAAGATGTTGATTTTTGAGGACCTTTGGCTGTGAGTTCTAAAAATTTAGGTTGAGCCTTTGCAGCAGCCAATTCTGTCTTACCTTCTGCCTTGAGGAGTTGTAG
>CAYNNV010000167.1:0-4623 GCA_964398625.1 uncultured Sangeribacter sp. | reverse complement strand
AGCAAAGGGGAAGTCTTTTTGGCATGGGCCAGAGAACTAATTGAGTCAAAATTTTATGGTGAAAAATATAAAAAAGGTACCAACAAAGCTGTTACCTTTAAAGATTTAGATAAAAATCTTGTTATTATTACAACTGATTTGTCGAATTTTGAGTGTAAAGAATTTTCTAAGCAAGAAACACCGGATTTTGAAATTGCCTCTGCTATTAGAATTTCTTGTTGTATGCCGGGATTAATGAAACCCATTGAATACAACAAAACACTTCTTGTTGATGGAGATTTGCAAAAAAGCTGGCCAATGTGGAAACTTTCTAAAAATTTATTTCAAGATGATCAAAGAATTTTGGAATTACGTTTGGAAGGCTATTACGACAGCAACAATATTTCCGGCTTAGATTATGCAAATGCGGTTTACAGCTGCATGACTGCTATGTCCACATCTTTTGTAACTAACATGTATGCTCACAAAGATAAATTTGATTATGTTGTGCTTATCACGGGCGATGCTGACCATGAGATGCTTATCAAGAAGCTTCAAGCTCTGAAGTCAAAGGTGATTTTGCTGACGTGGAATCTTACTGATGCTGATGCTACTGCTGCACAGCTTAAGGAGGAAACGGGGCATCATTGGGAGCTTTCGCAGATTATTCCGGAGAATCCGAAGTTGAAGCGAAATTTGCTTTATCGCCTTAAGGAGCCGGCTATTGAGCCGCTTGGTGATATTTTTTAAAAGAAATAGGGCGCGCCGCAATTACGACGCGCCCATATTTTGTCAGATATTTATAATCAGGCGAGACGACGGAGAATGTCGCAAACAAATCTCCAACATTCTTCGACACTCTTGATGTTGGCTTTTTCACTTGGCGAGTGGATGTCCTTGAGTGTGGGTCCGAATGAGATCATATCAAGTCCGGGCATTTTTTCGAGGAAGAGTCCACATTCAAGTCCTGCATGGAGGGCTTCCACTTTCGGTTTTCTTCCGAAGAGCTGCTCGAAACTTTCTTCTGCAACTTTAAGTACTTTTGAGTCGGGATTCGGAGCCCAACCTACGTATGTATCGTCGAATTCTACTTGAGCACCTATGATCTGGTACAGAGCTTTGATGCGGTCGGCTATTTCGTCTCGACGAGAGTCAATTGATGAGCGCTGATGAACTGTAACTATAAATTTTGAATCTTCTATTTTAACTGATGCGAGGTTGCAGGATGTCTCAATGAGCCCGGGGACTGCGTTTGACATGCCTTGCACGCCATTGGGTGTACCGAATAGAGCTGCAATCAGGTTGTCGGCGGTTAGACGGTTGATGATAGTAGCTGGTTTGGGTGATTCAGTGGCTTCAAAGGTGAAGTCAGAGCCTTCAGCGAGGATGAATTCGGCGTGAATCATGTCGCTGAATACTTTTGCGTCATGGCGGAACTGAGCTGCGTCGCCGGAGGGAACGCCTACTATTGCTTTACATTCGCGAGGGATGGCGTTGGCGAGGTTGCCGCCGTCAATGTGGGCGAGCACGATTGGGAATTTTTGGCGTTCTTCCCAAAGGAATCTTGCGAGTTGCTGATTTGCGTTGCCGCGGCCGAGACCAATCTCCATGCCTGAGTGTCCGCCTTTGAAGTGGTTTAGGTGAACTTCAAAGAAGTCGTAGCCTTGTGGAGTTTCTTCAGTAGTGAATGGGATTTTAGCAATTGTGACTTTGCCGCCGGCGCATCCGATGACGAGCTGCCCGTGTTCTTCAGAGTCAAGGTTGAGGAGAATTGAGCCTGTGACAAATCCCGGCTGAAGGCCGTTGGCTCCAATGAGACCTTGCTCTTCATCAACGGTGAATAGTACTTCAAGGGGTCCGTGAACAAGGTCTTTGTCAAGCAGAGCGGCCATACCCATTGCGCATCCCATACCGTTGTCAGCTCCGAGCGTTGTACCGTCGGCTTTTACCCATTCTCCATCTACAATAGTTGTGATAGGGTCATTGAGGAAGTCATGGACTTTATCATTGCGTTTTTCGGCCACCATATCTTGATGTCCCTGAAGAATAATTGTGGGAGCATTTTCATGGCCGGCAGTAGCGGGAGCGGTCATGACAACGTTTCCAACTTCGTCGGTTTTGACGGGTATATTATGTTTTTCGGCCCAATCGACGAGAAATTTGAGCATCTTTTCGAGATGATGGGTAGGACGAGGAATCCGTGTAATTTCGTCGAAGCACTGCCATACGAGTTTTGGCTGGAGGTCAGTAATTTTCATAATCGTTATAATGAATTTTATTTTTTGTATTTATTATATGCGTTGGCCATCTTAGTATGATAGCCTCTGCGGGCGTAAGAAGATCCGTTGTATTTAGAGGCGAAGCCGGCCCAGTTTCGGTTTTTTAGATACTTTGTGAGCCCGGAGTTTTCAATGAGTGTAGCGAATATCTCGAGTTGCTGTAGCTCTGAGTAAGACTGGAGGTAAACAAATTCGTCGATTGACTTGCAACCGCATATTGCATAGTTGAACCCACCAATCTGAAACATACCCCAGAATGTGCAGAGGTCAGCCAATTCTCGGTTTTGCTTTCTGGCATCGATAAGTTTCTGCCAAGCACGACGTGGGAAACCGGCGGGAATTTCAGCGGGTACGACAGTGGATGGAGGGTCTTTCCTGAGTTGTTTCACATATTTAGAGCAAGTTTTCCACAGGGATTTGTCGCAGTTAACCACAGGGAAGCCCGGAGCCCAGAATCCTTTCATATCGTGGCCGGCTTCTACAGCCACAACTGCCTTCATTGCTGCTACTTCCACTCCAAGGCGGTCGGCTACTATCTTGAAGTCTTCGTCGGAAAGGCCTGAATATCGAATTGCGAGGTCTTCTTCGGGTATGATTGTGTCAATTAGAACTTGTTGTATGTTATGACCAGAGTCCTGCGGAGATTCGGAAGGAGTATTTGGAATAGATGTGCCGGAAGCAACAAAGGCAGCCGCTATCAGAATAGCGGCCACCATTGTTGATATAAGTCCGGGTCTCATAACTGAGCCACTTTCTTGAGAGTAAGAGTGAGGTGTTTCCAGAATTTATCTACGGTCGGGATGTTGAGCTGCTCATCGGGAGAGTGAACGACGGTCATAGTAGGACCGAAAGAAACCATGTCGAGGTTTGGGAATTTGTTAAGGAAAAGACCACATTCCAGACCGGCATGAATAGCCTTGATGGCGGGTTTCACTCCGAAGAGTTCTTCGTAAGCTTCGGCTGAGAGGCGCATAATAGTAGACTTCATGTTAGGAGCCCATCCTGGGTAGCCGTCGGAGTGCTCAACTTCGGCACCGGCGAGCTGGAAGTGGGCTTCTACTTGCGATGCGATATCTTTCTTGCGAGATTCAACGGAAGAGCGCTGAGAAGTGGTGATTTTGATGCGGTTGTTGTCAATCATCTTGACAGCAGCAAGGTTGGTGGAAGTCTCAACGAGGCCTTCGAGGTCGCGGCTCATAGAGTAGACGCCGTGAGGGGCAGAATAAATAGCTCGGATTAGGGCGAGCGAAGTAGCTGAGTCAATGCAGAATTCGGGGCGTTCAGCGGGCACGATTTCAAACTTCATTGAGGGCTCAATGCCTTCATATTCTTTGCGAATCTCTTCTGCGTATTCTTTGAGACGGTGCTGGAGTTTAGACTTGTGGTCGTTGTGGATGCCGAAAATGGCGTATGCTTCGCGCGGGATAGCGTTTCGGAGGTTTCCGCCGTCGAATTCTGATACTGCGATATCCCATTGCTGAGAGCACTCCCAGATGAATCGGGCAATTAGCTTGTTTGCGTTAGCACGACCGGTATTGATGTCGGAACCTGAGTGACCGCCGAGCAGACCGGATACGGATATGCGCATATAAGTGAAGTTTTCGGGAGAAAGAGATGGCTTATAAGTAAAGAAGGCAGTGGTGTCGATACCGCCGGCGCATCCTACGAAAATTTCACCGTCGTCTTCAGAGTCAAGGTTGATGAGGATAGATCCTGAGATCATATCAGAGCCGAGATTCTGGGCACCTTCGAGACCTATTTCTTCATTGATAGTGAAAAGAGCCTCAATAGGGCCGTGTTCAAGAGTATCGTCAATCATGACAGCCATAGCTGCGGCCATACCGATGCCGTTGTCAGCACCGAGAGTTGTGCCTTTTGCTTTTACCCAATCGCCGTCAATATAGGTCTGAATGGGGTCTTTGAGGAAGTCGTGGTCAATATCATTGTTTTTCTCAGCCACCATATCCATGTGAGCCTGTAGAATAACTGTGGGCGCGGTTTCATGGCCTTTAGTGGCGGCTTTAGTCATGACAACATTTCCGCACTTATCTGTCTTTACGGGGATATTGTGCTTTGCAGCGAAGTCGAGGAGATATTCGCGTATCTGCTCTTCGTGGCATGATGGGCGAGGTACTTTAGTAATTTCGTCGAAGCATTTCCAGATTAATTCCGGTTTAAGGTCTTTAACTTCCATTTTTTGATATTGATTTATGGTTTATGAATTATCAATTTGGCATCCCAAAGTTAATAAAAAAAACTGTTATAGACCAAATAAATAATCTATTAATGGCTAAAGAGGGGAAATAGCGTGAAATAACGTTAAAATATTGAGAGAAATTGCGAAGAAATATGAGAGAGTCGGAAA
>CAYNNV010000166.1:0-4635 GCA_964398625.1 uncultured Sangeribacter sp. | reverse complement strand
AAATTGCGAAGAAATATGAGAGAGTCGGAAAAAATGAGTAATTTTGCGGCGCTAAGTAGAAAAGCTTGGCAAGGAAAATGAAATTAATCATAATAGCTGTGTCGCTGGTGGGCATAAGTGTGCTTTTGCTTGCAGTGCGCTTGATAATTAGCCGAGGTTCGGAGACGGGGCTCGGAGGATGCGGGCACCACCGTACGCAGCGTAAGTAACTATTTGATAAATCATCTTCTTAAAGAAAAAAATATATCACTCGATTATGAAGAAAAGTGTAATCGCCGGCGCAATGCTGTGCGTATTCGCGGCGATGAGCTGCAGCAACTCCCAGGAAGCACCCAAGAGCAATGGCCCGACTAAGGAGGAGAAGGCCGCTATTGAAGCCAAGAAGGCATCGGGTACGCTTCCAAACTACCGTTATGTGGATCTTGATACAGTGCTTAGCCGCTATTATCTTGCCAAGGACTATAATGAGCAGATGGTGCGTATGCAGACCAATATGGAGACTCAGGTGAAGAATCATGAAAATCAGATTCAGAATCTTGCAAACTCCATGCAGTCGAAGATGCAGAATAATTCCTACACTGAGCAGACGTATAAGGCTGACCAGCAGAAGATGGCCTCACTACAGAACTCTGCGCAGCAGTCAGTGGCTAATCTTCAGAAGGATTTTGAAACTCAAGCTATGCAGGCGCAGCAGACTGTGAATGATTCAATCACAGCATATATCAAGGAATACAATGCCAGCCACGGATATGATGCGATCCTTTTCAAGGCTGCCACTCTCTATATTGATCCGGCTCTTGACATCACTGAAGAGGTGATAGAAGGTCTTAACGCTCGTTACAATAAGAAGAAATAATTCGGGCGTTGCCGATATCTTCGTATCCTGAAAAAGGTCACATTCTAAAAATACTCAGAGGCTGCAACAAAATTTTTGAGAATTTTGCCACAGCCTTTTTTTGTGTCTAAGTAAAATCTATGGATGTTATTTGTACGGACATCTTCATAGAATTGATTTTAGTGAGTATGCAACAAAACCCCGCAGGCGGGCGTTGAAATATAATAAGATAATGAGATGATTGAAGACAATATCATAAATAAGGAGGCTAATGAGCGCACTGTGCTTGTTGCGCTTGTCACTCCTCAACAGAATGAGCAGAAAGCTAATGAATATCTTGACGAGCTGGCATTTCTTGCCGAAACTGCAGGGGCGGAGCCTGTGAAGCGCTTCACCCAGCGGCTTGATTATCCTAATCCGCGCACATACGTGGGTAAGGGTAAGCTCGAGGAGATAAGAGCTTACGTGGAAGAGGAGGAGATCGGAATGGTGATATTTGATGATGACCTCTCTACCAAGCAGGTGACCAACATAGAGAAAGAATTAAAAGTGAAGATTCTTGACCGCACCACCCTGATTCTTGACATCTTTGCCAAGCGGGCTCAGACAGCTACTGCAAGGACACAAGTGGAGCTTGCTCAGTATCAATATCTTCTGCCGCGACTGACGAGGATGTGGACGCATCTTGAGCGACAGAGGGGCGGTATTGGTATGCGCGGACCGGGTGAGACTCAGATAGAGACGGACCGCCGTATTATTCTTGATAAAATATCGCGTCTTAAGGAGGAGCTTAAGCATATTGACCGGCAGAAGAGTATACAACGGAAGAATCGAGGTAAACTTACCCGTGTCGCTCTTGTAGGATATACGAATGTGGGTAAATCCACTCTTATGAATCTGCTTAGCAAGAGTGATGTATTTGCTGAAAATAAGCTATTTGCAACGCTTGATACCACCGTCAGGAAAGTTGTGATTGAGAATCTTCCCTTCCTTCTGACGGACACGGTAGGCTTCATTCGCAAGCTGCCGACTCACCTGGTAGATTCCTTTAAGTCAACACTTGATGAGGTTAGAGAGGCCGATGTGCTTGTGCACGTGGTTGATGTGAGTCATCCAAACTTTGAGGAGCAGATAGAGGTGGTGAGCAAGACGCTCTCGGAAGTGTGCGGAGCATCGGAAAAGCCGGTGATACTCGTATTTAATAAGATTGACGCCTTCACTTATACCCCTAAAGATCCGGATGATCTTACCCCCGCAACGCGTGAAAATATATCGCTTGATGAATTCAGGGAAGCTTGGGAGAAGAAGACCGGGGGGAATTGCGTCTTTATCTCAGCCAAAGAGCGCACGAATATAGATAAGCTCAAGGCGATGCTCTATGAGAAAGCGCGCGAAATCCATGCCGAGCGCTTCCCTTACAATGACTTCCTGTATGACCGGTATGAAAATATCTCCGATGATGAGCCGGAGGCTTAAAGATACGGAGATAGAATTGCTTGAAAGAGCAGGTTGTCGCTGCCCGGACTGGAGTATGGTGCGGATAGCTGATGCCACTGATCTCTGCAGAATCTCTGACACTGACTTTGGCGGTCGCGTCATGATAGGCGCACTGAGCGAGGATGGTGGCGGAGAATTGCGGCGTGTGCGCCTTGAGAACGTGACGATAGAAGATGAGGCCACGGTTAGAAATGTGCCCGGAGGAATCAAGGGTTGTACTATCGGAAGCGGCGCGATTGTAGAGAATGTGGCTCGTATAGAGTGCGAGCCGGAGACGGAGTGTGGTGCAGGATTGGCGGTTAATGTGCTTGACGAGACCGGGAGTCGCCCTGTATGGCTGTTCCCCGGACTGAGCTCGCAGATAGCCGTGCTTGCCGCCTTTTATCCGGTATGGGCTGAGACGAGACTGCTTCCCATGCTTAGGAATGACTTTGATGGAAGCTGTTTCCGCCCCGGTGTTGGAGCTAAGGCAGTGGTGCGCGACTGCGGAAGCCTTTATAATGTGGCTATATGGCCTGAGGTGACTGTAGAAGGGGCGTTGAGTTTGCGCAACGGCATGATAGTCAATAATGCTTCTCCCGGTCGTTGTCGCGCTTATGTGGGGTGCGGAGTGAAAGGTGAAAACTTCATAATAGAAGATGGTTGCGTGGATACCGGGGCAACTATAAGGAATGTCTATGTAGGGCAGGGGGCGCATCTTGGAAGCGGCTGTTCGGCGCATGATTCCCTCTTTTTCGCCAACTGCACTCTTGAAAACGGTGAGGCCTGTTCCGTGCTTGCCGGTCCTTACGTGGTAAGTATGCACAAATCTACATTGCTTATAGGGGGAATGTATTCTTTCATGAATGCGGGAAGTGCATCTAATGCCTCCAATCATGCATATAAGCTTGGCCCGGTTCATTGGGGCATCATGCAGCGGGGCGTGAAGACATCCTCAGGCTCCTACGTGATGTGGGGAGCTAAAATTGGTGCATTCTCTCTTTTGATAGGAGGACATAAATCACATCCTGATACTTCTCCATTTCCATTCTCATATTTAATAGGTGATGACAGGGGAGAGACGATAGTTGTGCCCGGTATTATGTTGAAAAGCTGTGGCCTTATGCGTGATGAAAAGAAATGGCCTGCGCGAGAGCGACGCGGCCGGCGCAGCGGTGAGCGTCTTGACAACATCGTCTATGACGTGCTGAATCCATTTACAATGCAGAGCGTGGCCGATGCGCTTGACCTCATTGCGGAACTTAAACTTCGCCTGCCTGATGCTGATCGATATTATCGGTTCAACGGTCTCAAGCTCCGGGCTTCTTCGCTTCAGAGGGCTGAAAGGCTTTATAAGGCTGCTATCTGCAAGTATATATCTATGAAGTTTCCGGATTTCACGCTTCCTGAAGGAGAAAAGAGGGAAGCAAAACGCTGGATAGACCTTGGCGGGCAGTTGCTTGAGGAAGATTACCTGCAGAGGCTTCTGGCAGCCAAGTCTATTAAGGAGCTTCGGGATCTGCTGGATTCTGCTTTTGAAAATTACTCGTCGCTTGAGCGAGAATGGATGATTGCCAGATTGTCGCAACGTTGGGGATTAAATCCGGCTGAGGTAGCGGTATACGCCGGAGAATTTGATGCTAATATAGAAGAAGACCGTAGAATATATCGCTCAAAGCTAAAGTCAGAAAACACGATGCTTACGCTCTGAAATGGTATGGCCGGAGCGGATTAAAATAAGCAGCTATTTAATTTATCATACTAAAAAATACCAATTAGAAAAAAATTGACTTACAGATGCTTGCGGAGGATAGAAATATTTATTAACTTTGCAGCCCAAAGCCGTATAGCATTGGAAGTATGGCAAGTGAGAATTAACAATATTTTTTATTAACCAATTATTAATGAGCGAATTGCAAAATTCCCCCATCGAAAATTTCGACTGGGACGCCTACGAAAAAGGCGAAACCGCAGGAGATAAGAGTCGTGAAGAGCTTGCGAAGACTTACGACGAATCTCTCAACACCGTAAAAGACAAAGAAATAACTGAAGGTACCGTAACTTCGATCAACAAGCGCGAGGTAGTGGTTAACATCGGCTATAAGTCAGACGGTATAATTTCAATCAACGAATTCCGCTATAATCCCGACCTGAAAGTTGGTGATACAGTAGAGGTATTCATCGAAAACCAGGAAGATAAGAAGGGCCAGCTAATCCTTTCACACAAGAAGGCTTGCGCATCACGCAGCTGGGATCGTGTGAATAAGGCTCTCGAAAATGACGAGGTCATCACCGGCTATGTTAAGTGCCGTACCAAGGGTGGT
>CAYNNV010000165.1:0-4659 GCA_964398625.1 uncultured Sangeribacter sp. | reverse complement strand
AGTAAAACTTTTTCTTTTAAATCTAAATTATCACTTTTTTAGCCAATACGTGCAAGTACATCTGCCTGACGCATAATAAGATATTTGATCCCCTCGAATTCAACTTCGGTGCCGGCATATTTGCCAAAAAGCACTTCGTCACCTTCCTTAAGGATCATTTCTTCATCTTTTGTGCCTTGTCCTACTGCCTTGACAGTGCCACGCAGAGGCTTTTCTTTGGCTGCATCAGGAATAATAATACCACCCATGGTCACTTCTTCAGCGGCTGTGGGTTCGATCAATACACGATCTGCTAATGGTTGGAGTGTCATAATTCGTTTCTTTTTTTGTATGTTATTTTTTTTACTCGATTAAACATAATTCATGCCAAAAATGCCGTTAGCATTTCTGTCTTTTCACTATTAATAACCCGCGGGAAGAGAAAAAGTTGTGTTAATACTCCTTAAATATCTGCATAAAAGTAGTATCACTTACGTTAATTAATAAATCAAAGTATATTCCATTTTTTACATATATGAAACGTTTAAAAACGCTAATAGTATCAATTATCATAATATCTTCTGCCATCTCTGCCGTCGGATATGACAATATGTCGCTCCCTCTGAAACTCAAGATGAGACAACCTGCTACACGTGAAGGTAACGTAATCATACCCGTGAATATAACAGACCCTCTGTCAGGCAGCAGGAGTGTATCATTGAGTCTTGATTCATTATCCTCAATTGCCTCTATGCAGGGAGTGATGATATCGTATCCACGTAAGCTCACAATGTGTCTTGACATGCTGCGTGAAGACATCGGTGCCGATTTATTACATCAGGCCTCTACATCACTGCCTGCCCTTACAGGTGAGGGGGTAGTAATAGGGATCATCGATAAGAGTATTCAGCCCGACCACGCTGCTTTTCTTGATGCTGACGGTCTTCCTACTCGAATAGCAAGGCTCTATCATACAGTCAGCGGTGCGGAATCAGAGAGTGGAGAATTTGAATATTTCCTATATTCCACGCCACATGAGATTCTTGCTGCTCCTGAAGAGGGATATTCTGACGGCCATGGCACCCATACAGCATCTATTGCGGCTGGAAGCTGCTCCTATGCCTCCCTGCAAGGTGTGGCTCCGGAAGCAGAACTCGTGCTTGTATCTTGCGGTAATTCAATTTATGACGACGAGATAGCTTTCGGTATGAGAGCTGTGGCTGATTATGCGGAAAGTGTAGGGAAAAGATGCGTAATATCATTAAGTCTTTCCGGAGAGCTGGGTGCCCATGACGGTACAGGGTTTATCAATAGCATCTCGGATGAATTAGCCCGCAAAGGTGTGATAATATGTTTCTCTTCCGGAAATTCCGGTTTCGCTAAGAGAGCTATACACTCCGACGGCCAACGCATCTCCACAGTCTTTGAGCAACTTTATAATAGAGCTCCTACTCCTCGTTTTGAGGCTGATGTATGGAGTCGCGATGATTCCGGCCTCCGCATTCGCTTTCACGTGATTGATAAGGATTATAAGGAAGTTATGCGCACAGACTGGTTCACTCCTCAAATTAATTCCGAAGATGTGGACGTGCTGTTCGGTGTTTCTTTTAAAGACGAGGGTATATTTGCATCACTGGCTCATTACTTCAGGGGTGACCTTTATTCCCATGCACGCATAGATCCTATCAACGGGCGCTACTGTCTTTCATTCTTCTATGCCGATCCGGATGATAAGTTTGATAGATCAACATGGCTTCTTGAACCCGAAGAGTATGCTCTCGGTATCAGCATAGAGGGCGACGGAAAGCCGGTAGAGTTTGATCTTTTTACGGATCATGCTACGATACTTGAGTCACGGCTTCAACCTGACTTTATTGATGGATCTCCCTTTCAGAGTGTCAATGATTTTATCTCAACCGAATCTGTAATCGGCGTGGGGTCATACAATCTGCGTGAGTCATGGCCTACGCTTACAGGTGAGATCCTATCAATCCGTGACGATCTTGACGGACAACCCGGATTCCCGGCTATTTATTCCAGCTACGGAGCCAATCCCGACGGTGAAGTAATTCCCCACGTACTTGCTCCCGGCACTTCTATAATCGCAGCATATAATGGCAACTGCAAATCGATGGTTTCAGAATATACTCATGGTACGGAGCTTTTCGGCCGCTCTCACTACTGGGGGGCTATGACAGGCACTTCAATGGCAACTCCTGCTACGGCGGGTGTGATTGCCACGTGGCTTCAGGCTGCCCCGCAGGCAACACTTAATGACATTGTAGATGCTTTGGACAAGACTTCACGACGTGACAGCCAATTTCTTTCCGAACCACATAAAGCACGCTTCGGTAAGATTGATGCATACGCAGGTGCCCTGTATCTTGCAGACCTTGCTAAGGTGAAAAATGTATATCAAGAGCCGCAATTCATAGTGAAGCAGATTGGTGATGACATAGAAGTCAGCTGCTCGAAACCCGCAATATTCACACTATTTCTCCCTTCAGGCGAAATAGTGAGCGCAACTTCTCATCCATCCCATTCCGCTATACTAAATTCAGGGCTCAATCGCGGGATTGCAATTCTCTCTGCTCAAACATCGGAGGGAATAAAAACCGAAAAAATAATACTACGCTAAAACTTAATTAGTCAGTCTGTTATCTCTCTATAATTAAAAATTGCCACTGTTTTGGAAATTTTTAATTATCTTTGCATTTTAATCAACAGGTAAACCAATATGACAGAGATAAAAGAGGAAGAAATCCTGAATGAAAACGGCCTCAACTTCGTTGAGCAGATAATTAGTGATGACCTTAAGGCCGGTAAGAATGGCGGAAGACTCAATACCCGCTTCCCGCCTGAGCCTAACGGTTATCTTCACATAGGCCATGCCAAGGCTTTCATCATGGATTTCGGTGCAGCTGAAAAATTCGGCGGTACATGCAATCTCCGTTTTGATGATACTAATCCGCAAAAAGAGGATACGGAATACGTGGAAGCTATTAAGGAAGATATCCATTGGCTTGGGTTTGACTGGGAAGACCGTCTATACTACGCCTCCGATTATTTCCCGCAGCTATATGATTTCGCAATCCGCCTTATCAAAGAGGGGAAAGCTTACGTTGACGAGCAGACCTCGGAGCAGATAGCGGCCCAGAAAGGCACACCAACCGAAGCAGGAACGAATTCCCCCTTCAGAGATAGACCTGTTGAGGAAAATCTTGACCTGTTTGAGCGAATGAACAAGGGTGAATTTGAGGAGGGTTCAATGGTACTTCGCGCCAAAATAGATATGGCAAACTCCAATATGCATTTCCGTGATCCAATCATATATCGTATCATAAAAACTCCGCATTGGCGCACCGGAACGCAGTGGAATGTTTATCCCATGTATGACTTCGCACATGGCCAGAGCGACTTCTTTGAAGGCGTCACTCACTCCATTTGTACTCTTGAGTTCGTGCCTCATCGTCCTCTTTACGAATATTTTGTCAACTTCCTCGCTGATGAATCATACTGCCCCAGACAGATAGAATTCAACCGCCTCAATCTTACCTATACGGTGATGAGCAAGCGTAAGCTGCTACAGCTTGTACAGGAGGGGCTGGTCTCAGGCTGGGACGATCCCCGTATGCCCACTATTAGAGGGTTGAGACGAAGAGGTTATACCCCGCAATCAATCAAAGACTTTGTCAATCGCATCGGATATACAAAATATGAAGCCCTGAACCACATAGAGTTGCTTGAAGCCTCCGTTCGCGAAGACCTTAACAAGACCTCTACGCGCGTCAGCGCAGTCGTAAATCCGGTAAAACTAATCCTCACTAATTATCCTGAAGACAAAACGGAGATAATGACGATGGATTCCAATCCCGAAGATCCATCTGCCGGAACTCACGATATGCCATTCACCCGTGAACTCTGGATAGAGCGTGAAGACTTCATGGAAAATCCTCCCAAAAAATTCTTCCGCATGACTCCGGGTAAAGAAACACGTCTCAAAGGTGCATATATAGTAAAATGTACCGGCTGTCATCACGACGAAAACGGTGAGGTTGACGAGATATACGCTGAGGTAGACTTCGATACACGCAGCGGGCTGCCGGGGGCTGACAGAAAAGTTAAAGGTACGCTTCATTGGGTATCTGTGCCCACAGCTGTTGATGCGGAAGTTCGCGATTATGACCGTCTTTTCGCAGTAGAAAATCCCGGTGCCGAAGAAGGTGATTTCAGGGAACTTCTCAACCCCGATTCCCTCAAGATTCGCAAAGGTGTCAAGATTGAGCCATGGCTTGCCGAGCGCGTAAAAGCCGGAGACCGTTATCAATTTCAAAGACTCGGATACTACGTAGTAGACCCGGACTCAAAACCCGGAGCGCCCGTGTTCAACAAAACAGTCGGACTTAAGGATTCCTGGGCAAAGATTAGTGCCAAAAGCAAATAAAATCAGCGCATGGGTAGTTAAATAATGTTAAACCTATTCATGGTGCTTTACCATTCGCAAATTAAGTGCTAAATTTGCAGTTGCTTTATGTGCAAAAAAAGCGGGGCTGACTGGCTTTGACAGCGTGTAGAAGCGGTAAGCAAGCATGCAGAGTCATGATGGAGAGACTCTATAATCAACGGCATCGACCTATAATTGGCGAAAATAACAATTACGCTCTCGCTGCTTGATCTGAA
>CAYNNV010000164.1:0-4680 GCA_964398625.1 uncultured Sangeribacter sp. | reverse complement strand
ATGCCATTGTCGGTATCGTTGACAAAGCCGGCTCTCAGTTCGTCATATTCTGCAAGGGCCTTCTCAATTTTAGAATTTATCAACTCGCGGAATTCCTCAAGTTCTTCGTCGGAATAGCGTTTCATCATCTTAATAAATTGTTCTCCGATCCTGCCGGATATGAGAGCAGGACCGGAGTTTGTTATATCATTAAAGTTATTGACGGGCAACCAGTACTGTCACCTTATCGTCATCAATTGCGAGCTCGCGGGCGTCGGAATTAGCCACGGCATCAACTATGCTGATGCTGTCGGCCAGTACCTGAGTAGCGAGATAGTCGCGGTATTGCTCTACGGCTTTCTTTATCTCATCGGATGAAGAGGCCAGCTCCACAGCTACCTTATCGGTGATTTCAAAGTCTGACTCCTTGCGTATATTCTGTATACGATTGACCAGCTCACGGGCAATACCCTCAAGGCGCAACTCGCGAGTAACGGTCACGTCAAGAGCCACTGTTACGGCTCCGTCGCTTGCCACGAGCCATCCTGGCACGTCTTCGGGAATGATCTCAACATCGTCAAGCGATATTACAGGTGCTCCCGGAAGATCTTTGAAGGTATATTTTCCTTCACGCTCAAGCTCGGCAATGGCAGCAGCATCCATAGCTGCAATTGCTGCTCCAAGAGGCTTCATAATCTTACCATAGCGTGGGCCAAGCTTCTTGAAATCTGCTTTCACACGCTTCACGAGACCGGACTGCTCATTGTCAACAATCTTTATCTCCTTCACATTTACTTCTGACTTGATAAGATCAGCAACGGAGAGGAGATCGTCGCGCTGAGTCTGATTCATAACGGGCACAAGAAGCGTGCCAAGAGGCTGCCGCACCTTTATATTCACTTTACGACGCAGGGCCAGCACGAGGGAAGTGATATCCTGCGCCATCTGCATACTACGCTCGCGCTCGGGAGAAATCTCGGAATTGTTAACCACGGGGAATTCGGCGAGATGTACGGAAGTATATTCACGTCCGTTTACCGGCTGCATGAGGTCGGAATAG
Source organism: uncultured Sangeribacter sp. (assembly GCA_964398625.1). Lineage (GTDB taxonomy): Bacteria > Bacteroidota > Bacteroidia > Bacteroidales > Muribaculaceae > Lepagella. The sequence goes on along the minus strand of CAYNNV010000164.1, from coordinate 3,641 downwards.
AGCTTATCAGCATAGAATGGTGCGATAGGAGCCATGAGTAGACTGACAGTCTTGAGACAGGTGTATAGTGTCTGATAAGCTGAAAGTTTATCGGCAGTCATATCACCGGCCCAGAAGCGCTTGCGGTTGAGTCGAACATACCAGTTGGATAGATCCTCTCCAACAAAGTTCTGTATGGCTCTTGCCGCACGTGTTGGCTCGTAATCTTCCAGAGCAGCTCCTACCTCCTCAATCAGGCTATTGAGAACCGAGAGAATCCATCGGTCGATATCGGGGCGTTGGTCAAGCGGAATCTGAGGTTCAGTAGCTGTGAAGCCGTCAACGTTGGCATAAAGCGCAAAGAATTTATATGTGTTGTAAAGAGTAGCGAAGAATTTTCTGCTCACCTCAGCTACGCCTTCTTCATCATATTTAAGATTATCCCATGGCTGTGAATTGCTAATCATGTACCAACGGACGGGATCGGAACCGAACTTCTCGATATTTCCGAAGGGATCCACCGCATTGCCAAGGCGTTTTGACATTTTGGCACCGAACTTATCGAGAACAAGACCATTAGAAATCACAGCCTTATATGATACATTGTTGAAAATCATACCGGCAATGGCATGAAGCGTGAAGAACCAACCGCGAGTCTGATCTACACCCTCAGCGATGAAATCAGCAGGATAAACCTCATGATTGTCAAAGGCTTCTTTGTTCTCAAAGGGATAATGAATCTGCGCATACGGCATGGCCCCTGAGTCGAACCATACATCAATAAGGTCTGACTCTCGTCTCATCGGCCGGCCCGATGGGGAGACGAGTATAATCTCATCAACGTATGGACGATGAAGATCTGCATGTTCATAATTTTCAGCCGTGTAGAGACCGGGGATGAATCCCTTGTCTTTTAAGGGATTAGACGGCATGAAACCGGCGGCTACAGATTTTTCGATCTCATTGTATAATTCTTCGTAGGATCCTATACACACCTCTTCCCGACCATCTTCGGAACGCCACACCGGCAGCGGAGTGCCCCAGTAGCGTGATCTTGAGAGGTTCCAGTCCTGAAGATTTTCAAGCCACTTGCCAAAGCGACCGGATCCGGTGGAGGCGGGCTTCCACTTAATTGATTCATTGAGCTTTATGAGCTTATCTTTAGCGGAAGTAGTACGAATAAACCAAGAGTCAAGAGGGTAGTAAAGCACGGGCTTATCTGTACGCCAGCAATGAGGATAGTTGTGCACGTGTTTCTCTATGCGGAAAGCTTCGCCGGCCTGCTTCATCTCAAGGCACAGCATAATGTTGAGATCCTCAGCCTTTTCTGCTGCTTTCTCATCATATTTTCCACCTTCATTGTAGCGAGGGTCATAAGCATTCTTCACGTAATCACCCGCATGGGCAGAATAAAGGGGCACATCGACGCATTTTTCCACAAAGCTTTCTGCAAGCTCGTCAAGTGGATAATAGCGGCCGCGAAGATCAACCATGGGGCGCGTCTCCCCCCTCTTATTGATCATATACAACGCAGGAATACCTGCTGCTTTGGCCACTTTGGCATCATCAGCGCCGAATGTGGGGGCAATGTGGACAATTCCGGTACCGTCATCCGTGGTAACATAATCTCCCGGTATTACCCTGAACGCAAGTTCATCAGCTACAACAAATCTGTCATCATCTACATTGAAGATATTCTCAGGATGCTTCTCGGCAAATTCGCGGACGAACTCGGGAGAAAGATCATGCAGTTTCTCCAGTGGTTTCACCCACTTCATAAGCTGACTGTAGCGCATGCCGACCAGGTCGGAACCTTTGAATGAAGCCACAATCTCGAATGGCACAACCTTATCACCGGGTTTGTAAGAATCTAAAAGTGCATTTTCGCCCTCTTTTTTGAAATATGAGCCTACGAGAGTCTTGGCCATAACTACTGTAAGCTTTTCGCCGTTATAGGGATTGTAAGTGCGGAGTGCAACGTATTCAATGTTTGGGCCAACGCAGAGTGCAGTATTTGAAGGGAGTGTCCAAGGGGTAGTAGTCCAGGCTATAAAGCAAGGTTTTCCCCAACCCGTCAAAGATTCAGGAGCATTGACAATCGGGAAAATGGCCGTAACTGTTGTATCCTTGACATCGCGATAGCAACCGGGCTGATTCAGCTCATGGGAGCTAAGGCCCGTACCGGCAGCGGGAGAATAGGGCTGAATAGTATATCCTTTGTAAAGGTATCCTTCGTCATAAAGACGGCGTAAAAGCCACCATACTGTCTCTATGTAGCGACTGTCGTAAGTGATATAGGGATTATCAAGATCAACCCAATAACCCATCTTGTGAGTAAGGTCGGTCCATTCCTTTGTGTATTTCATAACCTCTCTTCGACAGGCTGCATTGTAGTCATCAACAGAAATCTTCTTTCCGATGTCTTCTTTGGTAATCCCCAGAGCCTTTTCTACACCAAGCTCAACAGGTAGGCCATGAGTATCCCAACCGGCTTTCCTTTTTACATGGAAGCCGCGCATTGTCTTATACCTGCAGAAAGTGTCTTTGATGGTACGAGCCATTACATGATGTATGCCGGGATTACCATTTGCCGACGGAGGACCTTCATAGAAGACGAATGAAGGAGCTCCTTCGCGTATTTTCATAGATGCTTCGAAGAGACCTTCGCGATCCCACACTTCAAGGACTTCTTTATTTATATCGGAGAGATTAAGTTGCCGATTATATTCTTTGAATTTTTTGCTCATAATAGACAGCAGATTTAATTTCTTATTACTTCTTAGGCCTTTACCCCTTTTGCACCCTTGGCACCTTTTACTCCACCTCCAAGAGAGAAGATATTCTGATCATAAGTAAAGGTCTTGCGATCAGTATCGCGTTTGCGCTTGAGCGCGAGAGCCACGAGGCGATCCATCAGTTCGCGGAAAGAAATGCCTGATGCTTCCCAAAGATAGAAAGAAAGAGAGCCGGGAATGGTATTGATCTCATTGACATAAATGCTTCCGTCGCTTTCGTCAATCATAACGTCAATACGGCTAACACCATGACATGAGAGCACACGAAATGTCTCCCCTGCTATGTGACGAATCTTTTCGCTGACCTCAACCGGCAAGTCGGCAGGGATTCGTTTTTCACTGGCTTGCATACCTTTAGCTGACTTGCTCCCACCCATATACTTATCTTCATAAGATAGAATATCGCCGGTCTTTATCGGCTCTTCACATACTGATGATTGGTGATCGTCAGCGTCACCGAGTACGGAGCAATTAATCTCTTTTAATTGCTCAACCATGTGCTCAACGATGATGCGCTGGGAAAACTTCTCAGCATTGTCAACTTTAGCAATGAGCTCCTCACGATTAGCAGCTTTGCCGATACCAACAGAGGAACCAAGATTTGCCGGCTTAACAATTACAGGATAACCAAGCTTAGACTCAATCTTCTCAATAAGTGCATCACGCTTGTCAAACCACTCTCTGTCGGTAAACCAAACATAGTCAACCACGGGAATTCCCTCCTCTCGAAGAATCATCTTCATGGTAATCTTATCCATGCCGTTAGCGGAAGAGAGAGTGTTGCATCCGGCAAATGGAATTCCGATTGTTTCAAGCAAACCCTCAAAGATGCCGTCTTCTCCATTGGTACCGTGAAGTACCGGAATT
>CAYNNV010000163.1:0-4792 GCA_964398625.1 uncultured Sangeribacter sp. | reverse complement strand
GGCACGAAGAACTGCCGGTGGTTATCCTCGGATAGCTCCACGGCCACATGACGCCCGTAGGTGGGCGAGCCCTTGCGGATGTCGACAGCCACGTCGAGCACACGGCCGCGCACGCAGCGCACGAGTTTGCTCTGGGTGAAAGGCGGACGCTGGAAATGCAGCCCGCGCATCACCCCGCGGGTGGACATCGACTCGTTGTCCTGCACGAAATTGACCGGACGCACTTTTTCGTCAAACTCGCGCTTGGAATAGCTCTCGAAGAAATAGCCGCGCGCGTCCTTGAAGATGCGGGGCTCGAGGATCACGACGCCCTCGATATCTGTCTTTACAACTTCCATTAAAGCTGACTTAAATCCCAAACATTTTAAATATTACCATTCTCATACGGTCAATACCAATTGACAATATGACTAAGCAAAGAGATAAGGATATAACTGTTATATATATGTAATGAGGCGTGCTGGAGTTAAAATATTCTACGATAGAATATAAATGTTTGGAGATGTAAGGAGAGGATTGAACTAAGTATATTGCCAATGATGACTTGGCAAGCATATTTATTGTTCGACTCTCAAGTTTAATGTTATTGAACAGTAGGAAAAGGCCTAATGCGGAAAGTATCAATAGGGGATTGTTATAGAAAGTCATTCTCCACGCCAAATTAGAGTAACCTAAATAGTACAATCCATACATGATTAAACCACAACTAATCGAGGGGAGGAAATAGAGTATGAAAGCTTTTTTCGAGGAGAGTCTAATTTTATTCTTAAACAACCATCTGCCAATACTATACATCGTTATAAATTGCAGGATAGTATAGCCATTCTGGTTTGCTATATTTGACCAGCAAAACCCAAAATAGCAACTTATTATAAGCAATCCGGAAATAAAAAATAGAACACTCCTACGAGGACAGTTCTCAAAAAAGTTATTAATTAGGGGCGCAAAGAAAAGAAGGAAAATGTAATCAACTATAAACCAGTATGGAGAATGGGAGATAAAAAGAGTGTACCGAAGAGCCAACCGTATATTATGGTCTAGTAATGCGGGAACAACAGCCAAACACACTGTATAAAAAATTACTATATAAATAAGAGTTTTAAATTTGGTCTTTGATACTTTAATCCCGAAATATCCTGAGATGAGAATAAAACAATTGACAGCGCAAATACACAAAGAATTTGCCAGAATTGCACTCAACATCTGGCTTGATTGTAGTAAAACCTCTTGCTCGTAAAGATTTGATATCCCTTTTAGCCCTAATCCATGCACGATACAATGATGGACTATGATAAGAAACATTAATATAATCCGCAACAATTCGAAAGAAGAGTTTCTAACCATCTCAATCCAAATTTCGATTTCCTGTGCGACTGACTTCCTCTATCACATTCATTAGATACTGCCCATATTGATTTTTGAGCATAGGCGTTGCTACTTCAATCATCTTGTCTTTCGAAATCCAACCATTACGAAACGCAATACCTTCTAAGCAAGCAATCTTCAAACCTTGACGTTTCTCAAGAACTTCAACGTAAATGGAAGCTTCCGACAGCGAGTCGTGAGTGCCGGTATCAAGCCAAGCAAAACCTCGCGGTAGGATTTGTGCTTTAAGTTCTCCATTATTAAGAAATTCCTGATTTACGGTGGTTATTTCGAGCTCACCACGAGCGGAGGGCTTAATCGACTCGGCAATCTTTATTACCTTGTTGGGATAGAAGTAGAGACCAACGACGGCATAATTACTTTTGGGATGTCCAGGCTTTTCCTCAATTGACAGGCAATTGCCTTCTTGGTCAAATTCGGCCACTCCGTATCGTTGAGGATCATTCACCCAATAGCCAAACACGGTCGCTTTTCTCTCGGCATCCGCCGCATTGACGGCCTGTTTCAAGATTCCTGGGAAACCGGCTCCATGGAAGATATTATCGCCCAGCACGAGGCACACCGAGTCGTCGCCGATGAACTCGCGGCCGATGATGAATGCCTGTGCGAGGCCGTCGGGGCTTGGCTGCTCGGCATAGCTGAAGCTGACGCCGTAGTCCGACCCGTCGCCGAGCAGACGCTTGAAGCCCGGCAGATCCTGAGGCGTGGAAATAATGAGTATATCCCTGATTCCGGCCAACATAAGCGTAGAAATCGGGTAATAAACCATCGGTTTGTCGAAAACGGGCAGCAACTGCTTGCTCACCCCTTTTGTAATCGGATACAACCGAGTGCCGGATCCCCCGGCCAGGACAATGCCTTTCATTGACTTCTTAAAATACTTATTGCCTTGAAATTAAGTAGCTTAATAGACTACTTAAACTTAATTACAACGACAAGTTGCAAATGATATACTGCTCATCCGCGGTTTTGAAGGTGAAAACGTCGGATTGTATCCAGATCGAGTGCTTGTCGTGTGTATGGGTGGATTGTTGGATGTGAAGCGAGCAGGGTTGTTAACTGAATTTCGGTAAAATAGCATTCATTAATTGATTTTTCAAGAATTGTTGAAGCTGTGGTTGCGAATGCTATATAATGGCCGAGTTCAGATGCAGAGAGGGTGCGGAGTCGGTCTTCAAACAATGAATATTTGTTAATCCATTGTTTTTTGATATCGTGCTGATACTTGTTTCCGAGGTAAGCAGAGAGGTCATGAGCCAGCAAGAATGTGAGACGTTGGTAATCCTCGAGGAATGTCGAATTTGTAAATTTACCGCATTTTGTCAATTCCTCTATCCAGGACTCCATTATACCGAGTGCATATTCTACATATCGCATCTCGATAGATTGGGATCCACTATATATTTCCGTCAACAGCATAACTACAATCTCTGTCTGCGATATGGATTTATTACCCATAAGCCATTTCGCTGTGAGTCGTGACTTTATCAATGCAAAGTAACCCTGACGGGTCTTCCCGAAGCAGATTCTGTAAAGAAAATCATAAGATTCCATGAGCTTGGGTATGATCGCCAGATTTAGCTTTGGTGCTTCGCATTCGAGTATTTGATTTATCAAAGCTTCAACCTTTTTGAGCCAGGTTTTACCCCGCAAAATTACTTGACGAGTAACGTAATTTCTGACTGGCGGATAATCTAATCCTCCCTCATACTCGTAGATTTTGCAGAGCAAGTGCTGGCACGCGCATACAGCTTCAACATCAGAATAATCAAGGAGGGTGACGTCGGGTATTTTATAACTTTCCGGAAGCATTTATCAAACTGCCTCGACGAGGTACTCTTCGATTTTGAGTTCTACTTTAATGCCGTATTCTTCGGACAGCCTGATATAGATTAGCCGAGAGTTTGTGGCAGAATCTCCCTTTATATCATAGATTTGCCCTGTATATCCCATCATTACGCCTCCAATGATGCGCACTGTGCGCCCGATATCTACCGGTTTTTCTGTCGTCAGCTCCATTTTGATATCCGATGTAAAATCACCGATGGCTCGCTGGAATACCATCATGCTCTTACGATCGATTATTGAATAGTCGCTTCCGGGAGCGAGTGTCTGACGAAACACCCATCCGACTTTATCGGATTTGATAAGGTGGTCGACTGCTTCAATATGTTTATGCTTTGTCCGTAAGAACACAATATCCGGCAGATAAGGGACGGTGTTTTTTACAGTCCGTTTCCCCACTCGTTTAATGACCACTCTTGTAGGATAATAGAACGTTGACTCTTCAAAGCATCCCGGCATATTTGTCTTTATGCTCTCGGAAATCGTATCAAAAGAAGAGCTCCTTCTGATTTTGATGGCGTACCACCTGCTACCCTCAGGCGCAAAAGCGTTGGCTACAGCATTTTTGATTGCTTGTATACGGCCGGGGGTGAGGTTTGCTGGACGTATCTCATTCAGATAATTATATTCGCTGGGGATATGTTCAGCTATCGCGCGAATTTCAGAGAGCCCGAATCCGGTCTTGAGTGCTTTTGATATCCATAGCGCAGGAATTATTGACAGAGAGAAAGATCTTTTGAATTTTAAACCTTTAGATGTGAGATAGTTGGCAATCTCCATACTTATCTCTCTTTCAAGTTGTGGCAGTCGTTTGCGGCTTTGCTCGAGCGGGAAGACATATTTGCGACGATGGTGGAAAGCTGTTGAATCGATAATGTCATCTAACTGCTGAAAGTCTGGTAAATAATCATCCACCTGTAGTTTTATCGCATTTTCGATGTCGGACGAAGCATTGAAAAGAAGATATAAGAAGACGCTAATTGCGGGTCGGTTCTTTGCATCCTGCATCACATCGGCAAATATTTCAGATAGCCTTTCGCATTGATTCTGACAAACCACCAAATCGGATTCAATAGTGAGGTAGAGTAGGGCACGCACCTGCTCAAAAGGATTGCTCTCATCAGAATCAATTTCGATGCGATGTTGGCTGTACAATGCTTTCAGCTTTTCGAAGTAACGCTTCCGCGTGGTCTGAGACAAGCCTTGAACAAACATCGAGACGAGCCAATACCTCAATGACTCACCAATATCTAAAATGTTGTTATCACCTATAGAGTTGAGGTAAGATTTGGTAGCTTTAAACGCTATCGAATCCAACGCTCTATGCTCAACTTGTATCGCAACAAAATCTCGGAAGTCCATCCGACAACTATTTGGATACCAATATAGTATAATAGGATAAATGCGAACCTAAGTGCGAGGAGACACAATACTCGATTTCCCCAACCTTACTGACTTGTAATAAAGTTGAGGGATCGACAAGATATGTTTTTCGCTATTCACTAACTGAAAAAGTTAGGCAGCTTTAAAGGCCATATTGCATTGTAGCTCTTAGTAAGAG
>CAYNNV010000162.1:0-4873 GCA_964398625.1 uncultured Sangeribacter sp. | reverse complement strand
GTTTTACTCCCTCAGCTTTCTGTTTAGCAAGTGCTTCTTTGCCGATAAATTCCGGCTTTTCAAGGCGTACGAACATTGAGAGACTTGCCTCTATCGGAGTAATTTCAGCAGAAAGTTCATCACCATAAAGAGGAAGACCAACTTCGAAGCGAAGAGTATCTCGACAACCGAGGCCACATGGTACTACACCGGCTTCCATAAGTTTATCCCAAAGACGAACGGTGAAGTCATGGCTGCCATATACCTCAAAGCCGTCTTCGCCCGTATATCCGGTGCGTGAGATGATTACGTCTTCATCATCAATATGGTAAGTCTTAAAGTTATAGAATTTAATCTCTTCGAGAGGCAGATTGAGAATCTTGGAAAGAACTTCCTCAGCTTTAGGGCCCTGCACTGCCACTTCTCCATAGTAATCACTTTCATTGGTGATTTCTACATCGAAGCCTTCGGAATTCTTCATAATCCACTCAAAATCCTTGGCAATATTGGCTGCATTGATTACGAGGAAGTACTCATTGTCATTAACTTTGTATACAAGAAGATCATCAACTGTGCCACCGTTTTCATAGCACATCATGCCGTAGAAAATCTGGCCGTCAGGAGCACCGGTCACGTCATTCACAAAAATATGGCTTACGTACTTATAGGCATCCGGTCCTTTCACACGCACTTCACCCATGTGACTGACATCAAATACTCCTACTGCATTACGAACTGCATTGTGTTCTTCAGTGATTGATGTGTACTGTATAGGCATGTCAAATCCGCCGAACGGAGACATAAGTGCACCCTGCTTTACATGGCGATCATGAAGACAGGTTTTTACGAGATTTTCTTCCATTTTTATATTAGATTTAAACGGGTTAATTTAAAAGCGTTACCTTTTCCGGTGAAAACAGATGCATATTGACATAACTCACAGTATCTGCTTGCGGAATTTGAGGGTAAAATTAACCAATTCTGTTGACATTACAAAAAAAATCGCCACTCTTTTACCCGTTTCGCCCGTTTTACGCGTTGACCCGGTGACTGTGGGTCGATTTATTGATTTACTTGCACATCATACACCAACTTTTTACTGAATTTTGTAAATTTGCACAATATATGGCTGACAAACATCCGACAAAGAAAGTCCTCGACAAACTGAAACGATATTCATGGAAGCTGCGACTAATTGCGGTGGTAATAAGTTGCGTCATGATAATGGGTATATGGTTGTTTTTCAAATGGCTGTCGGATGTACGAACACAAAGACAACGAGATGAAATTGCTCGTATTGAAGCTATAAATAGCTTAAGAGCTGAAGAACAAGCGGAAAGAGACCGATTAGAAGTAATTGAACGGATGCGACAGAGAGCAATCGAAGATTCAATAAGAATTGCGAATATGCCGACATACTCTATTTCTGATGTGCATGAAATGGTAAGGTCGAAAGTACCGGAATATTCATGGGTTTATCTGTGGCGCATGGATAACGACAACTGGATAATGCAGTACACATTGGAATATGGCGATAAGGAACACCATTTTATGCAGCGATTCAATCCAACGACTCGGAAATTTGAAGAAGCGATAGAATTTTCTACTACTTCTTACCCCAATTTGGCTGATGATCATGGAGTATACACTCATCCAAAGAATGTCAGATGCAGTTTTACCGAAAATTCTGTTTGGGGTACGCTTGACTACTATGAAGATGGCAAGCACTATGGCATGTATAATCGCGAAGGTATTGAGCATGCTTGCCGATTGCCGTCAAACGGTCATGGACAATTATCAAAGAAAAGACTTAAAGCCCTTTCATCTGCCCCTCCGGAATGGATTCAAGAAGGGTATGAATCAGTAGAAGATATGTACTATGATAATGAGGAAGATTTATACTTCGAGCATAATCCTAAATAATTAAGACAGAAGAATAGCAGGTATATGAGATGGCAAATTTGCATACTCCAAGTGTCCAACAATTTCGCACTTTATCGCTTATCATTAAATGATATATAAGCCTGTTTTGTTCCTTATTTGATTCTCTGCATGAGATTTTTGTTATTTTACATTACTTCTGCTACAGTCTATAATGAGTTAAGAGGTTGACTCTTCAGGCTGTTGAAGAGTATTGTCGGTGATGCTTATATTACACCGATGTTTTTCCATCATTGTTACCTCCATAGCAGCGCAGATTTATATATTGCATCAACAATTTATTTGCGCTTAAAATTCCTCATAGCGTTTTTCAATTACACTCCAATCAATTAGTTTCCATATATCTTTTAAATAATCAGCTCGTCTATTCTGATAATCAAGATAGTATGCGTGTTCCCATACGTCGATTACCATTAGAGGATGCAGTCCTTCGCGCATAGGATTTTCAGCGTTCAGACCTTGCGTGATAAAAAGATTGCCTGCATCATCAGCTGATAGCCATACCCATCCTGAGCCAAATAGTGATATTCCGGCTTCTTCCATTTTCTTTTTTAATTCATCAAAAGAACCGAATCTCTCCTCAATTTTTTTACGAAGTTTGCCTGAGGGCTCCTTTTTGGGGGTAGGTGACATTTGAAAAAAGTAGAAGATATGGTTCCAGGCTTGTGATGCATTGTTGAAAAGCGCACCGTTTGCCTTTTTGATAATATCCTCAATAGGCATATCTTCATATTCAGTTCCGACAATCAGGTCATTGAGTTTGTCTATATAAGCTTTCTCATGCTTTCCATAATGATAGTCTACAGTGCGTTGGCTAATTACAGGCATAAGCGCATCCGGAACGTAGGGGAGGCGGGGTTGAGTGTATTTCATACTAAAATCAAGTTAAAAGTTATCGAATATTTTTTCTAATATCTAAACACTTCGGAAGTTTTAATGGTTCATTTAAAGCAATAAATGATTGCTCGCGTGAAATCGGGCAATCATTTAATTATAATTTAGAGGATATGTGTGAAATATCAGTCAAACACACTATCCCAGTCCTTCCATACCACGTCATAACCTTCTTTGCGGATAGCTTCCGCTACCTCTGCCGGGGAACGGTCATCGCTCACTTCAAATTGCTCAAGTGCTTCATCTTTCGCTGTATAGCCACCAGGTTCTGTTCGGCTTCCGGCACTCATTGATGTTACTCCGAGCGTCATCATATTATTACGAAGGTCAGGAAGTTCACGAGTTGAATACGATATATCCACGTCGTGGTCAAAGATTCTAAACGCAAAAGTAAGCTGTGCAAGTTCTCGGTCGGAGAGTATTGTCTTAGGTTGATATCCGCTTTCAGAAGGACGCATACGAGGAAAGTTTACGCTATAGCGGGTGCGCCAGTATTTTTTCTGAAGATAGCGCAGGTGCCTAGCGAGCATTATCAGGTCTGTACGCCAGTCTTCAAGTCCTATGAGCACACCAAGACCGATTTTATGCACCCCGGCTTGCCCCATTCGATCAAAACCGTTGAGTCTCCACGCATAATGGCTTTTCATTCCCTTTGGATGATACTCTTTGTAAGCATCCTTATGATATGTCTCTTGAAAACACACTACACCATTTAGCCCTGCTTTCGTTAATCGTGCATACTGCTCCATTTTCATAGGTTGCACTTCAATGGTAAGATTATGAAAATAAGGGCGGCAAATATGCAGTACTTTTTCAAGATAATCAACTCCGCATAGCGACGGATATTCGCCTGATACAATAAGTAGATTTTCAAATGGGGCAAGATTTTTGATAGCCTCGCACTCATTTTTTATCTGTGATTCATCAAGTGTGGTACGTGCGAATTTATTGTCATGATTAAATCCGCAGTATACACATTTATTAGTACAGGCATTCGATACGTACATAGGTATATACATCGAAATGGTCTTACCGAATCGCTCCTGTGTATAATACCTTGAAAGCCCGGCCATCTCTTCAAGAAGGGGAGACGCAGCAGGGGATATTAGCACTGCAAAATCTTCCGGAGACAATCGTTGTCCGCGATGAGATTTGCGCAGAATGCGCTTGGCGTCTTCAATCGTTGCATTTTGCCATAAATGCGTTGTATCCTCCCATGAATACTTCTCCATTTCATCGGCGAATCCATGCCCGAATACAGTAGACTCTTTGCTTAAATTTTCTTTATTTAGTTCTGACATTGGTTAGATTTTATCACATTCGTCAGCGATATTCTGAGAAATTCTCATAGCACAGAAGTTCGGGCCACACATTGTACAAAACTTGTCATCAGCATCCGGAGCTTCTCGGCGCGATTCAAGGTAAAAACGTTTGGCTTTCTCCGGATCGAGAGAGAGATTAAACTGATCTTTCCATCGGAACTCATAACGAGCTTTGCTTAAAGCATCGTCACGCACGTTAGCACCCGGGAATCCTTTTGCAAGATCGGCTGCATGAGCAGCTATTTTATATGTAATCACGCCTTCGCGTACATCTTCAAGATTAGGTAGCGATAGATGCTCCTTGGGAGTGACATAGCAGAGCATAGCCGTACCCAATGCACCTATAATGGAAGCACCAATTCCGGAGGTAATATGGTCATATCCGGGAGCAATATCTGTGGTTAGTGGTCCGAGTGTATAAAATGGTGCTTCGTGGCAAGATTTTATCTGGCGCTCCATGTTCTCACGAATTTTGTGCATAGGCACGTGGCCCGGACCTTCAATGAAGACTTGAACATCGTGACTCCAAGCTTTTTCTGCTAATTCACCAAGTACGTCAAGCTCAAGAAATTGTGCTCGGTCGTTTGCGTCATGAGTTGATCCCGGACGCATGCCGTCGCCAAGTGAAATTGCTACGTCATATTTATTTAGTATCTCACAAATTTCATCAAAATGAGTATAGAGGAAGCTTTCCTGATTGTGAAGTACGCACCATTGTGTCATAATAGAGCCACCGC
>CAYNNV010000161.1:0-4964 GCA_964398625.1 uncultured Sangeribacter sp. | reverse complement strand
GAGCTCATGCTTTTTGATGCGGCCCTCAATATAGTCATTAACCCAAGCAGCTACTACAAATCCATACTGAGTACGACCGTCCATAGTCTGGGCATAGATATAATATTTCTCTTTATCGTCCTGCACGAGCCAACCCTCTTTCTGGAATTTGTGGAAGTTTTCCACAGCCTTGTCATATACTTTGGGGTCATGTTCGTCAGTACCGGCGGGGAAATCAATTTCGGGTTTGATGATATGATAGAGGCTCTTGTCGTTGCCTTCAGCTTCGGCACGGGCTTCTTCTGAATTAAGCACGTCGTATGGGCGTGATACTACGTCTTCTACAAGATGTTTGGGAGGGCGAACGCCCTTAAACGGTTTTACTTTTGCCATGTTAAAAATGAATATTTAAAAGTATTATGAATTTATATCTTACAATGATTTAAGCATAATCGTCTCGGTGCGGTCAGGACCGGTAGAGACGATATATATCGGCACTTTGAGGTATTCTTCAAGAAATGCGATATAGTCAGTAAATTCCTTAGGAAATTCCTTTGAATCTTTAACTCCGGCAAGAGGCCTTTCCCAACCGGGAAGCTCGGTATATACCGGGGTTATATCCACTTCTTCGGCATTAAATGGGAAATGCTCAGTCTCTTTGCCATCAATCTTATAAGCGGTGCAGGCCTTAATGGTTTTAAATCCGTCAAGCACATCACTCTTCATCATAATCAGGCGCGTCACGCCATTGATCATCACGGCATAGCGGAGAGCCACGAGGTCAACCCATCCACATCTGCGCTCTCTGCCTGTCACTGCCCCGTATTCGTGGCCTTTATCACGAATTTCCTTACCTGTAGCATCAAAAAGTTCTGTCGGGAACGGACCGGCACCTACACGTGTGCAATAAGCCTTGAATATACCGTATACCTCCCCTATTGCACTCGGAGGCACGCCCAGTCCGATACAAGCACCGGCAGCGATGGTATTCGACGAAGTGACAAAAGGATACGAGCCGAAGTCTACGTCGAGCATTGTGCCCTGAGCACCCTCGGCAAGAAGTGATTTATCGGCAGTAAGGAGCGAATTTATGTAATAGTCGGAATCAATAAGGTCATACGTCTTGAGATAATCCACAGCTCCAAGCCATTCATCAATCATCTCTTTGCCCACCGGCTCGGCACCGGCTGAAGTCAGCATGGCATTGTGACGGGCTATAGCAGTTTCAAATTTTTTGGGAAAGTCACACAGGAGGTCGCCCACTCTGAGGCCATTGCGTGAAATCTTATCTGTATAGGTCGGGCCGATACCCTTCCCTGTAGTACCAATTTTTCGCTCCCCCTTAGCCATCTCATTGGCAGCATCAAGAAGTCGATGAGTAGGAAGGATAAGGTGCGCACGTTTTGATATTTTAAGTACTTTACGCAAATCCACCCCGGAGGATGCCAGCTCCTCAGCCTCCTTGCGGAAAAGCACCGGATCTAGGACAACGCCGTTACCGATTATATTAACCGAACGTGCCTGAAACACGCCTGAGGGAATCGACCGAAGCACATATTTTTTACCGTCAAACTCCAGCGTGTGGCCTGCATTGGGACCGCCCTGAAACCGGGCCACAGCTTCATAGCGCGGAGTTAGCACGTCTACCACTTTTCCCTTTCCTTCGTCACCCCACTGGAGACCTAAGAGAACATCAACTTTTGTCATAACAATACTATTGTCAATACATGTATAAAAAATCTCGCATCACCTGCATAATAACCGATACGAGCAGTATTACCTACCGGGCGACTTGCCCCGAACGCCAACCTCTTTCCTACGCTCTTTCGCTTCCCTCCTCAGGCAGGCGAAACATGTGCCGTAGACATAGACGGAGAAGTGCTCAGTCTGAAATGCCGAATAGCGCTTTGCAGCCATCTGCCGCATGAAGGGATCGTCTTTCACCTCCTTCACCTTGCCGCACCGCTTGCATATCAAGTGGAAATGATTTCCCAATGCTATTTCATACTGAGTCTGCTGCGCACCGAACTGGTGACGCCTCAGCACTCCGGCAGCACATAGCAGCTCCACAGTAGCATAAAGTGTGGAGCGAGCCACATGGTAGCCGTCTTCCTTCTCCAGTGCTTCATACAGACGGTCTATATTAAAGTGTGACTTCATTTGTGTCACCTTTCGCAAAATAGCAAAGCGCTCCGGAGTTTTTCGCATCCGGTGCAACTTCATATACTTCGTCAGCGCAGCTTCAGCTACGGAGTAAATCTCTGCTTCTCTCATAGCAATACCGCTCTTTTCAGCACGGCCGTAATTTCTTTGCAAAGATAAGAAGCCCCGCTGAATTACGCAAATTGTATCACTCCATAATTTCTCTTTTCTGAAATATTTATATTTTTTATCAATCTTATCGTGAACTTTCTTTTACAGCTTATCGTTATACTATCAAACACAACGAAATTCTTATTCTTAATTTATACTATTGAATATCACACCGTTTCGGCCCCACAGCCGATATATAACTAATTTTTTAATAACTTAATCCTTAAATATTATGAAATACAGATGCACAGTTTGCGATTGGATTTACGATCCCGCTATCGGCGATCCTGATTCAGGTATCGCTCCCGGCACAGCCTTTGAAGATATCCCCAACGATTGGGTATGCCCGGTCTGCGGAGTTGGCAAAGAAGACTTTGAAGCTGAACCCGAGACTCCTGAGGTATAACCCTGCGATTAAGGGCGACCATATTTAGACATAGAAACATATTGATTGATTATAAGCGCATTCCGGAAGTCTTAATAGACTTTTGGATGCGTCTTTTTATTCATCCCCTCCCGTGAGGAAGTGTGATGCAGCTGATTTTAGAGCCGATTTTTTCTGATATACGATTTTTTTGCTAAATTTGCAATCAGAACCCGGGAAGCACTCCCGGCTCTCTCCTTAATATCTATACTTACCTAACACTGCATTCCGATGCCTTCCAAATATTCCAAGGGCACTATGTTGCTCAGCCACATTGGCATTCTTATCACTGTGATAGCCTGGGGCTCATCTTTCGTAGCTACAAAAGTACTGATGGTAGACGGCGGATTTTCACCCGTTGAAGTCTATGTCTACCGTTTCATTATGGCTTATCTTATCATTTTGGCCTTCACTTTCAAAAAAATTCTATCAAACAACTGGCGTGATGAATTTCTCTTTTTCCTATGCGGTATATGCGCAGGCTCGCTCTACTTCATCACTGAGAATTATGCCCTGAGCAACACCACAACCGGCAATGTCTCACTGCTTGTGGGTATTTCTCCGATCTTCACTACTCTCCTCATATCCCTATTTTACCGCACTCCACTGAAGCCGGGTGTGCTAATAGGCTCTGCTATAGCCTTTGCGGGTGTAGCTTGCGTAATCTTCAGTAACGGCGACTCTCTCGAGTTTCACCCGCTCGGAGACTTCCTCGCTCTCGCAGCGGCACTTTCTTTCGCCCTATATACAGTGATTATCCGTCGACTGATTCCTCATTACAACTCCTTCTTCATCACCAGAAAGCTCTTTCTCTACGGCGTGCTTACCGCTGCCCCGCTCCTGTTGATTCAGAAAGAGCCGCTGCATCTTAATATGCTGTTTAACTTAGCAACTCCCCAGTATATACTCAATATGCTATTTCTCGTACTCTTCTGCTCAGTACTGGCATATATCGTATGGAACGAAGCCATGAAGTATCTCGGCGAAGTTATGGCAAATAATTATCTGTATCTACAGCCGCTGGTGACTATGGTGCTTGGTTACTTCATATTCGACGAGCATATATATCTCATGGGCTATCTGGGTTGCGTCCTGATAATAGGCGGACTGGTGGCCTCCGACAAACTTAATATCGAATTCAGAAAAAACAAACTAAAGGGATAAGCACTCATTATATAGTTTTCGACATCCGAAAATCTGTGACCTTATGACTACTCAGCTCTATCTCGAAATCAGGAATTATCTCCGCGCGTTGATAGAAGGTACAGAGTGGGAAGGTCATGTCTTTGCCGTTGGTGGATGCTGCCGTGACGAAATCATGGGGTGTGAAATTAAGGATGTAGACCTTGCCATTGACCTTCCCTCCGGAGGAATACGATTTGCGGAATGGCTCGCCTCAAGAAAGCTCACAAAACACAAACCTGTGACTTTTCCTACCTACGGAACAGCAATGCTGCATCTTCGCGCCTTTCCTGACGATGAGATTGAACTCGTACAGACACGCAAGGAGAAATATCCGGATCGAGGAAATCGCAATCCGGAGACAGTGTTCGGCTCTCTTGAAGAAGATTGTCTGCGACGAGACCTCACAATCAATTCACTATATTACGATATATCGCGCCAACAGTTCGTAGACATCACCGGTCACGGTATTGATGATATCCATAATAAGATAATCCGTACGCCCTGCGATCCTGACATCACATACGATGATGACCCTCTGCGCATACTGCGTTGCATAAGGTTTGCCTCGCGCTTCGGCTGGGAAGTGGAGCAAAACACACTAATGGGGATGATGAGAAATCATTCACGGCTTGATATTATCACCGTAGAAAGGATTAAGGCGGAACTTGACAAGATGCTCACTTGCCTGCATCCGGACATGGCTCTGGAGATGATGCTCTCAACCGGAGCCTTGAAGTATGTAGTATCCGAGCTATCCTTGCTATCTCCCGATGAATGGATTGAAACTGTCAGGTGTGTGAACACTATACACAATACACTGACTCTAAGAATGGCTGCATTGCTGCATCTTACAAGTGAAAAAGCCGGTAGTATTCTCCACCGCCTGAAGTACAGCAATGAATTTATCTCCACAGTGACATTTCTTATTTCACAATGCCGGGTTTTAAAAGACTTTACTGACCAAGGAGAAGGACTTAGCGACAAAGAACTTCGCAGATTGCAACGTGCCTGCCAAAGCCGTGAACGATTTGATGATTTGTTGTATCTTATTTCAGCAATCAAT
>CAYNNV010000160.1:0-4968 GCA_964398625.1 uncultured Sangeribacter sp. | reverse complement strand
CAGGGATCTCAAATATCTTCTTCCACGCTTCAGGATCTGACTGATTGGTAAATACCTGCTGTCCAAGATGCTTACCGTAGAAAGATTTCCATTCGGAAGCTGCCCATGTAGGCATGTGTACGCCATTAGTCACATAGTTTACATGGCTTTCAGCGGCATCATATCCTTTCCAGATTCCGGCAAACATCTTCTTGGAAACCTCGCCGTGGAGCCAGCTTACACCATTTACTTCCTGAGAAGTATTAATCGCGAATACACTCATGGAGAAACGCTCATTAGTTCCGGGATTCTCACGACCCATATTCATAAGATCTTCCCATGAAATTCCCAAACGCGCAGGATATTCTCCCAAATACTTTCCGAACAGCGATTCTTCAAAATAATCATGGCCCGCAGGAACAGGCGTGTGACAAGTATATAGGGAGGTAGCTCGCACCATTTCAAGTGCTACGTTGAATGGGAGCTTGTCCTTTTCCACATATTCAACAAGTCGCTGAAGATTCATCAGTGCTGCATGCCCCTCGTTGGCATGATAGAGATCAGTGTTTATACCAAGTTTACGAAGCATAAGCATTCCTCCAATACCGAGAAGATACTCTTGTTTGATACGATTCTCCCAATCCCCACCGTATAATTTATGAGTAATAGAGCGATCGTATTCTGAGTTGAGGTCAAGATCAGTATCAAGCAGGAAGAGCTTCATGCGTCCTACATTTACACGCCATATATGAGCATAAACGATTCTGCCGGGATAAGGCACCTCAAGCACAATGGGCTGTCCATCATCACCTATCACTGATTCGATAGGAAGTTGATCAAAGTTTTGCGGCTCATAGTTAGCCACTTGATGACCATCCATTGTAAGCGACTGAGTAAAATAACCGTATCTATAGAGGAAGCCTACGGCAGTCATTGGATAATGCGAGTCCGAAGCCTGCTTGATGTAGTCGCCGGCAAGCACACCAAGTCCTCCGGAGTAAATCTTCAGACAATTGCAAAGACCATATTCCATTGAGAAATAAGCTACAGATGGCTTTTCGGAATCAATAGGCTCTGCCATATAATCCTTAAACATCTTGTATACTCCGTCAATGCGGACGAGCATAGATTCATCGGCAAGTATCTCCTTAAGTCGCTGATAGGAGAGATTCTGAAGAAGCATAACGGGATTCTCTCCTATTTCACGCCAAAGATTCTCATCAAGATCCTTAAAAAGAGATTTACCTTCGCTATTCCATACCCACCATAGATTTTTTGATAGTTCTTCCAGAGGTTTAAGTCTGTCCGGCAGTGATGCTCGTACTGTAAGATTTCGCCATGTAGGTTGATTGGAATTGCTAACTTGTAATTTCATATCACTTATTTAATTTATTTCTTTATTCCTTATTCGGTAATTAGGTTTCCGACAATTACTATAACACTTAATCACAACCGAAAGTATTACCAACGGTAAAATTTTAATAAAGTTTATGATTTTTTATAATGGGATATTCTGTCATCGCGACGCTTATCAGCTATATCAAAAGCCTCCATATACGCAGCAATAAAACCACTCCAATCAGCACGTCGAGCAGTACTCCGCGCAGCATCTGTGATCTTATCTCGCTTATCTTGAGATGCCGAAATAAGATATGCAAGCGACTCGGCTATCTGCCGGCAACATTCTGAGTAATTAGTGTCATTGCGCCCGATTACTTCAACTCCCGATTGCAAAAATCCTGAGCGGTCTGACTCAAGAATCCATGCACCGAAGCCTGCTTTATCTGTTGTGACAGTAGGAATGCCAAAAGCCACACTTTCGAGCGGTGTGTAACCCCAAGGTTCGTAATATGAGGCAAAGACAGTGGCATCAATTGCCGGCAGCAGATCATAGTATTTAATATTGATTATACCATCATTACCGTCAAGATAACACGGCACCAATATTAACGACATACGATCATCAGAGTTATTCACGCCAACTTCCGCAAGACGACGGTAAAGAGGATCCGAATCAGGATTGTTAATAACATGGGTTGAAAAGCCTCTTATCTCCTCTTCTTCTTTTCCTGCCATAAGATCAGCAAGACGAGGTAGTGGCTCTTTGACCCATCCCGGAACCAGCACTAATCCCAATACACTCTTCCCTGCAGGAATACCTGTACCGTTTAGAGTCATCAATGCATCCGTAAATAAGTCCAGTCCCTTATTGCGGTACTCATTACGTCCCGATGTAGCAATAATAAATGTATCGTTTGCAAAACTCTTGCCCGTCAGTTGAGTAGCTATATCAAGAAGTCTACGTCTTCCTTTTTCCCGAAGAAAACAATAGTGTTGACCTTTAGGCACAAACGCCGGCTCAAAGCCGTTTGGAGTAACTACCTGAGGCATAACATCAAGGAGTTGACGGCACTCTCGAGCCGTTACAGCAGAAACTGTAGTGAAGCAATCTGCATTGGCCGCAGCAGCCTGCTCAAGCGAATGCTTAGCCTCCATATTTAGTTCCTTAGCCATCTGAAAACCATGGTAACCATCAAAATATTCATAAAGTTGCTTACCATTACCACAAATTGACCTACCTATACTCGTGGCGTGAGTGGTAAAAATTGTAGCAGCTTCGGGCATGTGAATCTGCAGATAGAGCATGCCCATTGATGTGGTCCACTCATCAAAATGTGCAAATACCTTCTTAGTATCCACTTTAAGAGCAACGGCTAAAGCCTCAATAGTCATAGCAGCAGCAATACCAAACGCGCACCCTTCACGATAATCTCCATACTCATGAAGTGAATCAACTTTATATTCATCCCACATCTCTGCAAATATCTCATTTAGCAGAGGATAAATGGTATTGAATTTCACAAGAACAACTTGAGGATTTCCTGCAACTTTCCAATACCCGAATCTCACCCGAATATCATGTGGTAGAGAAAGATCGGATGAAGTAAGACCAAGAAGTGAGTCACATTCTTCAAAATCCGACTCAACATCCTGACCTAAATCCGGACCGATAAATATCAATTTTTTGCTGAGTAGCTTACCCAAAGATTCAGCCTTTGTGGAAAGCACTGTATAAATACCTCCAATTTTGTTGCATACTTCCCAAGAGGTCTCGCAAAGAAGCTGTATACCAGAAGCATTAATCATATAACGGGAATATATTAATGAAACTGTTGAATTGACCGTCCCAACAGTTGAAATTAAAATGCAAAGTTAACACTACACACATAAAATTGCAATACTTACATCTTGAAAATTGATATAAACTTTAAGTTATAATACAATATTTCAAGCATTAAGAACTAAAGAGAGACTTAAAGGTAATATAAAAAAGTCAATTGCACTAAAAAAAGTACCCTGAGTCATAAGATAGACTCCGGATACCCTTTATTTGCAAGATTGAAGTATGTACTTTTATTGTAGTTCAGCAGGAAGAGAGGGTTGGGTTGTTGTGTCGTGATGAGGTTCAGCGCGATATTTGGCCTCCCAGCCCAGTGCCGAAGCGCCAAGTATTGCAGCATCACCCTCTTTTAGCTCAGAAAGCATGATTTTTGCTTTTCCTTTAAATACGGGCATTACTGATTTATCAAGTGCCTCGCGCATAGGACGCAGCAAAATTTCTCCACTCTTGGCCAATCCTCCAAAAAGGATAAAGGCCTGAGGAGAAGAGAACACTACCATATCGGCCAGTGCCTCTCCAAGGATTGTACCGGTGTAATTAAATATCTCTTTTGCTATTTTATCTCCTGCAATTGCAGCATCATATACGTCTTTCGAGGTAATCTCATCAATTGAGATATTGCGCAGTGCAGAAGGCTCCGAGCGAATTTCAAGAAATTCACGTGCCGTACGGGCAACACCCGTTGCTGAGCAATATGCTTCAAGACAACCGGCTCGTCCACATCCACAAATTCTGCCATTGTTACGCTTTACAATCATGTGTCCGAGTTCCCCGGCAAATCCATCATGACCGTATACGAGCTGTCCGTTGATTACAATTCCTGAGCCTACACCGGTACCAAGTGTAATCATAATAAAATCCTTAAGACCACGCGCTGCACCGTATGTCATTTCTCCAAGAGCTGCTGCATTAGCATCGTTAGTGATCGCTACCGGGATACCGTCAAAAGCCTCACTTACAAGCTTCGCGATAGGAATAATCGGGCCCCAAGGAAGATTAGGTGGAGAAATAATCTCGCCGGTATAATAATTGGCATTCGGAGCACCTATGCCGATACCCTGTATTTTGTCTTTGGCATCATTGGCCTCTATCAGGCGCCAAATTTCATCATGCAATTCAGTCACATAGTCTTTGAATTCTGCGTGTTTAAGCGTTTTGATTGAATTGCTGGCCAATACCTGACCACGCGCATCGACTATTCCGAAAACGGTATTCGTACCACCAATGTCGATTCCTATAACGTATGGCTTCATATTAATTAAGTGTGTTAAGTTGAAGATTCTTGCCTCAAAGATAACAATAAATCTTGACTTAGTGTTTTATTTTTGATTATTTTCCTCAAAAAACTTTATCTAATTAACGAAATACTGCAAATTTTCCAATTTTGAGGATATAGATTGATTCCCAACATGCCATTCTCTACAATGTGCGGCTATTCAAGTCATAGAATGTATCACCTATTATATTATATTATGGAATAAATCACGCATATCCTGTTTTACACATCCATAATAATCAACTAAAATACTTTCCACAACAGGTGCGGGAGCCGGGGATTTAGCACTTTCTCTATTACTTGAAAATTTACATTCTGAGGAGGAAAGTAATACCAAAATTATTAATCAGAATCCTATGGTGAGTCGCACATTGAATCGACGTCCGGTGAGATAGTTGGGCACGGCATATTGTATATCATTTACGTCAGTAACCCAATAATATGAACTTACGTTGGATATACCAAAAAGATTGAATACATCGGCCCCAAGGGTAAGATTTTTTATTACCCCTGACTTCCGGGGATTGCCGTC
>CAYNNV010000159.1:0-4974 GCA_964398625.1 uncultured Sangeribacter sp. | reverse complement strand
TTACTAAATCCCAGTCTGTTACAAGTCTTTTATCCTACTTTTTTACAATTAGGCCTAAACTTGATACAGCCTCTAAGTTGTTTCAGAATGTGCAGTATATGACTTCCCAGACTTGTCACTTCAGCAATCTGCACCGGTTTTACATTCATAAATCTCACGCACACTAAGCCGTATGATATGCAGTTCCTTCTTGTCAATACTTGCCTTCGGAAAATCAGAAAGGGGAAATAATAAGCGCTAAAAAAAGTGGTCCCGAATTTGGAACCACTCTCAGGTAAATTCTTTACCTGTAATCTTTCAGCATCTCGCGCAATTTTTGGCGGGTAAAGAATATGCGACTTTTCACTGTGCCAAGCGGCATTGAAAGTTTTTCCGCGATTTCTTCATACTTATAGCCGGCCACATGCAGGGAGAAAGGTTGACTGTACTCTCGGGGAAACTGTGCTATGAGTGAAGATATTTCACCTACGGCAAATGCTCCGTCGGGAGTGGCAAGTCCGGACTCCTGCGAGAGGTTAAGATGGTAAAGGTCTTCAGTTGTGTCGACTACAGTATTCTCCTTAACTGCCTTACGGTAGTTATTGATAAAGATGTTGCGCATGATGGTGAGCATCCATCCCTTGAAGTTTGTGTTGTCGGCAAACTTCTCCTCATTGTTGAGCGCGCGAAGAGTGGTGTCCTGCACCAGATCCTTAGCTTCATCACGATTGGTGGTGAGCTTCAGGGCGAATGACATCAGATTCCCCTGAATTCCGAGTACGCTCGTTTTAAAAGAAGACTTTTTGTCCATCGAAAAAATTAAGTAAAAAATAATATGCTTCGGAGCAGTCTTCAGAAGAGCTACCTTAGCGAGTGCAAAGGTAATGCAATATTCTGAAATTACCACTAATTTTCTTGAAATTCCTGCGATTTTTTTTGTAAAAATTTATCGACTACTCCGACAAAATAGTCTGAATAGCCGACTTATCCTCACTAAATTCTTATAATCAGACTATTACAACTATTATTCTTAAATAGCTTCCACAAAAAAAGTATTGATTCAGTCGGTAGTATCTTCTACCGGAGCAACTCCCACAAGCTCTATGCGGGTATCCGACATACGCAGGATAGTAAATTTCCAACCATCAATCACTATGACATCGTCCTGCACCGGGAGCGCTCCTGTATGGTTGAGTATAAAGCCGGCAAGTGTATGATAGTCGTCGTCTTCGGGCAAATTCATACCGAACTCGGAATTGATCTGTTCTATTTCTGCTCGTCCCGCAAATTCAAAAGTACCATCAGGGAGGCGACGACAAAGCTGGCGTTTCCGGTCGTGCTCATCTTCAATCTCTCCGAATATTTCCTCCACGAGATCTTCAAGAGTGACAAGGCCCGCTGTACCGCCGAATTCATCCACTATCACAGCCATTGAGCGCTTTTCTGCCAGAAGACGCCGCATCATCTTATCGGCAAGCATAGTCTCCGGAGTAAATATCACAGGCTTGAGGTGAGACCGCCAGTCAGCTTCAGGATTAAAGAGCTCAGAGATGTGAATATAGCCCAGCACATTATCAATATCATCGCGAAAGACCACGATTTTTGAAAGCCCTGTAGCTATAAAGAGCTGAAGCAGTTCCTCGCGTGAAGTATTATCAATATTTACTGCCACAATCTCATTGCGCGGAATCATACATTCGTCTATCTGAGTGTCCTTAAAGTCTATGGCATTGCGGAAGATCTTCACTTCATTCTCCACTACTTTATTTTCCGGCTTTTCGAGAGTCTCGCGTATATAGTCATCAAGTTGCTCCATAGTAAGCAGATGCGACGTGTGAGTATCAGATGAAATACCGAAGATCCACATAAGGCCGCGCGAAAGACCGGAAGCAAGTAACGATATAGGATAAAGTATTATGTATATAAGGAAAATGGGTAGTGCCAGAAGACGCATCATCGAGTTAGGATTGATGCGGAATACTGTTTTGGGAAGAAACTCTCCGGCGATGAGGATAATAATCGTTGATAGCACAGTGTTGCATATTAGCATAAGTGCCTCGTTGCCGTCAAACCACTCCATGCATAGCTGACTCATGATAGTGGAGAAAGCAATACCGTAGATTACCAGCACTACATTATTACCAACAAGCAACGTGGAAAGAAACATATCTTCGTGGCGGTTGAAACGCTGAATGATACGATTGATGAAGCCTCCGCGCGAAGCATCAATTTCCATTCTTACTTTGCTTGACTGCACATAAGCTATCTCGGTGCCGGAGAATAGCCCCGAGAAGATAATGGTGAAGATGGTGACCAATATAGCTGTAATTATCGACATAAGCTTAATCAGGGAGTTGGTGGAATGGAGGCTACCGGAGCGGCTGCAGATGATGGTGCAACTGACGGAGTAGTAGGTGCTCCGCCGGAGGGGGAAGACGATGACGCCGGTGCATCGCCCCCTATCTTCTTCATATCCAAAGGAAAGACTGCCGACGGCTTGTAGATGGTATAGACACGCAGATCTTCAGTGGCATGAAAGCCGTATCCCTCAAGAATATGTGTGGCATTCTCTATATGGATAAAGGAATCGCCGTAGATACGGTGTTGTCGTTCATCCCAAAAGAGCTGCTGAGTCAAGAAGAGCTGCTTGGGCACCGACTGAAGCTCAACATTGCCGTCAAGACGCCATGTGCGTTTCTGCTTGAAGTAAATTGCCGAATCGCAAGCTACCGATGCTATAACCTTGAGATTGCGATCAAACTTCTGAAGATAAAGACCTTTGGGGAATGTCCAATAAGGAGTATCTACGTTGTCATAGACATTCCACAGTGGCGAGACTACCTTATATTGCGTGATTCCTGAGTCGCTGATCAGAGTAGCTACATTTATGGTCGACATCGTAGGCATTTTTTTCGCATCCACCCCTTTGGCCACGTCTATCTTCTCCTCTTCACGACATGAACTTATCGCCACCGTCAATACGGCAGTAGCCACAATCCAGAAAAGAATACGCAGGCTTCTCATTTTCAGCTTCTGCTCCGAAGTATTATTTAATCTTACGCTGCCAGAACCACATCTCATTGAAGTTGAGTCCGAGTGTGATATTAAAGTAATTCTCACGAATCATAGACACGGGGGAAGTATTGCGATGGCGCCATTCAAAGCCAAGATTTATCATAGTCTTCCCCTCGGGAGTGGGAAGTCCCAAACCGGCAGTAATACCATACTCCTTCATTTCGTTACCGCGCACCGTGATATAGTCGCGTCCATAATAAGCTCCGAGGCGATAGTTGATCCGCTGAAGATAATTGCCTCTTACCTTTGGCATCCACTCTCCGCCGAGACTCACACGCCAGCGATCATTGAACTTCATACCATCGAATACCACTTCGTCATCATCGTTAAGAAGCGGAGAATATGGAGCCTTGCTCCATTGCTGATAGATAAAGTCAGCCTCAACCATAAATTGCGAAGTGCGCGTTCTACGGTAAGAAATACCTGCGCCGTAGGCATTAGGCTGATAGTACTTCCCGTTGAGTCTGCTATACGCTAATGTATCGGGAAGAT
This sequence comes from uncultured Sangeribacter sp., assembly GCA_964398625.1. Lineage (GTDB taxonomy): Bacteria > Bacteroidota > Bacteroidia > Bacteroidales > Muribaculaceae > Lepagella. The sequence continues at coordinate 1,428 of CAYNNV010000159.1, read as the reverse complement.
TATTCCCCTCTACAACTTGTCGCGTACACCATGTTTTGCCGCGCATTGACTTCTTGGGCTGATAGGTGAAGCCAAGAGTTATATACGACAACTTGTCGGGACGGAAGCCATACTGCGCACCGAGAAGAATATTCCAGTCACGCACTTGCATCACGTGCTCAAATAGCGACTGATTGGCTGAGGATGGAGTGGAATAGACGTCATTGATGATATTGCCAAAATTATACGACACATTTGCACCCACCGAAAATCCTTCAAACCTTCCGCTTACCCCTACATAAGCCTGGTTGATACCACCGGAGCCCTGATTCTGCATAGCACCGTGCTCGATAGCATTTCCGAAAGCATAACCAACGGAAGTATAAGGAAGCATACCTACCGAGCCACCCATATATTTACCTAAAGGAAACTGCATGGTAAGATAATCAAGTCCACCACCCGTCTGACGCTGACTCTTCTTACCCTCCTTACTCCAGAGTATTGATAGGTCGGCCCCGATATCAAAAAGAAAAGTAAGGGTATCAATGGCAGCGTATGACGCAGGATTCATCACATTGATTTGTCGTCCGGAACGCGAGGCTATACCGGTGCTACCCATCTGGCGCTGCGCAGCGGTGGCATTGTCGCCGAGGATACCATAACCATACATCGAGTAAGGAGTCACTACATTCTGTGCTTGTGACACAATGATGCCTGACAAGGCTACAAAGAGAAGTAAGAATATTCTAAATCGTTTCATTATAGCGGAATATACAGTTGAGTCCGGCAGCCACAAGAGCGTCGGAAGTTATGATTTCAATATCTGTGGAGAGAAGCGGTCGGATAAGCGAGCTGTCGCCTCCGGTAAGAATAAGCAGAGTGCATCCATAATGACTGCGGGCAGCTTCCAGCGCCCCCAATATCTCGTAAGCCACACCGCGCATCGCACCATTACGCAAAGCCTCAGCTGTGGAGCGCCCGAAGTATGTGACTTCCCCCTCTGGGTCGGCAAGTGGGAGTCGACCGGTAAACTCATGGAGGGCCTTCAGACGCATTGCCACGCCCGGCGAAATATTTCCACCGCGGAAACACCCGTCGGCATCAACCACATCAAGAGTAAGCGCAGTACCGGCATCTGCTATCAATACACTACGACCGGGGAAGAGCGCCGCAGCTCCTACAGCAGCCGCCACGCGATCAGCACCAAGAGTTTTAGGGGTAATATAGTCTATCTCAATGGGTACCGGGGTCTCATAAGTAAGCACCATAAGCCCACCCGGAAGCATACACCTCAGCGATTCAATAAACCGTGCATCCATGCGTGCTACTGCCGAATAAATCCCCGCTGTCGGTTCGTACGGAGCGACAAAGGCTGCAACTTCCTCTATATCAGCATGGGCAAATCGTGCCAAAGCCACAGGATCAGCGCCCCTGAATACCGATACCTTG
>CAYNNV010000158.1:0-4976 GCA_964398625.1 uncultured Sangeribacter sp. | reverse complement strand
CTTGACGGTGAATTTGCCCGAAGCTACTCCTTCTCGCCGGAGTCCCTAAGACTATATCCCGACCCAGAATCAGGGCTTTTAAAGGCCGCCGTACCCCTGAAGCAGGGCTCTTATAACTACCGGTACATCGTAAAAACACCCGACGGTTTACATTCTCCGGCGCCAATTGACGGTAATTCCTATGAGACCGCAAAAGAATTTACCGTGACAGTCTATCATCGCAGCCCCGTAGAAAGAGCCGACCGAGTACTTGGAGTCTTCACTATTTTATACAATAGATAAGCAAATTATGATTCAGATAAAAGATACTGTCGTATCACTTGATCTTCTTGAGGAATTCTTCGTTTGCGACTACGAAAAGTGTAAGGGAGAATGTTGCATTGAAGGCGATGCCGGTGCTCCTATTACTGAAGATGAGAAACTACAGCTTGAAAAAGCCCTCCCGGCCGTGCGTCATCTCCTCACCCCCTCAGCCCTTAAGGTGATTGATAGCCAAGGGGTGAGCTATATTGATGAAGAGGGCGATTTAGTCACTTCAATTGTCAACGGTCGAGACTGTGTCTTCACCACCTACGCACCCGGCGGAAAGTGCCTGTGCGCTCTTGAGAAAGTATGGCGTGAGGGCAAAACAAATTTCTCCAAGCCTATATCTTGCCGATTATATCCGGTAAGAATTGACTCATATCCTGCCTTCACAGCTGTAAACTACCACCGTTGGGAGATATGCCGATGTGCCGTAAAACTCGGAAGAAAAGAACGCGTACGAGTCTACGAATATCTAAAAGAGCCTCTGATTGCACGATTTGGACAGGATTGGTATGACGAACTCGACCTCACTGCCAGAGAATATATATCCCAGAAACAAAGTCAATAACACTATCCAATGCTCAACACAGTCACCACACAAGGCTTAGCTTACTGGACTTACTGGCTTATCACGGCTATATACTTCATCACAATAGTCAGCTGTATCGCTGTGGTTCTCTCCGAAAACCGCAATCCGATTAAATCGCTCGCCTGGGTCATAGTGTTGATTTTTCTTCCTTTTGTCGGACTGATTTTCTATCTCTTCTTCGGTCGCTCTGTCAAGACTCAACACCGTATTTGGCGATCCAGAAAACGAAAACTTGCTAACTCGCGCTCTGCACGGCTTACTAATTTCCGACAGCTTGACCTCAGCGATACCAACAAGCAAATTGTAAAAATTGTTGATAATGTGGCAAAAGCCCCTTTCTGCCAGCGCAATGAGATTGACATCTTCACTGACGGGCATTCAAAATTCGATAGCCTTAAGGCCGACCTCCTTGCTGCCGGAAAATCCATTCTTCTGCAATATTATATATTTGCCGATGACCAAATCGGATCGCAGATTGCCGATATTCTCATTGCCAAAGCCGCTGAAGGTGTTGATGTTAGAGTGATTTACGACCATGTTGGTTCATTTTCCACTTCTAAAAAATTCTTCAACCGATTGAGTGATAACGGTGTAAAAGTTCACCCATTCTTTAGAGTAACTTTCCCCCAGCTCGCGTCTCGACTTAACTGGCGAAATCACCGAAAGATAGTAGTGATTGACTCCAGAATAGGATATATAGGCGGAATGAATATTGCCGACCGCTACCTCTCAGGCTCTCCTTCGGAACCCCAATGGCGCGATACTCATTTCCGGCTACGCGGCGACATCGTTTCTTCTCTCGGGCTCTCTTTTGCAAATGACTGGTCATTTATGTCCGGACCGCTGGACTGTCCTGTTGAAGAAGATTTTGACGAGCCCGTCTCTGCCGCCCACGGAGTGCAACTTCTCACTTCCGGCCCTGCTGATGCATGGCCTAATATTGAGATGGTATTCATCAAAGCCATTTCCTCTGCTAAAAAATCTATCTTTATCCAGACCCCGTATTTTGTCCCTACTGACCCCCTGCTGAAGGCCCTTCAGGCTGCTGCGCTCGCAAGAGTTGACGTAAGAATTATGCTCCCACGCAAAAGCGATTCAAAACTCCTCAATTACGCATCATTCTCTTATATAAACCAGTGCCTGAAAGCCGGAATAAAAGTATATCTCTACGAACCCGGTATGCTACACGCCAAGGCTATGATCATCGATGATGATCTCGTCACGGCCGGCTCAACAAACTTTGATTTCAGAAGCTTTGAGCATAACTTCGAGGCTAATCTTTTTGTATACGGCACTGACGTAAACCGCCGTATGCGCGACATTTTCTTTCACGACCTTGCACTTTCTTCAAAACTTACACGCCAGCGCTGGAACAAACGTCCCCTAATTCAGAAATTTGCCGAAAGTATCCTGCGACTTCTTGCACCTATTCTCTGATCTCACCTAACCACATCAAAAAAACAGAGGCATCCTTTGACACCTCTGTTAATCCTGATATTAGATTCAGAAAAATCGGATTACTTCATGATCTTTCTGACTTCGCCGTTATTACCTTTTACAACATACATTCCGGCGGGTAGCATATCAACTGACTCTTTGCTAATACCCTTGTGAAGCATAATGCCCGACATATTATATACATCAAAAGCTGTTGCGCTCTCTGCAGCAATTGAGTCTACTCCTCCAAGTTGGGTAGCCATCACCTTTACGTTATCAAGAGCTGCGCGACCATTCATAAAGGAGTGATAATACCAGGCAAATTTCACATTCTTTTCTGCATAATCCTCTAAATTTAACTTCACTTCACCATTAGGATGCTTTTCAACATCTGCAAGATCTGCTACAGTCACCCAGGTCTCTCCGCCATCGGTTGATATCTTAAGTTCATAAAGAGCCTTGACAAATGCATCGTCTATAATTCCCTTAGTAAAACTTATTGTAGGATAATGGTTTTCCGGAATTTCTAATACGGGAGTCATCAGATAGGTATCAAGCACATAATTACCGGATTCTTCTCCGTCAATTGATGCAAATCCGCCATCAAGCTGTCGTATTGAGCTAAAATCAGATCCATACCAATTATCAAATCTCCAGCCGTAAGTATGCATCACCTGCTTAATGCCCCATGAATCATTCATGAGTATTTCCCAATTCGCCGGAAGGTGACCGTTAGTAAAATTCTCATCGATTTCAGTTACAGTTTTCGGAGTATTTATCACTATATCAGTTATCTCAGGAAGTGATACCACATCATCTGAATATAATGCATGAACACTATATTTATAAATACCATCCTCTACATTCTCATCAGTAAAATGAGTATCGGTAAGATTATCACCAATCATCTCATCGCCGCGATATAAACGATAGCCTGTAAACTTATCCTTCGTGGCTGCCTCCTCAACATACTTCCAATCAAGAGACACGTTCCCTTCATCAGTTAGCTCAGCTTTAAGCTCACGAGGAGTCGGTACAGTACCGGGGAAAGTAAAGTCATAAGCCGTTTCAGATCTTCCCGCAGGAGAACTGTAAATCGCCGTAACTCCCATTTTATATACACCCCTGCGGAGGAAGCGGGTTGTCTTCTGTTTCAGGATATTATCACCGCTAAGAGTGTCAATTATGGCACCATTCATTGTAATCTCATAGCTGTCAGGAGTTCTGGTGCCCTCAGGCGCATCCCAATAGACTGCTATATACCACCAATCATCATAATCCGGATCAGGATCATTCGCAGCTACTACTTTAGTAGGTGGAGGACATGGAAGTTCATCACTTAGATTCACATTCAGAGTAGTACCATCATATTCAGTATCGGTAGCCGAATTATATGCACATACCTTATATTCGTGCATCGTCTCGCTCTTCTCCGAATTATCAACATAATACAGGCATTTAAGATTATCCTTAAGCAACTTGCCATCAAGATATATTCGGTAGGTTATATCCGGATCTCCGGAAGTATTACGAGTTACAGGATTGGAGATGATTGATGCAGGCGATGCCGGTAAGCGGAACTCAACATCATCAACAGCCCACATGTTTTTAAATGTATCCTTAGATACACCATTGAACGCCACAAGCGTATTCTCATCTGCGGGATCCCCAAGGAAAAGCGTAGCCTGACGCATCGCTACCTGATCATCAATATCAAAACGACCATCCCAGATTATACGCCATGTCTTCCCATTATCACGACTTATCTTCACATAATAATGATCCTCCTCCCACGGTGTATCATAAAATTCCAATACATTAGGATGAATATAATACCAGAAATCCATATATACAGCGCCGATTCCGGGAGTCATAATAATCCACTCATCCTGCATCCAGGAGGCATCATCATCTCCACCGTCACCCGACGCTCTTAACAATGCACTGCCGCTTCCGGAATGAGTATACGGCACATCATTAACACAACCATCCTTCCAATGCTCCCAATTGCCGGGAACATTCGGGTTATAAGAATACGTCTTTTTTAGTGTCCATCCTTCAGGAAGGAAATTATCTCCCTCAAAATCAGTACCCGAGATAACTTCACCCGCGTCCTGTCGCTCCCAACGGAGCGTAACAGACGTGCCATATACATCTCCCGTGAAATTTATAGGAGCAGAAGGCACAAACGTCTGCGCTGAGACTGCTGCCGTCAAAGATAGCATACAGCCTAATACAGTTAATGATTTAAACATACGATTTTATATAGTAATATTGGTTAGTTCATCAATAGATTCATAGAATAAATCAACGTCAAAAATCGTCAAAATATTGCATTATAATCCCTAATGGCCGGTTTAATCGACAAATCTGAATAATATAACCGCAAATATAAACAAAATATCTCTAATTCCCATCATCCACAAAAAAAATAATCCAAACAAGCATCTGCCTCATTTTTAAGTGGAGTTCTATTTCCTGGCGGTCTACATTTTACAATATTAGCTATATAAACTTTACTTCGCTCAATTCCCAAACCTTTAAATGCCTGATTCATCCATTTACCAGCTTTTCCAACAAATGGCACACCTTGCTTATCTTCATCTGCACCTGGACCTTCACCAATAAACATAATTTTTGCATT
>CAYNNV010000157.1:0-4994 GCA_964398625.1 uncultured Sangeribacter sp. | reverse complement strand
CTACTCCCAAAATATCTAAGCTCGGCACCGGAGCGTGGAACCGCCTGAAAGACAAGACCAAGAGCAAACTAAAAGATATCGCGCGTGACCTGATCACCATCTATGCAGCACGTCGCGAAGAGAAGGGATTCGCCTACTCGCCCGATTCTTACATGCAGCAGGAACTCGAGGCTTCATTCATCTATGAAGACACTCCCGACCAGCTTACCGCTACCCAAGCCATTAAGAGCGATATGGAGTCTTCACGACCCATGGATAGACTTGTATGCGGCGACGTTGGATTCGGCAAGACCGAGCTTGCCGTAAGAGCCGCCTTTAAGGCCGCTGCTGATGGCAAGCAGACCGCCGTGCTGGTGCCTACTACCCTGCTGGCCATGCAGCACTTCAAGACATTCTCCAAACGCCTCAAAGACTTCCCCGTGCGTGTAGAAATGCTATCGCGCGCAAGAAAGCCAAAAGAGGTGAAGCAGATCATCGCCGATCTGGAAGCCGGCAAAATCGACATAATCATCGGTACTCACAAGCTTATTGGCAAGAACGTGAAATTTCATGACCTCGGGCTGCTCATTATCGATGAAGAGCAGAAATTCGGCGTAAGCGTAAAGGAGCGCCTGCGCCGCCTCAAGCACAATGTTGATACTCTCACTATGTCGGCCACTCCCATACCGCGCACTCTTCAGTTCTCTCTCATGGGCGCACGCGATCTCTCTTCACTCAATACTCCTCCCGCCAATCGCCACCCGATACTCACTCAGGTCACACGCCTTGATGACGACGTAATACGAGAAGCTCTGGAATTCGAGATGGCCCGCGGAGGACAAATATTCTATGTGGCTCACAGAATAGAGCGTCTTGCAGAACTGGAAGCAATGATAAAGCGCATAGTGCCTGACGTCAGAGTTATCACCGGTCATGGCCAGATGCCGCCTGAAGAGCTTGAGAAGCGTATCATAGACTTCTCCAACGGCGAATATGACGTACTTCTCGCTACCACGATCATTGAAAACGGAATAGATATGCCCAACGTCAACACTATTATTGTTGACTCAGCTCAAAATTTCGGACTCTCTGAGCTGCATCAATTGCGCGGACGCGTGGGGCGAAGCACCAGAAAGGCCTTCTGCTATCTCACAGTGCCCTCCGGATTGCCCCTATCTCCTGTGGCGCGCAGGCGTCTGAGAGCCATTGAGTCATTTTCCGACCTCGGCTCGGGAATTCGCATAGCCATGCAGGATCTTGACATACGTGGCGCCGGCAATCTTCTTGGAGCCGAACAGAGCGGATTCATAGCCGACCTCGGATATGAGACTTATCAAAGAATCCTGCGCGAAGCTGTGGTAGAACTCAAGACAGAGGAATTTCATGATACCTTCGCTGAAGAAGGAGCAGCTGCCGAAGTCAATGAATTTGTCACCGACTGCGTGATAGAGTCTGACCTTGAGTTGCTTATTCCTCCCGCATACGTTCCTCAGGAGGCGGAACGAATAGCTCTCTATCGCCGCCTTGATTCTATGGAGAATACCACTGATACGGAGCAGTTCCGCAAAGACCTTCGTGACCGCTTTGGTGCAGTTCCTGAACCTACGGAGGAGCTTATACGAATAGTTCCCCTGCGCTCCCTTGCCAAGCGCCTCGGTATACAGCGCCTGAACATGAAGGAGGGACGCCTGTACCTCTACTTTGTGGGCGATGACAATCTCGCTTATTATCGCTCCCCGGCATTTGGTCGAGTACTCAACTATATGCAGTCACATCCGCGCGAATGCCGCCTGCGAGAGAGCAACGGCAAGCGCTCCATGGTAGTGGAGCACGTTGATAAGGTAAGCGATGCTCTTGCTATTCTCTCTGAAATATCTACATCTGACTCAATTTGAAAATACATAAATATTTCCCATGAATTCCCCACTCAAGATTTATTGCAAAAATATAGACCGCCACGTAGAGATCACCGGCGGCGAGACACTTTCGGAAATATTCAGCCGTCTGCGTGATGAGATTCCGATGCGCCCGATATGTGCCCGGGTAAACAATCGTACGGAAGACATGTCTTTCCCGGTCTATGCTCCAAAGCAAGTGGAATTTATGGATGCCTCATCGCCAACCGGCCACCGCACAGCAGTCCGCTCTCTCTGTTTCTTGCTATATAAGGCTGTGACTGTGGCTCTTCCGGGGGTGCGCCTGAGAATTGAGCACAGCGTGTCACGCGGATATTTCTGTCGGCTGTCAAGACTTGATTCAAATGAGACAATATTGCCCGATGAGAAGATGACAGCGCGTCTTCTTGAAGTAATGCACCGACTCGTTGAGGAAAAGATTCCTTTTGTACGCAAGGAACAACTCACTTCCGAGGTGATGGAGTATTATCGGGCGCAGGGTCTGGATGATAAGGTCCTTCTACTTGATAGTTTCCACGAGCTTTATACGGTATTCTACCGTCTGGGTGACACCTGCGATTCCTACTACAGTGCCCTCGCTCCCGACACTTCCTATATTCCCGTGTTTGACCTCCGCCCTTATGAGAAAGGGATGCTTCTGCTCGGCCCTGATCCCGAGAATCCTTCACAGCCTCTGACTCCACTCACTCAAAAGAAACTAAACGAAGCTTTCGACCGTTACCTTGCATTCAACCGCATCATAAAGATATCCAACGTCGGAGAGCTGAATGTAGCTATAAAAGAAAACCGCGCCGGAGAGCTTATCAATGTGGCCGAAGCGATGCATGGCAAACAATTTGACCGCATTGCCGACGAAATCACCGATCGCAATGAGCAGGGTGGCGCGCGATTTGTATTCATAGCCGGCCCGTCATCTTCAGGCAAGACCACATCCGCAAAGCGCCTGGGGATAGAGCTGATGACCAATCTCAAGACGCCCAAACTCATATCATTAGACGATTACTTTGTGGATCGTGAACACACACCCCGCGATCCTTACGGTGACTATGACTTTGAATCACTCTATGCCCTTGACCTGGAGCAATTTCATGCCGATCTGAGAGCTTTACGCCGCGGAGAGACAATCAATCTACCCACCTACAGCTTCGAGCGTGGAAGCCGTGTGGAGCGCGAGCGCCCGTTGCGACTTGACCGAGACGACATACTTCTGATCGAGGGAATCCACGGATTGAACCCGGAGCTGACTGCCGGCATCAATCCTGATGATGTATTCAAGGTCTACGTCTCGGCACTCACAACCCTTTCAATTGATGACCACAATTGGATTCCTACTACCGACAATCGCTTGCTGCGCCGCATAGTTCGCGACCATAAATACCGTAATACATCGGCACTTGATACTCTGCGCCGCTGGGATTCAGTCCGTCGCGGCGAAGAACGATGGATATTCCCCTATCAGGAAAATGCCGATGCCACATTCAATTCTTCCCTGCTCTTCGAGCTTGCCGTGATGAAGCCCTACGCCGAGCCTTTGCTAAGGAATGTACCTCATAATGTGGCAGAATATGCAGAAGCTTACAGGCTGCTGCGATTCCTCAGCCATTTCGAGCCTCTGGAAGTAGAGCAGATTCCCTCAACCTCACTTCTGCGTGAATTCCTCGGTGGCTCATCCTTCCATTATTGACCCGCAGAGGCTATTGCAGTTTTGCAGAATTTTTATTACCTTTGTGGCATAATTTAATCTCTCGCCGCTGCCGTAACTGCAGCCGGCGACCTAATCACTGAGCATGGCAACAGAAGAAGAAAAAAAATATAAAGCGGACAATATCACCGTACTTGAAGGCCTTGAGGCCGTTCGCAAGCGCCCCGCTATGTATATCGGCGATATTTCCGTAAGAGGACTGCACCACCTCGTATATGAAGTGGTGGATAACTCAATTGGCGAGGCTCTCGCCGGATACGCATCGAAAATTGACGTCACAATCAATGAAGATAATTCCATCAAGGTAGTTGACAATGGCCGTGGCATTCCTGTGGATATGCACGAAAAGATGCACAAGCCCGCTCTTGAAGTTGTGCTTACAGTGCTTCATGCCGGTGGTAAATTTGACAAAGGCTCTTACAAGGTATCAGGCGGTCTGCACGGCGTAGGCGTGAGTTGCGTCAACGCACTATCAGACTATCTTCGCGCCGAAATATGCCGCGACGGCAAAATATATATGCAGGAGTATGCATACGGCAAGCCCACTTGCGAGCTAAAGGTAATAGGCGAAGCTGACCATACCGGCACAACTATCATCTTTCATCCTGACGCCTCTATCTTTACGGAGACCGTCTATAACTTCGATACCCTCGCCAACCGCATGCGTGATCTCGCATTCCTCAATGCCGGAATCACTCTTACACTTACCGACATGCGTCGTATTGACGATGAGGGGAAGCCATATAGCGTCACTTTCCACTCTGATGAGGGGCTGAAAGAATTTGTGAAATACATTGACCAGGGTAAGGAGCCGCTTATCGGCGACATCATCCACCTCAACACCGAACGCAACGGCATCCCTGTGGAAGTGGCTATGACCTACAATACCTCATTCAATGAGAATCTATTCTCCTACGTCAACAACATCCACACCATTGAAGGCGGTACTCACCTTACCGGGTTCCGCCGCGGCCTCACCACCACCCTTAAGAAATACGCAGAAGAGCAGAAACTTCTCGAAAAGCTGAAGAAACTCAAGATAGATCTTGCAAAGGAAGACTTCCTCATGGGCCTCACAGCTGTAGTATCCGTCAAGGTGATGGAGCCTCAGTTCGAGGGTCAGACGAAGACTAAACTCGGAAATAACGAAGTGAGCGGTTCAGTACAGACTGCCGTGAGCGAAGCACTACGCTACTATCTTGAAGAGAATCCTAAGCAAGCACGTGCCATAGTAGACAAGGTGGTACTCGCAGCTGAAGCCCGCCATGCAGCCTACAACGCCCGCATGAAAGTGCAGCGCAAATCTCCTCTTTCAGGGGGTGGACTTCCGGGTAAATTGGCTGACTGCAACAGCCGCGATGCCGCAGAGAGTGAGCTCTTCCTCGTCGAGGGTGACT
>CAYNNV010000156.1:0-5008 GCA_964398625.1 uncultured Sangeribacter sp. | reverse complement strand
ATATGTATGACCCACAATAAATTACAGCGATTTCATCCTACTTTTTTACAATTAGTCCACTACTTTATTATTTTGAATTATGTAGTAACCAAGAAACTGCACTACAATCCGTAAATTTTAATACAGCTTCTCGATAAAGGCAAGAATCTTCTTGCACAGAAATATTTACTTTTATAGTTATGCCGAAATTATCATGCCTTTGCCTCACTTCCCGCAAGAATGGGTAAGTATAGTTTGGCATCTAATCTTTGGTGGTGATACATGAGCCAATAACGGCGGGTATCATTTATCATAGTATATTGAATTATGGTTTCGGTCGCAGGTATTAAGTTAGTTTTATTCTCCGTCAAATTTATAACAACTTTTTAGGGTGCTTGTTCATATAAATTATATTCGTCATAATACTTTGTGGCTTTAGACGTATCCAAATATGAGGAAAATTTAAAATGTCAGCGTTGTAGAATAGATGAATTTATTTGGTAATTAAAAGTATGACAGATAGATACTGGACTAATCAACAGAGAAAAAATTTAGCGGAATAAAAACATTAATTTAGACAAGGTCTAAAAACTATTGATTTTTGAGCGAAAATTGATTATATTTGCAATTTACAACGGAGTGTGGATTATTTGATGTCGACACAAACTCAAATTAACTAAACGGTGATGCAGGATATAGACTTTCAAGTAGAGGATGTGGCTATGCCGTCATTCAATGCCGATAAGGTATGCCGCTGGATAAAAGCTGTGGCTCAAAATCATGGTTTCAAAGTAGGGCGGCTTTCATACCGTTTCTGTTCCGATCCCTTTATGCTGCAGACCAACCGCAGTTTTCTTAATCATGACTATTTTACTGATATAATCACGTGGGACTATACGAGAGAAGAAGTAATCTCCGGTGACATCATAATATCGCTTGATACCGTAGCCTCAAATGCACTTGGATACGGTGAGGATACAGATCGCGAACTCATGCGCGTGATTATCCACGGAGTGCTCCACCTCTGCGGTATTGATGACAAGGGACCCGGTGAGCGAGAAATTATGGAGGCGCACGAGGATGAAGCGTTACGCCTTTGGGATTTAACTGAATAAAGGTATTGACAAGTGAGATACGACTTTGACGTAATAGTAATAGGAGCCGGTCATGCAGGATGTGAGGCCGCTGTGGCAGCCGCTAAGATGGGTGCTGAAGTGATGCTCATTACCTCCGATATGAATCGCGTGGCACAGATGTCATGCAATCCTGCAATCGGTGGTATTGCAAAGGGTCAGATCGTGAGGGAAATAGATGCACTCGGCGGCATGACGGGTATAATCACTGACCGAACTGCTATACAGTTCCGAATGCTGAATAGAAGCAAGGGCCCGGCTGTATGGTCGCCTCGTTCTCAGTCTGACCGCACTGCTTTCATTGATGAATGGCGGCGTGTGCTTGATTCGACTCCACGACTGAGTTTGTTTCAGGATACTGTGACGCAACTTATTGTAGAATCCAATGCAGTAAAGGGGTGTATAACAGCTTTGGGTCTCACTTTTCATGCACCGAAAATAATTCTTACTGCCGGCACATTTCTCAACGGCATGATGCATTTTGGCAGAAAGCAATTGGAAGGTGGTAGGATTGCTGAAAGTTCCGTCACTTCACTCACGACTCAGCTTCTCTCGCTTGGCTTTGAATCAGGGCGGATGAAGACCGGTACTCCGGCGCGAATAGATGGGCGTTCTGTGGATTTTTCTCTCACGCAACCCCAAGATGGCGATGATATTGTTGATGAGACTTCCGGAGAAGTGAAGCGCGATTTCCATAAATTTTCTTACCTGCCGGAGTCGCAACGGGTGTTGAAGCCGAGGCAATGCTATATCTTGCATACTAATGCCGAAACGCATCGTATTTTACATGATAATCTTGCAGATTCTCCTCTTTATAATGGACAAATTCAAAGTATCGGGCCGCGTTACTGTCCAAGTATAGAGACAAAAATTGTGACTTTTGCAGATAAGGATTCGCATCAGCTCTTCCTTGAACCGGAAGGGGAGAGCACGGAGGAATATTATCTTAACGGCTTCTCGTCGTCATTGCCTTGGCGAGTGCAGACTGATGCACTCGAGACCATCCCTGCGCTTCGTGAGGGAATGATATATCGCCCCGGATATGCTATAGAGTATGATTATTTTCCACCGACGCAGCTTTCTGCTGACCTTCAGACTCGACGTGTGGCCGGGCTATATTTTGCCGGACAGGTAAACGGCACAACCGGCTATGAGGAGGCTGCAGCACAGGGGTTGATGGCAGGTATTAATGCTGCAAGAGCCCTCAAGGGTGCGGATCCGGTGATATTGAGCCGTTCTGATGGATACATTGGAGTGCTGATAGATGATCTTGTGACAAAAGGCGTGGATGAACCCTACAGGATGTTTACTTCGCGTGCGGAGTATCGAATTTTGCTGAGACAGGATGATGCTGACATGCGTCTTACACAACTGGGTTACGATATAGGATTGGCCACGGAACGTCGACTTAATCTCATGCTGTCTAAGCGAAGACAACGTGATGGACTTATCGAGTTTTGTAAGCAATATACAGTGAGGATGACCGATGAGGTGAATAGGCACCTTGAAGCTGTGGGCAGCTCACAACTTACAAAATCAGTAAGACTTGTGGAGTTGATACGCCGTCCCCATATAGATATTCAATATATGGCTATGATAGTTCCGGCTCTCTCTAAGAAGATTGGAGAAATCGAGTCGGAACGTCGTGATGAGATTGTTGAAGCGGCCGAAATACTCATCAAGTATGAAGGATATATAGCTCGGGAAGCGTTGGCTGCTGAGAAAGCAAGGCGACTTGATTATGTAAATCTTTCTTCTGAATTTGATTATGAATCGATAAAGGCACTCTCTACCGAAGCGAGGCAGAAGCTGACGGCTCGTAGGCCTCGTTCTATCGGTGAGGCTTCGCGAATACCAGGAGTGAGTCCTGCGGATATAAATGTGTTGCTTCTGCTTCATAAAAGGTAACAAGAGAGTTAATAATGAGTTATCACTACTATGTTTCACGTGGAACATTGCAATCCGGTATAGAAACAATATTATAAACAAAACTTAAAGAATATGAAACTTGAAGAGATTAAAGCTATCATTCGTGATGTGCCTGACTTCCCCTCAAAGGGAATTATCTTTCGCGACCTTACTACAATGATTAAAAACGGCGAGGCTCTCAAAGTATGTTCTGAAGAACTTGCTGACATATATCGCGACAAAGGGATAACCAAAGTTGTAGGAATAGAATCGCGCGGATTTATTTGCGGCTCAATACTTGCCTACGAATTGGGATGTGGTTTTGTTCCTGCACGTAAACCCGGAAAACTGCCCTCAGTCACGGTAAAAAAAGCATACGCTAAGGAATATGGTGTGGATACCATAGAGCTCCACAGTGATGCAATTACTGAAGATGATGTTGTGGTAATTCATGATGATCTGCTTGCTACCGGAGGTACAATGGCTGCGTGCTATGATTTGGTAAAATCTATGAATCCTAAAAAGATTTACATCAACTTTATTGTTGAGCTGACTGCGCTTGAAGGACGTCGTAATCTTCCCGAGGATTGTGAAGTAACGTCCCTTCTGAAATACTAAAATTGCCCTTTTTATCGGAAAATCGAGCTTTTTTGAACTTCGCTAATTATGAATGACTCCAGTAATAAATCTGAAAAACAATTCTCGGATCTACTCCCTGTCATGAGACCGGCGGAAAATGATATTGGAGAAGTCGACGGCGAAGGTCCCGAGCATATTAAAGTAAAGGATAAAGATATACTTGCTTCAGCGGGAAGAAATATCGATGAAAGCGGAAGATTTGGTCTGGAAATAATTGAAAAACGCTCTTCCGATGACTTGGTTCATAATCGCCCCGGCCCTCTTCTGAGGCAGAAGATTCTCAATCTGCCGGAGGAGCCGGGCGTATATATCTATATTGACAAAAAAGGTGAGGTGATATATGTGGGGAAGGCTAAGCGTCTTAAGCGTCGCGTTTCCTCGTATTTCAATCGTATTCACGATACTGTCAAGACTAATCTCCTTGTCCGCAATATTGCTGATTTTCGGTTTATTGTAGTGCCTACGGAAGAAGATGCGCTTCATCTTGAGGATGCTATGATAAAGAACTATAAACCGCGGTACAACATACTCCTCAAGGATGATAAGAGCTATCCTTGGATAGTGATTACAAATGAGATGTATCCGCGTATTTTCATGACTCGCGAAAAGGGGATAAAAGGGCGGTATTACGGGCCATATTCTAATGTACAATCGGCAAAGACAGTGCTTGCGTTGATACGAGAATTGTTTCCTATCCGGAGCTGCAAACTGCCTATTGACGAGAAATCAATAGAGCGTGGAAAGGCCCGGCTTTGTCTTGATTATCATATCAAGAAGTGTGGAGGTGCATGTCTTGGCCGCATTTCAGCAGATGACTATG
This sequence comes from uncultured Sangeribacter sp., assembly GCA_964398625.1. Taxonomy (GTDB): domain Bacteria; phylum Bacteroidota; class Bacteroidia; order Bacteroidales; family Muribaculaceae; genus Lepagella. The sequence goes on along the minus strand of CAYNNV010000156.1, from coordinate 529 downwards.
GTCATTATATAGCGCAGGCTCGCCAGATACTTAATGGAGAGACCGGGCGATTATCACGTATGCTCAAGCAGCAAATGGATGATTTTGCCTCGCAATGGAGGTTTGAGGAAGCCCAAATTGCAAAAATCCGTTACGATCTGGTGGAAAAGTACAATGCCAAGAGCGTAATAGCCTCCGCTGCAAAAGGAGAGGCTGATATGTTTGCCTATGATGAAAACGGCGATTCTGCTTACGTTAATTTTATGCACCTTCATAACGGAGCAGTGGTCCAGAGTCTAACTCTTGAATATCGCCGGCGTCTTGCCGAGACTCGGGAAGAGATTCTATCAATGGCCGTAGGTGAGATTAGCCGCCGGTTTGAGAGATCATTCGCCCAAGTCATAGTCCCTTTTCTTCCTGATGTTGAATTTGATGGTATCAGCTTCATTATTCCCAAGCGCGGTGATAAGAAGAAAATACTTGAGGTGGGGATGAAAACTGTGCGACAATATATGCAGGACAAGGAGGAATAGGAGCGATTAATCGCTCC
>CAYNNV010000155.1:0-5025 GCA_964398625.1 uncultured Sangeribacter sp. | reverse complement strand
CTGCACCCCAAAAGTTAAACACAAAACTTTTGGAGTGCTGCTCATAATAGTTGGTATCTAGTTTTTTGAAATCCTCAAATTATTTTTACTGCCAACAATAAATGAATATTATAATTGATGATGGACATATATACGTATTAGTTACCTTGGGATTACCATACATGGTAATGATAGTGACGTTGCGTACGTTGATAATATGCTTTAGCAATATCTGACACGGCCTTTATTCGAGCCTTTTCTAGCCTCTCTGCAGAGCGTAGACGAGCTCCCTCACGCCTTTCTGCTCGATCAGCCTCGGCCTGTTGACGCGCATACTCCTCATCTTGATCTTGCTTACTCTGAGACCGAATTCGATCCTGAAGCTTATGAGACTCAGTAACACACGGACTATCAGGTTTGATTTGTGCTAAATAATAGGCCGCAGTTCCGTAATCATTGATAGCTAAAGCACTCCGTGCTTGCTGAATAGCTAAACCACATTCATTGGCAAGCATCTGCTCGTAAATTTTCGTCATCTGAGCGATTACTGCATCAGAGCCTTGGAGATTTGTTGGATAAGAGCTTAGGATGGCTAAGGCCTCATCATATTCTCCTGCCTTTGCTTTCTGCGAAGCCTTATTCAAAAGTGCTTGGCGGTTAGACACAAAATATTCCTCTATACTTCTTTTGCTTTTATCTATATATGATGAGAAAGTAGATCCTCCACGCCAATTATTAAATGCATTTAACATGGCCTTATCACGTGTATCGCCGGTTCCCTTAAGGGTCCACGTTTCTGATCCGTAGTTGGTACCGGTAGCCAATTGCTCTATTGAGAGAGTCATGTCAATTTCCATACTGAAGATTTTCTTCATTCCGGTTTCTATGGTCTCTTCACTTGCTACGGTAAGTTTAGGAACTAGAAAAAAATCCCCCCATTGGGTTGAGGATACTCCGCAAGATGACACTTCCCTTTTAAGCCGCGAATCAAGCATGCGTAAACTCTTCTCACTGACTTGACCATCGTTGGGTATTGCCACTCCAATGTTAATTTCAGCCTTTGCGGTTAATACTGCTAGCAGTATAATAACTACGAGGGATTCTCTGAAAAAAGTAAGTGTCATCTTGAATTAATTAATTGTGATAGTTAATAGATTGCCTGTGGTTGTGACCGATGCATTTAATCCCAGTTCTTTAAGAGTTTTCATTAGAGGATTGCGAATTTTACGCATTTTGAAGTCATTACCGTTTTCATCACGTACTGGTATACGGACTTCATCAAAAACCATCTGCTTATCCGAAGTACCTTGCAAATGATAGTTGGCCTTATAGGCATGCTCCTCAATCCACTCTTCAATTGTATCGGAAAGAGGATCACCATCAACAGTCTCATTAGATAATAGTACTGATGAACCTGCGCCTACACGAATGTCAATCTGAATAGTCCGCCCGTTCTCAACAATGTCGGTAAATTTATCCTGAAGGGTGTTTAGAAATTCTTCAGCGCATGATTCCACAGCCTTCTGTGCAAGCTTACTCACATCATCGGAGTAGAATCTACGGCTCTCCCCAACTTTATTGGAGAGCGAATTGCCAGTTGCTATATCGTAAGCCGTGAGAATTAGATTCACCTTATTTCCCTCTGGTTGTCTGTCGAATATAACCTCTGCATCAACATATATGTCAGCGCCAGATCCATCGATAATCTCAGTTTTCAAATCAGTTTGAGCATCTTGTTGCAAACCACTTTTTACCGATGCATTCTTTAGTTTCGCAAGGAAGTCTACAGTTGTGAAACCCCTTGAGTCAAATGCGTCTTTAATTACAGTCAACGCTATGCGTTTTGCTGGATCAGCTTCAAGAACCTCCCTTACATCTTCGTTCTGTGTAGTTTTTGGAACAACCATAATCTTTGGCTGGACCACTTGCTGAGCAGATCCAACAAATCCAGTAACAAGCATTACCAATGAAATAATACTCTTAATAATATTTATTTTCATAATCCGAATTTTCTAATAATACCATGCTTTTCCAGATCCTCGCGCAAAGCTTTTACATTGACAGTGACATCAGCTATCCAAATCTTCTTACCGGTATCATCCTTCTTGCCGACTACCTGAGGAACAAACATATTTACAAAACTACTAGCTCGTTTACTGAACAGAGTGTTGAAATAATCACTATGCTCTTTCAAAAGACGGTCCTCATCTTGTCCTACAAGAGGTCTGTTGAATTTCGTGCCCTCCACTCCGCGGAATAGCACTCTTTTCAAAGCTTCTACAGTGGTTTGGTCGATGAAATTTTTTTTCTTTATTCCGTAGAGGCTTACGCGCAATGTCACTTCAGAGGAATTGGATTGTGTGACTACAGAAGTAGAATGATTAATACCACATCCTAAGATTATCCCTAAGATTATGATAAGGATTCGATTCACCATTTGTTTCATGGCATAAGGTTATTTTACTTTATGACTTGCACACACCTCAGTGGTTGGGCAGTCTGAAAATGTTTAAAAATCTCTTTGCCTGCACCTTTCCCAGATATCTCTGCTTCTGCGAAATCCTCGCCCTTTAGATTCTTGATTCTTACTATGCCAATTTCTGTTGGTAGAGGCTTACCATTGAGAATCTCTATATATTCTACCTTAAATATGTCTCCAACTTTTAGACCCTGTCCTTTACCCATATCAAGTAACACGAGTTTAGCCTCATCACCTTTTGTCTCTAAAATCTTGGCAATATTACATTCAAGTGGGAAATTGATGCGTATATATTCAGCTACCTGAGATGCCACAGATTGCACTGCCTCGGTTACTGCAGCCTGAGCTGAAAGCATCTCTTTTGATGTTTTACCCTGAAAACTTTCTGATTCCGTGGCTCTCCCTGATTCAACATCGCTCAAAATCAACTGAAACGCAACACTACTTTTGTAGCCAGAGATATTTCCGTTAGTTTTATTCGCATAGACGGGCACTTTATCTACTTTCACCACAAGTGTTTTCTTTGCTGCCAGGGCCTTTGTAAAATCCGCCAACTGTGACTCGTCTGTCTCCATGAACTGAGCTCCTTTCTGGCGCTCCATTTCCTTTTCTATTTGATCCTTATTCTCCAGGTCAAGTACTTGGAAACGTTGGGCCTTTACAAGCATTTCAACAACAGAATTATATACCACAGGAGCCCATCGTTGTGCCTCTGGAGAAGCTTTGAGACTTACTCCAACAACATCTCGATGGTCAGTCTGCGCCCATAATGATAGGGCGCAGACCAGAATGATTATAACTAATGAGATTCTACGCATCAGATATTCTTGTTTGATTTAAGAAGCTCTATAATCCCTTTGACAGCCTTCACTTCGGCTACATTTTCCTCTCCTATAAGTTTGAAGAGTTCACCTGTATCTTTGATAGCATTCTTAGCAGATTTTATCTGCATAGGATTTCTAATCTCAGTCAAAGCTGTAGGCATTGCAGCTGCAGCAGGTGCCATACTCGTGATCTGTACTGCCTGATTTGTAAGTAAGGCGAGGAGATCAATCCAATCCTGAAGGCTAGGCTTGGTGACTTCTACTGTTGTGATTCCATCGGTATCAGGCTCACTCACCTGACGAGTATAAAGATTCTCAAATTTCTTGGCTGTCTCTTGGCAAGAAGCGGCCGCTATCCACACCTGATCCGTAAAGTCGTCAATGGCCTTAAGATTTGTGGTCTTTGGCCTCTTCTCTAACAGTTTTGCTATTTTAGCCATGCGAGTTTTGGAGGCATCCATCTCCACTGCGATTTCATCTGGTGACGCGGCTTCATCTGTTGACTGCGCCTGAGACGCGAGTGTGCCGAAGCACACAAAAGCCATAAGGAAGAAAAGTATCTTCTTCATAATGATTGGTGTTGTGCCCCGTGACTCCCTCCGTTGCGGATTAGTAAAAAATTGAATATTCTAATAAATGGAAAACGTGGGAGTCTTACTTCTGCTCGTCCCCACGGTTCAAAGGCTCTCGCATTGCCCATCAAGGTAAGAACGAGCAGTGCAGAAGCCCACGTATGTATGCAATATGTCGGCATATCCCTTAAAGTGACACGCCTGATTATTACATATCCATAGGCATCTACCACACTGCTTTATTCCAGACCTTGATTTGAGAATTTGCGAGATTCTGAACCGTCAAGAATAAGCGTTGGTAAACGCTTGCCAAAAAAATATATATGCCAACCAGTCCCGCCTCTTACCCGCATACACGGCTTCTGCGTTTTTGGTTTGCACGGCAAAAATACAAATTTTTTTTCATTTACAAATAATACAGCTGCATTATTTCATGATTTTGTATATATAGTTGACATTAGTGTGCTTACTCGACTTGCTATGGATGAATAATAATACTGCCGCTCCGGATGTTATAACTGAACATTGGCGTGTTTCACGGTCACTTCTTATCCCATTAATTCCCTCTTCAACCCGGGTAGTTGTCTTTTCTATTATTCCAGAGGAGAGTCAGAGGAGTTTTTCTCCCAGTTTGAAAAACTTTAATTGTCATTATTTTCTTTGAATAAATGAGATGTTTTTACTCAAGAGTGAAATATTAGTTGTATCTTTGCGTTATATTTATAAACAAAGAAAAGGATTATGAGCGAGGTGGAACTAATCTTATTGGAAGAGGGCAATCAATGCACTCTCTATTCCATTCAATTCAGTACAGAAGACAACTCGGAGTATGAACGTTTCTATAACAAGTTCATAGAAGATGCTCAACTCAATAGAGATCTTCTCCGTATTGTTCAGATTATTGGGAAAATTGCAGACGAAGGCGCTCTTGAACGCAGGTTCCGGCCTGAAGGAAAATTAAAGGATTCAGTAGTGGCATTACCTGTGCTTTCGTCAAAATTACGATTATATTGCCTTCGCCTTTCCAATGGTATTCTTATTCTTGGAAACGGAGGTGTTAAAAATTCGCGAACATACGAAGAAGATGATTCATTGCGTGGATATGTTCTTAATCTTCAAAAATTTGAAGAACTACTAAAGGAAGGACAGAAAAATGGTTCTGTGATTATCA
>CAYNNV010000154.1:0-5083 GCA_964398625.1 uncultured Sangeribacter sp. | reverse complement strand
GTAGAAAATTTAGTTGTCTTCTTCCCAACAATTGGCTCTTCCTCCGGATCGGTCGATATGTAGGTAGTTATGTTGTAATCAGTTTCGGCCACTAATCGGTCTAATTTTATGGTCGCACCGCCGCCTTCATCAGGTTTTACTGTCTTAGAATATGACCATTTCCCATCTGAAAGAATTATTCCGCAGCTATAATCAGCTTCCATATTTTCAAAATAACACTTTACCGATGCAGAGTTCATATCAATATCGGTTATTTCCACTATGGTTCCTGATGGATCGGGTGATGGTTCGGTTTTGAAAGTGCGAGGACTCCCTGACGCTGAACCCAAAGAATTCTTTGCCACCGGCCAATATCGGTATGTTGTGCCAGGAATCAGATTGTCTAATTCAATAGTATGTACACCTGTCACAGTGCCTACTGAATGGTACTGAGAAAGCATTTTAGAGCCTCTTTTGTCATCCGCTTCAAGATAATATCCACATTCGGTGCCTGGATTTACACAGTTGAAGGTGAATTATATTTGAGCTGATCGCTGTTCAATCTCATATGACTTGCCTGTTGAAACATATAGTTTTCTTCCCTTTTTGAAATCACCTCCAAAATTATCATCATCGGAATGGTCACAATTCTTTTTGGTTGTTATACACTGCGCATCCCCATAATAGTATTGATTATTATAATGAGCATAGGCACGATAATAATAGGTTGTACCAGCTCGCAATCCGCTACACCCACTTTTGAAAAGATTATCGTTAATCATCTGCCCCGTACAATGTTGTGAATTATCAAATGTTGGATTCTTATTCACAGCAGAATACACAAAACCGACTTCTGTCCCTGACTCCAATTCATCTTCCGTGGTACCTGATAGTTCGGCACTATATATGGTAGCCGTCCCCGGTCCGGTGATAATCTTACAGTCAAGATATGTCTCATCTTGTGGTGTGGCATACATCTCATGATTGAATAATGTGACAACTGGCCGTACCGAATACTTTACTCCGGGTTTTAATCCTTTGTTGAAGGTTCTATTCAGCTTTATGGCAGACTGAAAATAAGGAGAAGTCTCAAAATAAGAATCTACTTCATTACCTTGCTCATCAAGCACTGCAAAGCCAACTCTGCAAGGTTGGAACAAACGTCGGGATGCAGTGGCAGAGACAGTCAAACTTTCATTATCTGTAGTGATTTCCAAATCAGAGAATTCAGGAAGCAGATAATCAGTACTTGTATTATACTTCACCCTTCCTGTCAAAGGTAGTTTGAATTCCTTATTACCCTTTCCAAATATCGTTTTACCGATCATTTTTATTTCGGCAAAGTGCGAGAATGTTAATGATGCGTCTTTTACCCATTCATAAAAAGTGGATTTATTGAATTCACTAAATTTTTTTGAGACATCAAATTCAAAGCATCTACCAAAAGAAGGATTCAACTCAGCACTGAATAATCTACCAACAAATTCAATACCTACAGTAAGCCCTGATCCAACAGAAATAGATCCTGTAGCAGAAATTGAGCCATCAAGAGTATTTTTCTCAGGGGCAAACTGGTTTTCTCCTAAATTCCATATTCCGTCTTCGTATTTTATTGTCCGGGTAAACTGGCCTCCACCATAAAAGCCTAATTCAATTTCCCCAGAGGCTACCAATTCTGCAAAATTACTGTATCCAAGAGTAAACAGGACACCAGGTATTGGTTGACTAATGGGAATTTTACCACTCCCAAGGTCAAATTCCTTTTTCTTAAAACCTTCAAACTGAAAACTTGCATTATAGTCATACGATACACCGATCGTAAGCTCAATATAAACATTTCCATCTTTTACATATACTAATGGACGTAAAATGGGATTTATTGATAGTCCGCACTCTATGCCATAGTCTAACGATTTCTTCTGAGGTGTCTTTAATGCATAATAATTGTCTGGCAGAGACTCTCCAAAACCTAAAAACTGCTGATAGATATCTGCAAGTCCTACCTGTTCGCATTCTACATTAAGCGCTCCGTCGTTTGTAATTGAAATCACACGTCCGGCAAAACCGTTTTCAAATAAATCATCAAATCTGTCATATAAAAGGATATCACCTTTCTTGATATTCATTTTATAAGGCAGTTCTGTTGAAAAACGCAGGGTCATATCCCTGCTACCCTTTATATAAGGCACATAGTCGGGGTAGAGATGTTTTACTTCCGGTGCAAATTCCGTTTCGAGTGTATGCACAGAAATACTGTCTATAACTGATAGAGGGATGCGATAAACACTATCAGGAGTCCATACCTCCTGAATGATATTATTCTCATGTTTCTTCCCTTCAAGATCAACATTAGAATACTTCAGGCTATCGACCTCATTGGAAAGAAATGCCGAGATTTTGCCGTCATTTCTATATATGTATATGTTTTTCTCATATTCTTTTGCCGATGATATCAGGCAGCATAGAAATGTGAGAAAAATTACTATTTTTCGGTATATCATGGAATAAGTATTTTTGTAGATTTATTACCCACTCGGACAATATATACACCAGTTTGTAAATTTGATAGAGGGTAAGTGAATTCTCTCTCATTAACATAACCTTGATAGTGTATAATACCTGAAATGGAGAATATTTCAACATAGTCAGGCAATCCCGAAATCAATAGATTCTCATTATAAACCCTTACTTCAGGAGAATCATCATATGTTTTTACTTTATCAATATCAGTGATTATTTTGTATTCAAATGTCAAAATAAGTTTATTGGAAGTGGAGTGTCTGTACTCTTTTCCTCCTGTAATTATAATTAGTTCGTTATCAACAAAACTTATTTTTGTCTTATTATTAATTTCATATGAAGCCTCTTCTATACCTGAGCGCCATATCCTCACGAGATTATATTTATCATATGTTAATCCAGCATAATCATCCTGATCATCATTAAGCGTAATTTCACTTTCAGAGATCTCGGATATTTTAACATAGGCTTTCTTCAAGGGAATCAGAGTTTCATCAGCTTTTCCTGCCACACATAATTCTGCTTTATGGGAGAATCCTGTCCATACAATTGTATTGAATACAGTATCAATTTCAATATTACCGGAGGGTGTGGTTATTGTTGGATATATATAGTCAGGAACGTTAGGTAAACACAAGGTAACCTTTTCGATATATCCTTCTGATGAAAATCCTATTATGTTGTCCTTATAGGTATGACAAATAAGTGAATTTGCTGTCACATGGGGTTTATATTGTGCCCTTGTTCCATCGACAGTCATTTTAAGCCCCTTTGTCGTAATACTTATCTGATTGTCTTGGGTTAACCAATCTGTCGCTTTCTTCCACTCAATAGGGATTCCATCATAAGAGGGTTCTACCTGAGTCTGGTTATTCAACGAAGGTCCACTAAGGTAAGTTAATAATACGCTAAATTCCTGACGTGATTGCTCGATTTCTGATAACTGAAGATAATAGGTTCCCGTTGCTTCGAGTCTTTTACGCAGCTCCTTATTCTTTAAGTCAAATTGAGCTGAGTCCAACAACACCGCTTCTGGTGAGTATAATTTCAATTTACATCGCAGTCTGGTGGAGAGCATGATATTGTCTCCATTTATAGCATTAAATTGATACCAGTAGCAACTGTCTGTTCTCCACTTGTCAAGATCATGTTGTTTAGAACCGTTAAGTCCTATTGCATGTAGTTCGACTCTTTTACTATTGTCTGTTATTAACTTAGTTGAGTCAGCTGCGAATCCATAAGTATTTCTGAAGGAAAGTGTCAGATCATATTTGGGTGCGATATGGGGCTTCCCCCCTATAAAGCTTAAATGATAATCCAGCGACGGTATATTCCAATTTGCCAAGGGTAACTCGATACTCTTCGTAACAGGAAATGCCAAGGCACCAGTTTTGAAATCTCTATGACTATGAAGACTATCATTTAGCCAATAATATACATCCGTTAATCTATTACCGGAGACAGGTTTTATTTCAACATTAGCACATGAAATGGCTACCAACGACCCTGTCACTGTGTCGGTTATACTTATATTCACAGGATATATACCTGGTGTAAGAGCTTCTACGTCAAGAAAACATTCTGTGTCAGTCCTGTTTATCGGAATAGCTTTATTAACCTTGTTTTTATATGATGAAAGCGCAAGTTTTAGGTTATCACTTTGCACGGAGTTTTTATAGAATAAGGCTGTAGTTGCAGGTATCGCCATTTTTCTGCCAACTATACAAAGCTTGTGCAATCCTGAATAGAAATCCGACACATCTATTTTATCATCCTCAAGTACATTTATTTCTCTTCCATCGAGAATGCAACTCAGTTCTAAGTTCCCGATAACGGGTGTATTGAATATTTTTCGATATGGTACAGACCACACTCCATCGGTATTCTTTACCTGAATATTCAATACATTAAAAGGTCCATTATTGTCGGTTTGAATAGGAATACTTATTGAGCCTGTTCCGGGGGTATAGGTTATACTTTGCGCATTATCTGAGTTTTGATTGAACCAATAACGGAACTCAATCTTATCTGCTCTGCAAAGAATGCTTGATAGAAGGAGAATTAAGATAAAACCCGGAAATTTCATCTTTATCCAATCAAATATCTGCATCGAGTTCAAATTCTATTTTTAATTTACCGTCACTTGTTGATTCAGGAGCAACCTTGAGTTTCTTAATCCGGGGGTAACTTGTTTTAGTAGAAAATGGAAGGTCAGTACCATATAAGCCAACCTGCGTCCCGTCATTGCCGAGGTATTTCTTACCAGCCTCATTCAGTTCATAGAATGAACCCTCTACAAAAATGTCTGTACCTTCCGGCACCACGCTATTATGTCTTTCGGGTTTAGAGTTATCACCTTGAAAAGCACCTTTGTCAGCATACGGGCCAACCCATAGACAATTATACGCAGAAGAATAATTAATATAACACTTCCCTTCTGATATCAATAGACAATTCTTAAGAACCATGTTATGACTACTATTATATCCACTTCCTGATGTAGCTGACATATTAATGATACAATTAGAATAGGTCATGTTTTTATATGAGTCGTATTGTCCAAAAGAATCTATTACACAATTAT
>CAYNNV010000153.1:0-5121 GCA_964398625.1 uncultured Sangeribacter sp. | reverse complement strand
ATGTCAGAGGTTGGGTGCGTTCCCGCCGAGGCAACAAGCATGTACAGTTTATCGCTCTCAACGACGGCACCACCCTCAAGACTCTTCAGATCGTAGTAGATGCTTCACGTTTTGACGAAGACTTCCTGCGCCCCATTACTACCGGTGCATCACTTCGCGTACAGGGTAAGCTTGTGGAGTCGCAAGGAAAGGGTCAAACTGTAGAGGTGCAAGCTGATGAAATAGAGATATACGGTTCAGCTGATGTAGCTACTTATCCGCTGCAAAAGAAGGGTCATACTCTTGAGTTCCTGCGTGAGAAAGCTCATCTGCGTCCCCGTACCAATACTTTCGGTGCAGTGCTCAGGATTCGCCACGCTCTCGCTTACGCCGTGCATAAATTCTTTAATGATAAGGGGTTCTATTATTTCCACACGCCGCTTATCACGGCTTCAGACTGTGAGGGTGCCGGTGCGATGTTCCAAGTTACCACTCTTGATACCGCCAATCCACCGCGCCTTGAAGACGGCAGCATTGACTATTCTCAAGATTTCTTCGGTCGTCAGGTTGCCCTGACAGTATCCGGACAGCTTGAAGGAGAGCTTGGAGCCACTTCTCTCGGAGCAATATATACCTTCGGCCCTACCTTCCGTGCTGAAAATTCCAATACTCCGCGTCATCTCTCCGAATTCTGGATGATTGAGCCTGAAATGGCATTCTATGAGATTGCGGACAATATGGATTTAGCCGAAGAATTCATTAAGTACTGTATCAACTATGCACTTGAGCATTGTGCTGATGATATTCAGTTCCTTAACGATATGTTTGACAAGGAATTGATTGACACTCTCAAATTTGTGACTCACAATGACTTCGTGCGTCTCACATACTCAGAAGGTATAAAGATACTTGAGCAAAGCGGAAAGAAATTCGAGTTCCCCGTATACTGGGGCGTAGATCTTGCCTCCGAGCATGAGCGATATCTTGTAGAGCAACACTTCCGTAAGCCTGTGATTCTCACAGACTATCCTAAGGATATCAAGGCCTTCTACATGAAGCAGAACGATGATGGGAAGACTGTCCGTGCCATGGACGTGCTTTTCCCGAAAATCGGCGAAATCATTGGTGGCTCACAAAGAGAGGAAAGTTATGACAAGCTCGTGGCCCGCATGGAAGAGCTCGGCATGAGCCGCGAAGGTATGGAGTGGTATTTGGATACCCGCCGCTTCGGTACAGTTCCTCACTCCGGATTCGGTCTTGGCTTTGAGCGCCTTGTACTCTTCGTAACCGGAATGCAAAACATCCGCGACGTGATTCCATTCCCTCGCTATCCCAAAAATTGCGAATATTGATTCCCTCAGTCGTGACGGTGTGTCGGGCTATTGCCGGAACACACCGCCACTGTTTTTTCATCAGTCCTTCAGCAATCTGATATAAAAATAGTTAATCATCGGTCAATCAATACGTTGTTGCTGTAATGAAATTGTTTAAGACACTATTCTTAATCATCTTTTGTGCTCTGCATCTTCAGGTGCGCGGCGAAGAACCGGAGATTTCACTCATCACCTGCTGGCCCGGTCCGGAGGTCTATGAGCTGTGTGGTCATACCGGCATCCGAGTAGTGGATAAAGACGGCGACCGCGTATGGAATTACGGAATGTTTGACTTCAATGCTCCTAACTTCGTGGGGCGCTTCGTCAAGGGAGAGACTGACTATTTCACTGCCGCAATTCCAACTTCCCAATTCATCTATCCCTATCAGCTCCAGGGGCGCAAGGTAGTTGAGCAGAAGTTAAATCTTACCGGCGAGGAGAAGAAGAAGGTGATGCAGAAACTCAATTACGATCTGCTGCCCGAAAATTCAGTCTACCGCTACAATTATGTGCGCGACAACTGTGCCACACGCCCCTTTGCCGCCATATACAGTGCCGTTGGCGGATCACTTAAACTCCCACGAAATAATGAGTACGGCACATTCCGAAAGGAGATGAAGAGCTTTCACCACAACTATCCATGGTATCAGTTCGGGATTGATCTTGTACTTGGCTCGGGGCTTGACGAGCAGATTGAACCTGACGCTGAAATGTTTGTCCCTGTGGTTCTCTCTGACCGGATAGGCAGGGCAGAGAAGAGCGATGGCACAAAGCTCGTCAGCGAAGTCAGAGAGCTTTCTCCCGGGAAACCGGAAGCTATACTCCCTCCTACACCTTGGTATCTCGCTCCGATGTGCTGGAGCATTGTGATCGCTATAATCTGCACGGCTACGGCGGTTGTAGACTTCCGGTGCAAGCGCCTTACCCGCATTGTCTATGCCCTTTGGTTTCTGCTTCAGGGTCTTGCAGGTTGCATTGTGGCCTTCCTTGTATTTTTCTCCGACCATGAGGCCACAAGCCCCAACCTGATGATATTCTGGCTCAATCCACTTGCGCTTATAGTACCTGCGCTGATATGGATTCCCTCCATGCGCTCCATCGTGAGAGGCTATATTTGGTTGGAACTGCTGTGTATTGCCGTTATGCTCTTAGGTATTATCAGGGGTGAGCAGAGTGTAAATCCAGCTACATGGCCGTTGATTGCTGCAACCGTGATTTTAAGCGTGGCTTACGCAACAATTTCACCAAAAATCAGTTATAATAAAAACGCGCGAAAAACCGGTGGAAAATCCGCTGCGCGCCGCAACAACAAATCCTCACGAACCAAGAAATGAAGAAGCGATTGCTCCAGACAATGCTCGTGGGTCTGGTCACGATCACTACTGTGGCCCAGACAGCCCCTGCACGCCCCAAGCTTGTGGTTGGCATCGTCGTGGATCAGTTGCGCACTGATTATCTTGAGTATCTCCGTTCGCAATTTGGAGCTAAAGGGCTGAACCGCCTCATTAAGGGAGGCACATATCTTCGCGACGTAGATTTCCATATCCGTCCTGATGCCGCTTCCGGCACCGCCATGATATTCACCGGAGCATATCCTTCGCTCAACGGTATCGCCGCAGCCACAGCCTATGATCCGGCTACGCGCAGGATGCAGCCAGCGCTCTTTGATGAGCAAGCCATTGGTAATTTCACTTCTGAAACCCTGTCGCCACGCCCATTGCTTCTCAGCACCATCAGCGATGAGATTGCCCTTACAGGAATTGGCAAGGGGGAAGTTTATTCTGTAGCCACTGATCCTCTCACCGCTATCCTTATGACCGGACATGCCGGCAAGGGAGCTTACTGGATAAATAGCGAGAGTGGAAAGTGGAGCTCCTCAACATACTATAAAGATATACCTAACGTGGTGAGCAAGCGTAACTATTCATCCCCGCTTTCCACCGCAATAGATACTATCACATGGCAGCCGTCGCGCCTTACGACAGCTGACGACAAGAAGAAGGGTTTTCAATTCAAATACACCTTCTCGCATACCGACCGTGATGCATACCGCCGCTTCCTCCTCACCCCTCGCGCCAACGACGAAGTCACCGACCTTGCAGTAGATATTCTCGGCTCGCTGCGTCTTGGCTCACGCTCCACCATTGATATGCTCAATGTGGGCTATACAGTGGCGCCTTACCCCTATGCATCAAATACCTCAGACTATCGACTTGAACTCGAAGATGCTTATATCCGCCTTGACTCGCAGATAGAGCGCCTCCTTGATGCTGTAGACCGTGCAGTAGGGCTTGACAATGCTCTGATATTCTTATCGTCAACAGGATACTACAACGAGCCTGAAAGAGATAATTCCAAATCGCCGGTGCCCGGGGGAGATTTTTCAACTCGCAGGGCTGCTTCTTTGCTAAATGCTTATCTCTCTGCTAAATTCGGTACCGGTGATTACGTAGCGGACCTAACTTCGTCGGCTCTTTATCTGAATCATGCAGTGATTGAGAGGCAGAAAGCCGACATTGATAAGGTGGCTCTCGAGTCGCGCGACTTCCTATGCCGAATGAGTGGAGTGGCTGACGCAGCTACTTTCCGACAGATACTTGACGGTGACGGCATCGGAGCTGATGAGTTACGCCTCTCGCTGTCGCCGACTTCCACAGCCGATGTCATCCTGCGTTTCCAGCCGGGATGGAGCGTCACCGACGATCTCCGTTATCCCGTGCAGAAGCATACAGTCAATCTTGCCATTGCTCCGGCTCCGGCAATTATCTTCGGCCCGGGTGTGGCGGTAAAGGAAATATCCACACCCGTTGATGCTACGGTTCTGGCTCCAACCGTGGCCGGGATTCTCAGGATTCGCAGCCCTAACGGAGCCTCATCGCGCCGCATACTTCCCTGAGAAGCGCGTTGCGTACGGTCATAAAGCGCGGATTATGACCATTCTTTCCGCTAAGTAGATGCAAAATTATTCAATTTCTTATATCACTTAATTTTTAGTAGCCGCTTAGCTGCTTATGTTATAATTTTTTGTTATCTTTGCGCCCGAATGCCGCATGGATTCCATCACTTTTTCAATAATCTTATTTTAAGAATATAAGCCTCTTTATATGGGAATAGGCAACGTTATTAAAAAAATATTCGGCGACCAGAGCGAGCGCGCAGTGCGCCCTCTCTGGCAGCGCCTGCAGCGTGAAATCAACCCTATCAGCGAGAAACTTCCGGAGCTGAGCAATGACGAACTCCGCGACCGCATCAATGCTATCCGTGATGATATACGCGGTGAAGCTCAGAACTATAAAAACGAGATAGAGGAGATTCGCGGTTCTATCGAATCCATGGATTACGACAAGCGCGAAGCTTCCTGGCAGAAGATCGATGACCTCCGCAAGGAGATGTTTGAGATGTATGCCCGAAAGCTTGATGCCGCTCTTCCGGAGGTATTCGCAATTGTTAAGGAGACAGCTCGCAGATTTAAAGAAAACGATACAATCGAAGTAACCGCTTCTGACTTCGACCGTGAACTTGCCGCTCAGGGTAAGGACTTCGTGTCGATTGAAGGCGATAAGGCTATCTATAAGAATGAGTGGATGGCCGGCGGCAATCTCATGAAGTGGGATATGGTGCATTATGATGTGCAGCTCATTGGCGGTCAGGTGCTTCACGGTATCCTCAACGGAAATACCGTCACCAACAACATAGCCGAGATGGCTACCGGTGAGCATGACCTGAAAACCGAAATGCACAACACTTATCTGACCTCGGTCACTTGAAC
>CAYNNV010000152.1:0-5125 GCA_964398625.1 uncultured Sangeribacter sp. | reverse complement strand
CTGAGAGTATCGACTGGTTGGAACAGCATCTGCAGCAATATCCCGGCACGGTGATTGCCGTGACGCACGACCGTTATTTCCTTGACCATGTGGCAGGCTGGATTCTTGAGCTTGATCGCGGAGAGGGAATTCCATGGAAGGGTAATTATTCATCATGGCTTGATCAGAAGACCAAGCGTATGGCTCAGGAGGAGAAAGCGGCGTCCAAGCGCCGTAAGACCCTTGAGCGCGAATTGGAATGGGTGAGGATGGCTCCCAAGGCCCGTCAGGCCAAGGGTAAGGCCCGTCTGTCAAGCTATGATCGACTGCTTAATGAAGATCAGAAAGCACGTGAGGAAAAACTCGAAATATATATACCCAACGGTCCGCGCTTAGGTAATAAGGTGATTGAGTCGCATCAGCTCCAGAAGGCTTACGACGACAAAGTGCTGTTCTCGGGACTTGACTTTATGTTGCCTCCCAATGGCATTGTCGGAGTGATCGGCCCTAACGGAGCGGGAAAGACCACTCTGTTCCGACTCATCATGGGTCTTGAAACTCCCGATGCCGGGAACTTCGAGGTTGGAGAAACTGTCAAGATAGCTTACGTTGACCAGTCGCATAAAGACTTGTCGCCGGAGAAGACTGTCTATGAAGTGATCTCGCAGGGAGTGGAGTCATTCCGTCTCGGTGGTCGTGATATGAATGCCCGTGCTTATCTCTCACGTTTCAATTTCACCGGTGCTGATCAGGAAAAGAAGATTGGTGTGCTTTCCGGTGGCGAAAGAAATCGTCTGCACCTTGCCATGGCGCTTAAAGAGGAGGGCAACGTGCTTTTGCTTGACGAGCCTACCAACGATATTGACGTAAATACTCTTCGCGCCCTTGAAGAGGGTCTTGAGAACTTTGCAGGTTGTGCCGTTGTCATAAGTCACGACCGTTGGTTCCTTGACCGTATCGCTACACATATTCTTGCATTTGAGGGAGACAGCAAAGTGACCTTCTATGAAGGTTCTTATTCCGATTATGAAGAATTTCGCCGTAAACGCGACGGAAATGATACCCCTCACCGCATCCGCTATCGAAAACTCACTGAATAAAAAAAGCATCTGTCATGAATCATCGCAGTATTGTATCAATTAATGAGCTTGACAAGCAAAAATTGCTATCCTTGCTTGATCTTGCCGCATATTTTGAAGAGCATCCCAATTCCCGACTTCTTGACGGGATGGTAGTTGCTACCCTTTTCTTTGAGCCTTCCACGCGCACTCGCTTGAGTTTCGAGACGGCAGTCAACCGCCTCGGAGGAAGAGTGATAGGATTCTCTGACCCGGCGTCATCTTCTACGTCAAAGGGCGAGACTCTTAAAGATACAATCAAGATGGTCAGCAATTATGCGGATCTTATTGTGATGCGTCATTTCCTCGAGGGGGCTGCCAAATATGCCACTGAAGTGACTAATGTGCCTATAATCAATGCCGGAGACGGAGCTCACCAGCATCCGTCGCAGACCATGCTCGATCTTTATTCTATACTTAAGACTCAAGGAAGACTTGATGACATAACAGTCACTATGGTAGGCGATTTAAAATACGGGCGCACCGTACACTCCCTTCTTATGGCTCTTAGTCACTTCAGAGTGAAATTTAACTTTGTGGCTTGTGATGAATTAAGAATGCCTCGCGAGTTTATTGCTTTCTGTGATGCCAACGGGATTGATTATACTGAAAGTAGAGATTTTTCAAGAGAGATAATAGACTCTTCGGATATTATCTATATGACCCGGGTGCAGAGAGAGCGTTTCACGGATCTTATGGAGTATGAGCGGGTAAAAGACCTCTACAACCTTAATAATTCCATGCTTGAGACGTCGCGCCCCAATCTGAGAATTCTTCACCCGCTGCCAAGAGTAGGAGAAATTTCTCAGGATGTAGATGATAATCCTAAGGCATACTATTTTCAACAAGCGAAAAACGGGCTTTTTGCACGTCAGGCTATGATTTGCTCCGCTCTTGACATCCAACCGGATGATTATATTCCGGGAGAAAATGTAAAATTCTGAAACTTCCGAATTATGGCACAAAAAAAAGAACTCGCCGTAGCCGCCCTCAAACACGGCACTGTAATAGATCACATACCTGCTGCTTCACTTTTTAAAGTTGTGGAGATTCTCGGACTCTCAAAATTATCGTCAGCCGTGACTATCGGCAACAACCTTATAAGCTCACACTTCGGATCCAAGGGAATTATTAAGGTTGCCGATACTTTCTTTCCGGAAGATATAATTCATCGCATAGCCATAATTGCTCCCACGGCAGTGGTCAACAGAATTGAGAACTACGAAGTGGTTTCCAAGCGTCCTGTTGTGCTTCCTGATAAACTTACGGGTCTGGTAGTGTGCAACAATCCCAAGTGCATCACCCGCAATGAGCCAATGCTCTCTCGCTTCTCTGTAGTAGGTCGCGAGCCTGTGGTATTGAAATGCGACTATTGTGAGCACGAGATTGACTCCAAAGATATTTCGCTCTGATGGGAAAGACTACATGGAAGCCGGGCACGATGATATATCCGCTGCCGGCCGTGCTCGTGACTTGTGGCAATTCTCCGGATAACTGGAATATGCTGACTATCGCATGGACCGGTACTATTTGTACCGATCCGGCTATGTGCTACATATCAGTGCGTCCTGAGAGAGCTTCATATCCGCTGATAGTGGAGAATATGGAGTTTACGATCAATCTGACCACAGTAGCGATGGCTCGTGCTACAGATTGGGCGGGTGTACGTTCCGGTAGGGATTACAATAAATGGAAAGAAACCGGATTAACTCCCGAGAGTGGAGAGATGGTAGCTTCGCCCTCCATCAAGGAGTCTCCACTCGCAATAGAATGTAGAGTGAAGCAGATACAGAAGCTCGGGAGCCATGACATGATAATAGCCGAAGTGCTCTGCGTGAGGGCTGAGGAATCGCTGATTGACCCCATCAGCGGGAAATTTCGTTTGGAAGACGCCGGACTTCTGGCATATAGCCACGGTCAGTATTTCGCATTGGGAGAATGCCTCGGAGGGTTCGGATTTTCTGTAAAAAAGGTGCGGACTACTTAATAATTGTTACCTACGCTCGCTGATACCTCAAAGAGGTTATGAACTGCTCTGAGTGAGTGGCAAAATTTTACCTATTTTTAGGGATTGCGCGTTATGACAGCAGATAGTAATTTTGCAGTGTCGGAATTGAAGGTGAGTATGCTTCATTTAGACACAAGTTATTAGTTTTTAGAGTAGTTTAGAGTAATTGAGTAAATGAAGGAGTATAGCCAATCTCCTTTTACGACGCCGGCGCTTGCGGAGAGTAAGTGCTTCGCGTTGTAATATTATCTCACTTCAACCATGACAGAGATGGATAGTATCAAGACATATAATCCCGGTGACCGAATGGTAAGCCTTGTGGCCGATGACTACAGGCTCCTCCAGGTGATGAGCCGCTTCGGAATCCCTGTAGGATTCGGGGATAAAACCGTGGAGCAGGTGTGTCGTAACCATGGTATTGACACTGCTACATTTTTGGCAGTAGTCAATTTCATTACGGCCGGATCGCATTGCATAGACAGTACAGCTGAAATATCTCTTGAGGCACTTCTTAAATATCTGAAAGCCAGTCATAGATATTTTCTTGATTTTTTTCTACCCTCTATTCGCCGTAAACTTCTTGACGGCATTCGCTTCCGTACTACCGACATTTCTATTCTTATCCTTAAATTTTTCGATGAGTATGTAGCGGAAGTTAATTCCCACATGGAATATGAGGAGAAGATGGTATTTGAATATGTTGGAAAGCTATTGAAAGGCATAGTACCGGAAGAGTTTGAAATTACCACATATTCACGACATCACGAGCTTGTGAGTGAGAAGCTGGGTGAGCTGAAAAGCTTGCTCCTACGGTATGGTCCGGAATCATCAGACGTTAACTTGCTCAATGCCGCTCTCTACGATATCTATTTATGCGAGCAGGAGCTGGCGAATCATTGCCTGATAGAGGACTATATATTTGTGCCCGTTATCAGGCGTCTGGAATCAAAACTAAGCGGCAATGAAGGGTAGTGAGCAGATAGAAGTAATTGTGGCTTCAGACTTTCCCATAGTTCGCTCGGGGCTTGCCTTTACCTTGCGTCATTTGTCGTCATTGCGTGTAAATACTATAGAGGTGGCCTCGCTTGATGATCTGCATGCCTGTATAGATTCCCACACGCCCGACATTGTGATGGCAACACCGACGTTGAGTGCGTCGTTTGACCCGGCAAAGCTCAGGAGCAACGATTCTTTGCGCCGGATGAAGATTATGTCAATAGAAGTTGTAACGCTTCCGCGCAGTTCGCAGGCTTTATATGACGGTACAATATCAATAGCCGACGATGTGGCCGCTATAGAGGCAAAAGTAGCGTCACTCGTAAATAGCGAATTGAAAAAAGAAGATGAAAGAGAGTCACTTTCACAGCGCGAGACAGAGATTGTAAGCCTTGTAGTAAAAGGGTTGACAAACAAGGAGATAGCCGACAGACTATTTTTGTCCGTACACACTGTCATCACCCACAGAAGAAATATAGCACGCAAACTTGAGATTCATTCAGCCACCGGTCTTACAATCTATGCCATTGTCAACGGTATTGTAAAACTTGATGATGTGAAGTTATAAGAGGGTATGTATTTAACATACCCTCTCACTGATTGTAGGATTAATACTTTCTAATTATACCAGGTGAGCGATATTTTCTTCGCGGTCGCCCGGAAGAAGGTCAATCACGGGCACTTCAATCATAGTATAGCACCCCGGCTGCATACGCATTGCGGCACGAGCGACGCATACGAGTACCTGGCCTGTAAGAGCCGGATTGTTAATCTTCATGTCAAATTCGAAGAGCTGATTGTGAGTAGTGCCTGATACTCCTTTGCGCACGAGATTTACTCCATGGCCAACATCGTTGAGATCATCAACGCAGTCCACCTGAATCACGTGAGTCTCGTCAGATGAGAAGTAAGGATCTGCTTTGATGCTCTTGGCAACAGCTTCAAGTTCATAACCCGGTTCAAGCTCTACGTAAACCATGCGGCGATGAATACCGGTGCCTACGGGTATCGTCATGGAAAGCGC
>CAYNNV010000151.1:0-5169 GCA_964398625.1 uncultured Sangeribacter sp. | reverse complement strand
GGATGTTATTTTTTATGACGTCGGAAGACCACGGTTGCAATCAGAATGATTAAAGCAATTACTCCGATTATTATCAAGATTGATGACGAAGAGAGCAAAGAGCCGTTCTGCGAATCTGTAGTTGTGGTGTCAGATTCTTTCATATCATCGTCAATATTGTCAAGTGGCTCTGAATAAGCGAAGTCGGTCTCAAGTCCCTTTACAGAGAATACATCTACACAATTTCCGCCGCCTGCTCCCTTGCGCCCCTGGGAAGTTGTAATCACCCATTTTCCATCGGGGGAAACGTCAAGTCCTACTGGGAAAGAATCGGCACCCAGACGACCTACGACTTTCATGGTGGAATCAACTATGCAAAGCTCGCTTGCGGAATTGCATGCTACAAATATATAGTCACCTTTTGGAGAAAGTTCTAACGTCCTTGCTCCTGAACCTACTTTGCATGACTCCCAACCTGAGAGAGAAACGTTGCCGCTGCCGTCCATTACGGCTATAGTACTCAATACTTTAGAAAGCGGGATGCTCTCCACATAGCCCGGGGCATTGGCTGACGCATAGAGCCGGTTGTTGCGAATAACGAGATGGCGCACATTAGGTTTTACGCCGAGAAGTTTACCAAGATATTTTTTTGCAGCTACATCAATTACAGCAATTCCACCTCCACTCATGCAGCCTACAAGGAGATACTTACCGTCGGGGGTGAAGACGGTGCCTCTGAGAGCCTCGCCTGTATTAGAATCTCTATTTACAGAGTGGGTGAGACTAAGATTATGAAATAACTGACGTCCTACTACAACATTAGCAACATAATGCCAATCTTCCGGTTTTAGCGATGATACATCAATAAGTCCAACAGTATTGTCACCCCAATGAGAAATTGCAATAGTTTTTCCATCAGGTGAAAGAGCAATCATCTTAGGAAGCACACCCGCTTCCATAAGGCGCACTATTTTATCAGTTTTAGTATCAATGATTGCTACTGCAGAAGGGTCTTGTGCATTGAGATCAAAAGAACGACGGTAATAAGGCACCCAAAGATAGCGACCGTTATGGCTGAAAGCACTTTCCACGGGTTTACCCATAAATGTATTGAGATTCTTGGAATAATGTCGGAATTTGAAAAGCCCGGAAGCGGGAGCCCAAAGAGCTGAATCAGCTTCAGTGAACTGGTGTCTGATACTCCCTATTTTCTTTAAATCGGGGAGAGAATATACTACAGTTGTGCCTCCCTCAAGAGAATTAATGTAGAATTTCTTACCTGATGGGTGAATGTTGACAGATTTTGGTGAATTGATTTCCGGGTCACGTGGAGGATTGTCTTGATTCCAGATATTTTGAATCTTCCCAATCAGTTCAATCGTTATATCGTTTCCTATAGATGCTTTACTACCAACTGTCGGATGAGAAGCAGAAGCGGCATATGCCTTAGTAGAATAAGTTAAGCAAGCTGATAGCACAAGCATCACTATAAAAGCAGTGACATTATTAAAGATGAGTGGGCGTTTTAGCATAATGAAATAAATTAATACATGCAGGCGCAAAGGTACTAAAATCTTTGATAAGATGATGATTAAATATTAGTTCGATTCGGTTCGAAATGGTTCAAAGATGGTATAGTGTCGAATAATACTTAAATTAGAAACATAAGATTTTCATAGTAAAACTTTGATTAATAGCTGAAATCTGTCTAAAAATTATGACAAGAGATAGATTTTAACAAAGTTTAGCTATTTAAGAGTGAAAAAAATTTGGATTCTGCACAATAAATTACTATCTTTGCAACCGCATAACCAAAAAACTAAGTAATAACCCAATAAATCCCATTAGCCTATAGACCAACTCTACTCAACAAATACTGAATAGAAAATGGCAAACATAATGAGCATGACCGACGACCAGTTGGTGAAGGCTTACGCACAAGGCAATAATGAGGCTTTCGATGTCCTTCTGAAAAGATATCAGGACAGAATCTTCAATTATATCTTACGAATCATCAAAAATGAGGATGTCGCAAATGATATCTTCCAGGAGACTTTCGTCAAGGCAATTGTCACCATCAAGCAAGGCCGCTATACTGAAAACGGTAAGTTCCCGGCATGGATTTCGCGTATCGCCCACAATCTTATCATTGACTGGTATCGGCAGGAAAAATCTGAAAACGTGCAATCTTGCGACGTTGACGACTCAAATCTTCTCAACCGTAAGGAATTGAGCGAGGCTACTATTGAGGATATTATGGTGAATGAACAGACTCATTGCGATATACGCTTTCTTATAGAAGCGCTTCCGGAACTTCAACGCGAAGTACTTACAATGCGCTACTATAAAAATATGAGTTTTAAAGAGATAGCTGAAGCTACCAGTGTGAGCATAAATACTGCTCTTGGCCGTATGCGCTACGCCATAATCAATTTAAGGCGAATAGCACAGCGCCATGACATCGTGCTTTCTGCATGATGATTTGACTTGTGCGTATTTGTCGTATTTCTCAGAATATTGGAGGCTGTGTCAAAATAATTTGGTTTTGATACAGCCTCTAAGTTTTTTCGTTATTGGGGATATTTTAATAAGTAAACTTCTAATTTTTGACTTTGTCATTTCATGGATTTTGCCTAACTTTGTTGATTATTTCACCGGTCAGGTAGATATATAAATGGATGCATATCTGCTTGATTTAATGCCGTAATAATATGCAAAGAGAGATACGCATTATAGTTGATCCCCGCACAGCTTCAGACGAAAGTCGCTTGCGCCTGATTGTTGCAGACGAATTAGGAATTGCGGCCGAACGAATTAATGAGATAAAGATGACGCGTAGAAGTATTGATGCGCGTCAAGCAAAAGTGAAAATTAATCTTTCGCTTTCTGTGGCTATAGACGAAACCGGGAATGTGGCAACGCAATACAAAAGTCCGGAATATAAAGATTGTAGCGATACTGATAAGACTATAATAATAGTTGGTGCGGGTCCCGCCGGTCTTTTTGCCGCTCTGCGAGCCATTGAGTATGGAATGCGTCCGATTGTGGTTGAACGTGGCAAGGATGTGGATTCTCGTAGGCTTGACCTTGTTAGTCTCAATCGTGAAGGCAAAGTAAATCCGGATTCCAACTATTGCTTCGGAGAGGGTGGTGCCGGCACATTTTCCGACGGGAAGCTATACACTCGTTCTCATAAGCGTGGAAATATTGATGTAGTGCTTAACACTCTCGTATATCATGGTGCCTCAGAAGATATTCTTGTAGACGCACATCCTCATATCGGAAGCGACAGATTGCCCCACATTATTAAGGCTATTCGTAATACAATAATTGACCATGGGGGAGAAGTACTCTTTAATAATCGGGTTATAGACTTGATAATAGAGGATGGTAAAGCTGTTGGAGTTATTACCGATAGGGGAGAATTGAGAGGTGATTGTGTGATTCTTGCCACCGGGCATTCCG
This sequence comes from uncultured Sangeribacter sp., assembly GCA_964398625.1. Lineage (GTDB taxonomy): Bacteria > Bacteroidota > Bacteroidia > Bacteroidales > Muribaculaceae > Lepagella. The sequence goes on along the minus strand of CAYNNV010000151.1, from coordinate 1,725 downwards.
CGCGCGACGTCTATCATAAGCTTCATGAATCAGGTATTAAGCTTGAAGCCAAAGGGTTTGCAATGGGAGTCAGACTTGAGCATCCGCAGCAGCTAATTGATCGGATACAATATCATTCTCCACAAGGGCGTGGGCAATGGCTACCGGCTGCAGAATATTCTTTTGTGACCCAGGCTGACGGGCGAGGTGTTTACAGTTTTTGTATGTGTCCCGGTGGGGTTGTTGTGCCGTCGGCATCAGGTCCGGAGCAATCTGTAGTGAATGGCATGTCTGCTTCCGCACGTAGCAGTAAATGGGCAAATTCCGGCATGGTGGTTGAGATTCGCCCCGGAGATTTTCCTGAATATCAGAAATATGGAGAATTTGAATTGTTGCAACTTCAGGAGGATTTGGAAAAACGCTTTTATGACTATGCCGGGAAATCTGTCAAGGCACCTGCGCAACGTATGACAGATTTTGTAGAAGGACGTAAGTCTAAATCTCTGCCATCTACATCATATCTGCCGGATGTGGTGAATGCACGTGTTGACGAAATATTACCACCCTTCATTTCGGAACGATTAAAAAAGGGATTTGTGCAGTTTGGTCGTCGTTCAAAAGGTTTTCTGACACCGGAAGCATTGGTCCTTGGTCTTGAATCCCGCACATCTTCGCCGGTAAGAATTCCTCGCGACCGTGAAAGCCGAGAACACGTGGAAATAAGCAACTTATTTCCCGTTGGAGAAGGGGCCGGGTATGCCGGAGGAATTGTCTCCGCCGCTCTTGATGGTATTCTTAGTGTAGATGCTTTTAATAAAAAAGAAAAACCTGAAGGATGATTGCCGTTCCTTACTGTATTGTTACGAAGATGCAAAATATATAATAATCTCAATTCCACTTAAAATATAATGGCTACTATATTATTAATAGAGACATCAACCGAAGTTTGTTCCGCAGCCCTTTCTCATGAAGGGGAGCTTTTGGTGCAATATATTGACGATAAAGGAATGAACCACGCCACTGCCCTTGCGCCTTACGTTGATCGCTGTATGGAGGAATTGCACAAAAAGGATCTTACGCTTGATGCAGTCGCAGTGAGTCTTGGTCCCGGTAGTTATACGGGACTTAGGATAGGTCTTTCTCTTGCTAAAGGTATAAGCTTCGGACTGAATATCCCTCTGATAGGGATAAGTACTCTTGAGATAATGGCTGTAAAAGCGATGTTCAGGAATATGAACTTTACCGGTGAAGAGATTCTCGTGCCGATGCTTGATGCGCGACGTATGGAAGTATACACTGCGGCATATAATTTTTCGCTTGACCCCATTATAGTACCCACTGCACTTATACTTGAATCTGACTCATTTCGTAATATACCTGAAGATAAGGAGGTCTGGTTTTTCGGAAATGGCTCTGATAAAGCGCGTAATGTGATAACTCACCCCAATGCACGATTTATGGAAGATATACGCCCAACGGCATCGGCAATGATTGCATTAGCTGAGAAATACTTCAGGGAAAAAAGATTTATTGACACGGCTTATTCAACTCCGATATATCTAAAGGAATATCAAGCCACTGTACCTAAAAATAAAATTTGAAAATTAAAAAAAAAATTGTAAATTTGCCCGGATAAGTGCTTCTTCCGGAATAGTTGATAATCCGGAGCAAAGACGTAATTTTTTTCGAAATAAAGATGCAATATAATACCCAAAGAAAAAAACTGATACTGCCTGAATACGGAAG
>CAYNNV010000150.1:0-5195 GCA_964398625.1 uncultured Sangeribacter sp. | reverse complement strand
TATCCGCTCGGCATGCCCGATGTGTTGATGGTTAATGCTCCGGTCAATGAGTTGCAAGGGTAACTCCACCCTGAGGAGCCACTTGTTTGATTTAACGTAAATACAATCTGATGTGTACTTGGAGTAAACGTAATGTTGATATTCTTGCCCTGTGTGTTGCAACTTTCAATTTTTGGAGTTGTTTCAGTTCCCGGTAGTTCTGTGCCGTCATAAATCACAGGCTTGCAATCATCCGCTACGATGCTGTAGTAAACTTTGTTTACATCTCCGGTTCCATAATAGTATGTTAAAGTCCCTTTGCCCCTTATAACTTTATTTGAAATCAAGTTTGCATCATATATGGAGATTACTGCATTTGACGGTGCAGAAATGGTAATTGTTTTTAAAGCGGTATCCTTATTAACATTGCATCCATAAATAGGCGTCGGCATAGATGTAGTGATTCGCATTGCCGGATCACCAAACCAGTGATACTTAGCTATGATGTCGTTACGCAGATTAAATGAATATGAAAGAGACAGATATTTTTGATTAACCAAACCGTATGCATTTCTGATAATCTCACCCGCTATGCGACTGCTCTTTTCAGTTAGAGGATAGCTTGGATAAGTTATATCTAATAACCCAATATCCAATCCCGGATCTGGCCAAATGCAATTTATCAAAGCTTTGTCAAATATATCATTCGCTCCTGTATTGGCTGTTGTTGATGATGCTAATACACCTACAGCACCGCCATTTGTATTTTTCAAGAAGTTCCATGCTAAACAATCTGACGCTTCTTTTGTAGTGTCTTCATTACTTGCGCCTTGTATTATATTAGCAAATTGTCCGGTATTGCAAGTTATGCTTAATACAACAGATTGCAAATCTCCATTCACAAGATTCTTTGCATTATTTATATGAAAGTATGGTTCCTTCCAGTAGCCGGGTTCCCCGTGGCCCCTATAATTAATCAAAAAACTACCGTCGTTAAAAGCCTTTGAGATACCGCTTGAGTTAGCATTCCAGCTAAAATTAGGACGCCGTAAATAGTTAGGAATTGCTCCACCATCTGAATATTCGTCATTATTCCAATTCCTGGGATTAACATCAGGGTATGCGTAATATAAGCGATTGCACGATTTATTAAAGTCTGACAAATATTCAAATATTTCTTCCGATGTCAGGATAAATCTGCGATCTTCATAACCGTCAGCTACATATTCACCATCATTTGTCAGCTTATCTTCAAAATTTCCCACTAACGCTACATTTTTATAAAACTGACTATTCAGCGGTGGATTTTTCTCATACTCTATAATTTTATCCACAACACCTTCTGCTTCAGTCAACGAGGTAGCCGGAATACGCCCATACATAATATCGGGAATGACATCACTTGAGCTATTCATTACAAGGCCGAAGTCAGAAGGATAATAAGCATTAAAATTAGGTCCAGTCTCATTATACGTTCTAAGTAAAAAAGCACTGTTTATCCTGCTGTAATCGCCTAAAATAAGCACATAGTCAATATTTTGTAATGACTCTCTGTAATTATTGATAACTTGTTTTATTGCAGAAGCATCGGGATTGGAAGTTTTCTTAATAATGACTCTGTGCCCTGTAATTTTTCTCCACTCTGCAAGTTTATTGGCTGCGTTGTATAAATCAGGAGAAGTAATAATGAGGTAAATAGGCACATATTCGCTATCGTCCCCACTTGATAGAGGCATAACTTCGGGCAAAGAATATGTCAGCGTATTTCGTAGAAATTTCCGGTCAACATATACAGGTTCCTCAAGCCCCAATGTAGATATTTCACTTACAGGGCTGAAAATGACTTCGTATGTCAGAGATTTACAGATACGCAGTGTATTAGTTGCCGAATCATATTGCAGAGGATTGACGGCAACATACAAAATGTCAATACCGCGATAATTGCTTGTATGCACAGCAGTAGCATTGCTTTCAGGATAAAAGCCTCTTGAAGTTGCTGCCACTATCGGTACTGTGTCAACTTCATTTTCCGACACCATCGCATGAGCCTGAGGAATAGTACACGTAAAATCTGTAAATTCTCTTGAAATCACTCTTACCTCAGCATTATACCCCGAAGGCACTTCAAAGGAATCATACCTTACGGCTATCTCAGGAGCTTCCGGAGAATAAGTCTTGTGAAAGCCGGGGACAGAAACACGAGAAATACCGGTGCTTCCGACCCGATTCAGAGCAACATCACTAACCGTATAAGTAACAGAAACGCCATTGCCTGTTTCAGACACACTTCTTGTGGATTTCTGCAACGTGTCAGATTCGCACAGAACACCGTTTCGTACAATAGTTTTGGATTCAATGACTGTAGTAGGATAGAATAATCCTAATAACAGAATCAGAATAAAAAAATGATGTTTCATATCGAGGAGTATTTTTGATTAGTGCCACAAATATAAGGATTTATTCTCATATCTCAAAATTAAATTGAAAATTTCTCAGATTTTTCTTTAATCTGTATGCAATGATTGTATTTATTTCGTAAGTCCGGCCTAATGTCTATGAAGATAATCCATCTCAGTCTGACTGAGAAATTTGAGGCTTAATAAGTACGGCAATTTATTCTTTTGACACTTGCTTGTGTCATTGCCACATCAAAATGAAAACATCATCAAATTATTTTAGAAAAATATTTGCCCAATACAACCAAATACCTTAATTTTGCATCAAATTCCAAGATATTTCCAACCAATTTTCAAATTATTTCTAATACCAGTCATTCAAAAAAAACACTTAACCATGGATCGCATTGATGCTCTTGACAGAAAAATTCTAAATATTATTACCCAAAATGCGCGTATTCCTTCAAAGAATATAGCTCTTGAATGTGGAGTTTCCAGAGCTGCTATTCATCAGCGCGTTCAGCGCATGATGGAATCGAAAGTCATAACCGGCTCCGGATACCACATCAACCCGCAGATGCTCGGTTACAACACTTGCACATACGTAGGTGTGAAACTTACCAATGGCTCTATGTATCGCAAAGTTGTAAAGAAACTTGAGAAAGTACCGGAGATTGTGGAATGCCACTTCACCACCGGCCCATATTCAATACTTCTGAAAGTTTACGTACAGGACAATCAGCATCTTATGACGCTGCTTAACAAGCATATCCAAAACATTGAGGGTGTATCCGAAACTGAAACTCTCATATCGCTTGAACAGAGCTTCCAGCGCCAGATCAACGTCATCTCCGACTCACTCTAATCAGAATGAAACGCAATATCATATACTCTCTTTTGGCTGTGCTGCTTATGGCAGTCATAGCCTTCTTTTTTTTCTATCCCGACAATATCGAGGGTCGCTCGCTTCAGCAGAGCGATATGATGCAAGGCCTCGCCAACGGCCATGAGACACAACTGATAAAGGCTGAGACCGGCGAAACACCACGCTGGACTGATGCTCTCTTCGGAGGAATGCCCACTTTCCAGATTTCGCCTTCTTATCCCTCTTCCGACGCTTTATCGGTAGCCTCATCGATCTTTACGCTCGGCCTGCCTTCTCCCTCGAATCTGCTCTTTGGCATTATGTTAGGTTTCTTTATACTGTGCCTCTGCTTCGGAGCTAAATGGTATACTGCCCTGCTTGGAGCTATTGGATGGGGATTCAGTTCATACTTCATCATCATAATCGGCGCAGGGCATATATGGAAATTCCTGACACTGATGTACATACCTCCAACCATTGGTGGCATTGTACTTTGCTACAGAGGGAAATATCTTCCGGGCACAGCTTTAGCAGCTCTATTCGGGGCACTACAGCTTATGAGCAATCATGTGCAGATGTCATATTATTTTATCTTCGTAATTATAGCGATGATGATAGCTTTCGGCATAATGGCATGGAAAAAGAAAGAGATGAAGCAATTCGGTATAGCCACAGCCTGTGTGGTAGCAGCCGGAATACTTGGAGTTTGTGCCAATGCACCTTCTCTATATTCCACTTACGAATACTCCAAGGAGACCGTTAGAGGAAAATCTACCGAACTCACATCGCCTGACGGTACTGCGCCAACATCCGGAGGTGCCGATATAAACTATATCACACAATGGAGTTACGGCATTGATGAGACACTCACCTTGCTTATACCCGACGTAAAGGGAGGAGCTACTATAAAACCGATAGAAGCGAATAATGAACTCCTTAGCGTAGCAGAAACTTCCAAAGCTGAAAAGATGTATAATTCCGGCATTGTATCAGGCGAATTGTTCCCCTATACTCAGAATTTCCCCCAATATTTCGGAGATCAGCCTATGACCAACGGACCGGTATACGTAGGTGCTTTTCTGCTGATGCTCGCAATTCTCGCTCTCTTCATCTGTAATGGCCCGATGGTGTGGTGTCTATTCGCAGTCAGCATCCTTGCTATATTGCTTTCATGGGGTCACAATCTTCTGTCGCTCACTCAACTCTTTGTTGATGTTGTACCGATGTACAATAAATTCAGGACTCCATCTTCAATTCTTGTAATTGTAGAATTTACGGTGCCCCTGATGGCTGTGATGGCTCTGCATAAGATTATCACTACTCAGGACTTTATGAAGAAATATTCATCACAGTTTTTCGGAGTCATGGGTACAGGGGCTTTTATATGCCTTTTGGTATGTATATTCCCTGGCATCATGGGAGCGCCTTTCAGTGAGTCAGAGATTCAACAGCTTAACGAGATTGGCCTCTTCTCTAATCCTGAATTTGCCGGAGTCATTAAAGTAGTGCGTGAGTCACGCCTATCGCTCGTATCAGCCGATGCACTACGCTCACTCATATTCATCATCTGCGGCGCTGCGATTCTTTGGCTCTATTTCAACCGTACCATTCCCAAGGCATGGATGATGGTGAGCTGCCTGTCTGTACTCGTGCTCATTGATCTCTACTCTCTGGATAAGAGATACGTCGACAGCGAGAACTTTGTAACTCCCTCATCAGAGGAGATATTCCAACCCACAGCTGCCGACCTTGAAATCCTTAAAGACAAGAGTCACTATCGAGTGCTTGACCTCAATGATCTTTATGGTGCCCGTTCCTCGTATTTTCACAAGACCGTGGGTGGATATCATGCGGCGAAACTCACCCGCTACAATGACCTTCTTGAGCGCCAGTTCAAGAATCTCAATGAGGGTGTTATCAATATGCTTAACACCAAATATCTAATCCAGGGCGAT
>CAYNNV010000149.1:0-5208 GCA_964398625.1 uncultured Sangeribacter sp. | reverse complement strand
ATTTCCTTGCACCACGGCTGAGTTTCCGGCCAAGGCACTTCGTCCGGCTTACTCGGTAATGGATAAATCCAAGATAGAGACATTACTCCCTTACCCCATTCCTCACTGGAAGAAGTCACTAAAAAATATAATCGGAGAGATATAAAATATAATGGCAGATAAGAAGAGTTATAATTGTATTTTAGTGACCGGCGGAGCCGGATTTATTGGAAGTCATCTCGTGCGTAGACTTGTGAGGAGCCATCCGGAAGCGATGATTGTGTGTGTCGACTTGCTCACTTATGCCGGAAATCTTCATAATCTTGATGATATATTTCATAATGATAATTTTAGATTTGAACGTGCAGATATATGTGATGCCGGAAAGATGGATGCGTTGTTTAGCAAGTATCAGCCCGACGGAGTAATTCATCTTGCTGCAGAAAGTCATGTTGACAGGTCAATAGCGAACCCGCTTCTGTTTGCCCAAACCAATGTCATGGGTACTCTGACACTCCTTAACACGGCACTGAAACATTGGAATACATCTCCAACCGGGTTATTAGATAAACGCTTTCATCACGTATCAACGGATGAAGTATTCGGTGCCCTTAAACCATCCGACTCTCCATTTTGTGAATCAACCCCTTATTCACCTCACAGTCCTTATTCTGCATCAAAAGCATCTTCTGATCATTTTGTAAGAGCATATCATGATACATTCGGATTGCCTGTAGTAATAACAAATTGTTCCAACAACTATGGTCCCAATCAGTTTCCGGAAAAGCTGATTCCTCTTTTTATCAACAATATTGTCAACCGTCGTAGCCTCCCGGTATATGGTGAGGGGGAGAATGTAAGAGATTGGCTTTATGTAGAAGATCATGCCTCGGCATTAGACACGGTATTTCATTATGGAGCTGACGGTGAAACCTATTGCATTGGAGGTAACAATGAGAAACGCAATATCGATCTTGTACGAGAACTTATAGCTGAGGTTGACTGTCAACTGTCGCGTCCGTCGGGTGATTCTAACCAACTTATCACTTACGTAAAAGACCGTCCCGGGCATGATCTCAGATATGCAATCGACAATACCAAGCTGTTTACCGAGCTTGGATGGAAACCTGAGGTTGGCTGGAATGAAGGATTGAGGAGAACGGTTGAATGGTATCTGACTAATAAGAAATGGCTCGAAGAGGTCACTTCAGGTGATTACCTCAATTATTACCGACGCCAATACGCGGATTAATAAACTATTTGCAGTATACGTTTGTGGCTGTGTCAAAATCAGATGACCTTGACACAGCCACTCTAAGATTCTGCTAAAGTTGATATATCAGAATAGCAGGACTATATGGTAAGTGGCGAAAGCTAATATCCATGCAAGCAAAGTATTATAAACGAGTGAGAATGCCGCATACTTCCAATTTCCCGTCTCTCGCGATATGGCCGTAAGGGTTGCGATGCAAGGGAAATAAAGAAGCACGAATACAAGAAATGCGGCTGCACTTGCGGTGGTGAACGGAGTCTTACCCGACACAGGTGAAGGTTGCTTTATCCGTTCTGACAAGAGATCATAGTTGTCTCCATCACCCGTGTAAAGCACACCGAGAGTTGACACTACAACTTCCTTGGCCGCTGCCCCTGCAAGAAGTGATACCGATACTTTCCAGTCAAAATCAAGAGGTTTGACTGTTGGTTCCACAAATTTACCGAGATAACCGAGATATGAATGCTCCTGTTGATATTCCCCTAATACCATTGAGTTTACATCTTCAGCCGAGAGTGCTTTAGAATCCGGTAATTCACTGATTACAGCTTCAGTATATGACTCAGGAATCTCGTCGGCTGTATATTTGGGGAAATAAGAAAGAGCCCAGATGATAATTGATGCTACGAGAATGATGCCGCCCATCTTCTGAAGATATTGGCGTGCCTTGACCCACATATTGCGAATGGTGGCCTTAGCGGTAGGCACTCGGTAAGGCGGTAACTCCATTACAAACGGAGTCTCATCAGCCTTAAACCAAAATTTTCTAAGAAGGCGAGCTGTAATGGTAGCCACAATTATACCGAGGATATAAAGCCCGAAAAATACCCATGTGCCGTGAGTAGGGAAGAAACATCCGACTAATAGTACATATATAGGGATTCTTGCGGAACAGCTCATAAACGGATTAATGAGAATAGTGATAAGGCGGCTGGACTTTGACTCAATAATCCTTGTGGACATTATAGCCGGCACATTGCATCCGAACCCCATTACAAGAGGGATAAATGATTTGCCATGAAGTCCGATTTTGTGCATTACTTTATCCATTATAAAGGCCACTCTGGCCATATATCCCGAATCTTCCATGAAGGATATAAAGAAATAAAGTATAAGTATGTTGGGAAGAAATACGATTACTCCTCCAACACCGCCTATTACACCGTCAAGCAGCATATCCTTGAAGGGCCCGTCGGCCATGTTGGTTCCTATTAATTCTGAAAGCCAAGACACGGCAGACTCTATCCACTCCATAGGATAAGCTCCAATCTCAAATGTGCACCAGAACATTAACCACATTATTGCGAGGAAGATTGGGAATCCGAACAGTTTGCTGGTGACTATTGAGTCGATGAGTTTAGTGGTCTTCTGTTCCTGCTTCTTGTCATTGACCATCGTCTCGGCCAATGCACCTTGAATGAAGCCGTATTTCTCTGAGGCTATTACCGAAGTGACATGGTCACCAAGTTCACCACTTATCCTCTCAGCCTCTTCGTCTCTCACTTCGCGTAACTTATTATAGTCGGGTAGTGGAGAGAGAGCTTCTTCCATCTCCTTGTCTCCTTCAAGGAATTTGATTGCAAGATATCGTGGTGAGAATTTATGCTCAAGAGTAGGTTCGGCTTTAAGCATATCCTTGATCACCGTCACTCCTTTCTCCACTTCGGGACGCATTGTGATATGCACATGACGAACATCAGGATTTCTATTTTCGTAAACCTCAATTATGGTGTCGAGTAGCTTATCAACACCTCGGCCTGTGGATGCCTGCGTTGGCACAATGGGTACACCAATCATCTTACCGAGCTGCTCATAATCCAGTTTCACGTCGGAGCGTTCCAGCTCGTCAATCATGTTAAGGTCAATCACCATTGAACGGTTCATATCAATTAGCTCAGTGGTAAGGAAAAGATTTCTCTCAAGATTAGAGGCTACCACCACATTGACAATTACGTCCGGTGTCTCTTTTGCGAGATAACGCATTACATAGAGTTCCTCAGGACTATAAGCTGACAGAGAGTAGGTGCCGGGCAAATCCACAATATTGAATTTGTATCCTTTATAATGCATTGAGCCTTCCTTGGCGCCAACAGTGACACCGGCATAGTTTCCTACATGTTCGTGAGCACCGGATACAATATTAAACAGAGAGGTCTTGCCACAGTTAGGATTTCCTATCAGAGCCACATTGATTACTTTTTCATGATGTGACTCGATATGTGAGGTCTGCGTATCATGCTGCTCTGTGTGAGGTATGGAATGCCCAATTTCTTTCTTGCCCTCAGCTTCCGGGATAGCCTCAATCATCATGGCCTCGCTCCTGCGTAGCGACACTTCATAACCCATTAGGGAGTATTTTACCGGATCCTTTAGAGGAGCATTAAGTATGCAAGTCACTTCCCGCCCTCTGATGAATCCCATTTCTCCTACACGCTTGCGGAAAGCTCCATGTCCAAGTATCTTTGTGATTATACCGGTTTCACCCGGTTTTAAATCAGCTAATCTCATAATGCAAATTTTTTTCGATTACAAAATTACGAAATACTTGGTGTAGTAGAATGTATCTGATGTCACTAAATCACTCTTGTAAACTCAAAATACCCATTAGTAGGTATATAAAAACGAATCGTTGAAGACTTTAATACCTTTCTTCAACGATTCGTATAAAGAGGGATTGTTGCTTACCCCGGCATGAAATGACAATCCCAAAGTGCAAAGTGAGGTATAATGATTTTCCCGGTTTTATCTATAAGAGAAACCGAACCGTTCAGATAAATTAAAGCGTAACCATTGACAAAGAGATACGTATTGAAAATAAGCAGGAATAACTATTTGTCCTTCCGGCGATTTATAGCCGGAGTAATTAGTTATATCATCTTCAAAAATCACCATACCGTCTGAATAGTTGTAATAATCTTCAGGAAGCATGCTAAGAATTTCTCCGGCTGAATTGATAATCATATATTCATTATGGCCGGTATCGGAATTATTATTTGAGGCAACGATTCGGTCTCCGGAGTTGTCAATATAATTGGTGTAGATAAATGGAACTACCGTCTTACCATTCCGATCAATTATTCCCCACATATCATCTTTTACCACAGCGCATATTCCATTATGGAATCCTTGATCGTTTAAAGATTCATCATAATCACTTGTCTGATACAGGCAAGGTATGACCGGCTTGCCTTTCTTATCAATAAATCCCATAAGCTCGTTTTCATCAACTACCTCAGCTCTGCCATCTTGGAAGTCGCCGACGTAATTGTAATTTTTAAGGATAGAATTCGGAATGACGGTCTTTCCTGATAGATTGAAGAAACAGAAAGAGTCTTCTTCAGTAAAGGAGCGAATCATATCGTCGCTGATATTCAAAACCTTATATTTTGAAGGAATAGTCCCCGTCTTCTTCATTGCAGGGAGCTGAAAAATTGAGATATCATCACCGGCATTTGTGCGGGCAACTGCATAATCTCCAAATACACTCAATTCATTGTATCCGGCGGGAACAATCACGTTAAAGTCTGCATCCATTATACCGTAGCCTTTATCCTTTTCACCATAAGCCACATACTTTGGTTGTTTCTTTCTGACTTCAGTAACCCAACGGTTAACGCCATCGACGATAACGTTGCCGGTGCTGTCGAGCACTCCAAAATTGACCGGTATATAGAATTCATTGTCGGTGTTATTTACATCGTGGACGGTGATGTAAATTCTTCCGTCATCACCCATAAATGCCCAGTCATAATCTTGAGCGGGAAGAGCAGGAACCGTAGCGAAAAAAAGAGTGGCGCAAATAATAAGCCGTCTTATGGAAAGTTTCATAAATTAATTTTAGGTTGTTAGTTAGTAAAAATGGCCGTGCCAAAGTATATAGGTTTGACACGGCTATGAAGTAAAAGGTTATTTTAAATTGCGATTATTTCTGAGCTGTATCTGTCTTATCTTCCTTT
>CAYNNV010000148.1:0-5233 GCA_964398625.1 uncultured Sangeribacter sp. | reverse complement strand
CAAAGTCATACCATGAGCACACTCCATGGTTAGAAAAATGATAAATACCTGCTATCGCCCGCAGGTCATGCCGGTCAATTATCGATAGTATGGCTTTTGCAAGATCTAACGCAGAGGTAGGACTGCCTATCTGGTCTTCCACAACTTTCACACAATCTCTTTCGCAGACAAGGGCTTTCATCTTCTTAACAAAATTCTTACCCCAAGGACTGTAAAGCCATGAAGTACGTATGATTATTGAATCATTAGGCAAAATTTCCCTTACCTTTTCTTCTCCCATGAGCTTTGTGAAACCATATACGCTTACAGGAGCCGTAGCATCCTCTTCAGTTAATGGGCGGTTTATACCGGAATCTCCAAATACATAGTCAGTAGAGATATGAATTAGAAATCCTCCGTGTTTCTTCACCGCTTCAGCTATTTGCACCGGCGCATAAACATTAAGCATCCGCGCAGCTTCGGGGTGGTCTTCTGCTTTTTCAACATCAGTGTATGCCGCACAATTTATAATGATATCAGGTGCAAAACTTCTAAAAATAGACTCAATCGCTTCCCGATCAGTGATATCAAGGGTATCAACATCAGTTAGTAGCAGTTCATGCGCCCTTGTGGCCTCATTTGTTAAAGCCCTTCCAAGCTGCCCTCTGCATCCTGTTATCAGAATTTTCATAATTCCTTAAGATTAAATGGTGACCTCAAATCCCTAAGTCTTATGCGATTACAATCTTTTTCTGAAAGGATTATTTCGTCAACCGCCAGCTTCCAATCTATTCCTATATCCGGATCGTTCCATGCAATTCCTCCTTCAGATTCAGGTGAATAATAGGAATCACACTTGTATTGGAATATGGCTTTAGACGATAAAACAGCAAATCCGTGCGCAAATCCGCGCGGAATAAACAGTTGAATGTGATTTTCTCCAGTTAATTCAACCGCTACATATCTTCCGAATGTCGTACTCCCTACACGGAGATCAACAGCCACATCAAGAACTCTTCCCTCCACTACTTTTACAAGTTTTGCTTGTGCAAAGGGTGGTGCCTGAAAATGCAGGCCCCTGATTACTCCATAGCTGCTACAAGATTCATTATCCTGAACGAAAACTATATCCTGACCGGTAGCCTTGTTGAATTCTCTTTGTGAGAAACTTTCAAAAAAGTAACCTCTGGAATCATTTATTACCTCGGGCTCAATAACTATCACTCCCTCTATATCGGTAGGAATAAACTTCATCTATTCTGCAAATTAAAAATCAAGATTAGCAGAGCCAAACCGATCCACTTCTGTAACTACTTTTTTTAGATATCGGCCGTAGGCATTATTTGCCATCACCTCAGATTCACGTAGTATTGCCTCTCGGGTTATCCACCCTTTTCGATAAGCAATACCCTCAAGACAACCTATCTTCAGACCCTGACGCTTTTCCAGCACCTCTACATAAATCGAGGCCTCAGCAAGTGAATCATGAGTCCCGGTATCGAGCCATGCAAAACCGCGCCCAAGAGTTTGTACCTTTAGTCTGTCCTCCTCAAGATAGGCTTGATTAATGGAGGTTATCTCCAGTTCACCGCGTGCCGATGGCTTCACTGCAGCAGCTTTATCAACCACGTCATTCGGGTAGAAGTATAGGCCGGTGACAGCATAGTTAGATTTAGGATTTGCGGGCTTTTCCTCTATTGACGTGCACTTCCCGAAGGCATCGAATTCAGCCACACCATAACGCTCCGGATCATCAACCCAGTAACCAAAAACTGTAGCATTGCGATTATGCAACGCTTCAATTACAGCACCTTCAAGCATACTTGAAAATCCGGCTCCATGAAATATATTGTCGCCGAGTACGAGACATACGTCATCATGACCGATGAATTCCCGCCCTATGATAAAAGCCTGAGCAAGACCGTCGGGCGAAGCCTGTTCGGCATACTGCAGATCTACTCCAAAGTCTGATCCATCGCCAAGAAGCCGACGAAACGAAGGTAGATCATCCGGGGTTGATATAAGCAAAATTTCGCGAATACCGGCAAGCATAAGGGTGGAGATGGGATAATACACCATAGGCTTGTCGTAGATCGGGAGCAGCTGTTTACTTACACCCTTTGTAATTGGATACAGGCGCGTTCCTGAGCCACCGGCGAGAACAATTCCTTTCATTATGATGAATGGGATGAAATTATTAAAGTGCTATCCTACCGTGATTTGCCTGGTCAAGCATGGTCTTTCCCGGGATGAGGTAAATCTCAAGTCGACGGTTACGCGCTCTGTTTTCCATAGTGTCGTTAGGCACTTTAGGCAGGGGTGAAGAACTTCCGGCCGCAGTAGGAAAAAGATATGAGATATCCACGCCTTCGGCATCAAACCAATCCCACACTGCCTCAACACGTTTTAGAGAGAGGTTGTCATTATAGGCCTCTGAACCGGTATTGTCAGTGTGCATTACCAAAAGTACTCTATACATATCAGGCTTTTTAAGGTATCTCTTTATCGGATCGAGCCAGCGGTTGCAATCCGACATGAGCTCCTCATCGTTTGGAAGAAATAGCTTATCGGCCGGAATGGTGATGATTAGTACTTCACCATTTCTTGTAGTTTCGATAGTACAACCTGTATCCTTGGCGTATGTATTTTTCAAGAGACGCTTTGCCTCATTATACTGAAATTCACTTATCGCTTTAGCATGCTTACCAAGATCAAGTGAATTAATCAATCGCTGATTTGACAAGCCTGCAAGTTCATCGGGAGTCTGTGCAAAAGCGGGAGTTATAGCAAAAAGACACAAACTTATATTAATTAAGTACTTCCAAAGAATTTTCATATTCAATTTCTGCTTTAATTATAAGCGGTAATTCATTCTCGTCACGCAATTCAATGCCGGCTTTTTTTATTGCTTTGGCTGTATAGCCGGCAATATCATCAAGATCTGCCGTATCATTTTCTTCACCTATATCCGAAAGGCTAAGCATACCGTGGTCGTCATAATAATCCCATATACAGTCTATTATAAATAATATTTCATCATCGGAATATTCTGCGCCAACTTCCTCCGGAAGTGCTTTGCGAATAAATTTCAGAGCATTGTCTTCGTCATACATATTAAATTCTTCCATTTCAGTACAGAATTTACAGATTCTTCAATTTAAATGTCAATCAATCCTTCCGGCAAATCCATAACAATTAGGCGCTCATCCGGATTGAAAATTTCTACAAGGTCATCAGCCAAAGGTATCAAATAGTTATTACCATCATCACCGTTGATAATAAGGAGAGCGTTGGCAGTCTGAAGGTCAATTCCCTCTACGGTGCCGGTAATCCTTCCTTCGGTATCCTCAAAACGAAAGCCAACAATATCTGCAGCATAGCTTCCTTCAGAAGCATAATCATCCGGCAAAGCAGATCGAAGAGCGTATGCAGGTTTGTTAACAAGAGCTCTTAGCGATTCTGTATCGTCTACGCCGCGAAATTTCACCAATATAGTTGATCTACCTTTCGGGCGATATTCCTCTATCTCAAAGGGTGTAGGAATTCCCTCTACTTTTACTATCGTAAAGAGCAGATTCGCAATCACATCATCATCAACATCGGCAATCATATTGATTTCGCCGCGCAAACCGTGAGGACGTTGAAATTTACCGATTTCTATAAGATCTTTATCTTCAATCATCTATACGCTTGATATTTGCACCAATGGCATTAAGTCGCTCATCAATGCGTTCATATCCACGGTCAATCTGATTAATATTTTGAATCACACTTGTTCCCTTCGCAGCCATAGCAGCGATAAGCATAGCCACGCCTGCACGAATATCAGGCGAAACCATATTTGTAGCGTATAGTGAATGGAGCTTTCCGGAGCCGATTACAGCCGCACGGTGAGGGTCACAAAGTATTATCTTTGCTCCCATATCAATAAGCTTATCCACAAAGAACAGACGGCTTTCAAACATCTTCTGATGAATAAGTGTACTCCCCTGTGCTTGTGTTGCTACTACGAGAAAGACGCTGAGTAGGTCAGGTGAAAGACCGGGCCATGGCGCATCTGCAAAAGCCATGATTGAGCCGTCAATAAAATTCTCTATCTGGTAATGATTACGTTCAGGGACTATGATATCATCACCTTCAATTTCAATATGCACACCCAGGCGAGAGAAAGCATCAGGAATAATTCCGAGGTCTTTGACACTTACATTTTTGAGGCGTATCATTGAGCCCGTCATAGCGGCAATTCCTATAAAGCTACCTATTTCAATCATATCCGGCAGAAGAGTATGATCTGTTCCACCAAGTTTCTCTGAACCTTCAATGGTAAGAAGGTTAGATCCTATACCAGAAATCTTAGCTCCCATTCGGCATAGCATCTTGCAAAGTTGCTGAATATATGGCTCGCACGCGGCGTTGTATATAGTAGTTATGCCGGATGCAAGGGAAGCCGCCATGATGAGGTTGGCTGTACCTGTGATGGAAGCCTCGTCAAGTAGCATATAGTCACCCTTAAGACCGGTAGGAGCCTTTATCTCGTATATATGTTTTTCAAAATTGTATTTAAATTCGGCACCCAATTTCTGCAGTCCGAGGAAGTGAGTATCCAGGCGACGTCGTCCTATTTTATCGCCTCCCGGTCGCGGAAGTATAGCTTCACCGTAGCGTGCTGCCATAGGGCCAATAATCATTACCGAGCCTCTGAGGGACTGAGCCTTTGATATAAACTCTGAACTGCGAAGATACTCCGGATTTACATCGTCGGCCTGAAATGAGTAGGTATG
This sequence comes from uncultured Sangeribacter sp., assembly GCA_964398625.1. GTDB lineage: Bacteria > Bacteroidota > Bacteroidia > Bacteroidales > Muribaculaceae > Lepagella. The sequence continues at coordinate 473 of CAYNNV010000148.1, read as the reverse complement.
ACTGTCTACCCTTTCTATCTTCACCCCCATATCTGATAGGAGAGTAATAAGGTTTCTTACGTCAAGGATATCGGGAATATTGCTGATTGTAACTTTCTCGGAGGTAAGAAGAGTAGCACATATCACCTCAAGTGCCTCATTTTTTGCACCTTGCGGGATTATGTCACCGTGAAGTTTTCTTCCACCTTCCACTACAAATGAACTCATACGTGCGGTATATTTGTATGTGTCACAGTCATGACACGGATTAATTAAAATTTCTTATTTTAAAAGCTGTGAAACGGGTTACTGCCATTGTCTCACTTCTTTTTCTTCTTCTTCACAGCTTCTACTGGCACAATTCCCTGATATTCACAAAGAGGGCACGTATCAGGGTTGAGTTTAACACGTCCTGAAGTATATTCTTCAATGTCACGGTATACGCGCTCATCGTTGGTAGCATCAGGATTACTCTGAAGCTCCAGTTTTTTCAT
>CAYNNV010000147.1:0-5233 GCA_964398625.1 uncultured Sangeribacter sp. | reverse complement strand
AAGACACCGCCGGCGGCCTCATGGGGACAGAGATGATCGTGGTCAACGAAAACTGGTCAATGCCAAGATGCCTCTCCGAAATGCGACATCAAGCCGAGGAAGTAGACGATATATATAATATTTATGTGATCGACGATGACGGGCGACTAAAGGGCGTCCTGCCTCTTAAGAAAATGATCACTGACCCGTCAGTATCCAAAATCAAGACTGTGATGGAGGATGACCCTGTGGCAGTGAAGGCCGATACTCCAATTGACGATGTAGCAATTGACTTTGAGAAATACGACCTTGTAGCCATGCCCGTAGTTGACAGCATCGGGCGTCTGGTAGGGCAAATCACCGTAGACGACGTGATGGACGAAGTGCGTGAACAATCAGAACGCGACTACCAGCTCGCCTCCGGTATTTCTTCCGATGTTGATGCCGGTGACTCAGTGCTCACTCAAACCAAGGCTCGCCTCCCCTGGCTACTGATAGGGATTGTGGGAGGAATCATCAACTCACTTATCCTCGGCGGTTTCGAGGCTCAGATCGCAGCAGTCACTGCATTGGCCATCTTCATCCCTCTCATTGGCGGTACGGGTGGAAATGTCGGCGTGCAGGCCTCTGCTATCGTAGTGCAAGGCCTCGCCAACGGGCGCCTTGACCTAAAAAACACATGGAAGCAGATAGGCAATGAAGTACTTGTAGCTCTACTTAATGCCATTGTAATATCTTCACTCACTTTTGTTTACGTATATTTCACCCAGACCGATCTCGCCGTGCCTTTTGCAGTAGCAATATCTCTATTTTGCGTTGTGGTATTTGCAACAGTCTTCGGCACTCTCGTCCCGCTCACACTGGAGAGACTGAAGATCAACCCGGCTCTTGCTACAGGCCCCTTTATTCAGATCACCAACGATGTAGTAGGCCTAATCATATATGTAAGTGTAGCCACGAGTCTGATCAACTTTTTTAAACCCTAACATCACGACAAGGTAGCCATGGCCAAGAAAATTGTCGAAACACCCTTGATGAAGCAGTATGCCGAAATCAAGCGCAAGCACCCTGATGCTATTCTCCTGTTCCGCGTCGGCGATTTCTACGAGACCTTCTCCGACGACGCAATAGAGGCTTCGCGAATTTTGGGAATCACTCTCACTCGACGCGCTAACGGCGCTGCTCAGTATGTGGAGCTGGCCGGATTCCCGCACCACGCGCTTGATGCATATCTCCCCAAGCTCGTCAGAGCCGGCAAGAGAGTGGCTATCTGCGAGCAGCTCGAAGATCCAAAGGCTACAAAAAAACTCGTTAAGCGCGGAATTACAGAACTCGTCACTCCCGGTGTCAACGTCTCGGAGACTCTTCTTGACGACCGTGATAATAATTTCCTTGCAGGTATTCATTTCGGCGACCATTCCCGAATAGGGGTAGCATTTCTTGATATATCGACCGGTGAATTCCTGTGCGCGGAGGGCTCGGAAGAATACGCAGCTAAACTTCTGGGAAATATGTCGCCAAAGGAGCTCCTGTCAATGCGCGGGCTAAAAGACAGAGTGACACAGATATTTTCGCCGCGTTGCCCGCGCTTTGAACTTGACGACTGGGTTTATACCACACAAGCAGCCAATGACCGCCTTCTAAAACAATTTTCTACATCATCACTCAAAGGCTTCGGAATAGCTGATATGCCTGCCGCCGTCATAGCTGCCGGATCTTTGCTTTACTATCTTGACTCCACTCACCATACCGACACTCGCCACATATCTTCCATTTCACGTATTGACGAAGGGAACTACGTGCATCTCAATAATTTCACAGTAAGAAATCTTGAAATCACCGAACCCTTACAACGCGAAGGGAAGAGCCTCTTCGACATTCTTGACCGCACCTCTTCGTCAATGGGTGCAAGATTGCTCCGCCGTCGCCTCCTTTTTCCGCTACTTGATACTGCAGAAATTAATGCACGGCTTGATGCTGTGGAAGCTTTGTGCGCCGACAGAGATACAGCTTCGCGTCTGGCCTCAGCAGTTGCGCGTATCGGCGATATGGAGCGCCTTATAGCACGCATCTCGGTGCGTCGTGCCGGTCCGCGCGACCTCGTCAACCTCAAGGATGCTCTCCATCTCTGCGAGGAGCTGAAGATGATTTTATCACCCCTCCCCTGCGGTGCTCTCCGCAAGAGTGCTTCTGTCATCGATCCCTGCAACAATGTATCACAAAGGATTGCCAACACACTTCGCGATGATGCTCCGGCTTTGGTCAACAAGGGGAATTTTATTGCTGAAGGTGTCAATACAGAACTTGATGAGCTTCGTGCCATTTCACGCGGTGGTAAGCAGGCACTTAATAATATCCTTGTACGAGAAGTGGAAAAGACGGGAATCACTTCATTGAAGATCGGATTCAACAATGTGTTCGGCTATTATATGGAGGTGAGAAATACTCACAAGGAGAAGGTGCCGGAGGAGTGGATGCGCAAGCAGACGCTCGTCTCAGCCGAACGCTATATCACTCCGGAGCTGAAAGAATACGAAGAAAAGATACTTGGGGCAGAGGAAAGAATAGAGATGCTTGAATCACGACTATTCACGGAACTCCTTGATTATATTGTAGAAAATACCCTCCCCATACAGCGCAATGCTGCGGTTGTGGCAAATCTTGACGTGATGTGTGCGCTTGCCGACTGCGCCGTAGATTACAGATACGTGCGGCCCAAAGTAGATGAATCCTTACGCATTGAAATTGTTGCCGGCAGGCACCCGGTAATTGAACGCACGCTCCCTCCAGGCGAAGGATACATTGCCAACAATGTGAAACTTGACTCTGACGAAGCTCAGATCATGATGATTACAGGCCCGAATATGAGTGGTAAATCAGCACTGCTGCGCCAGACGGCACTTATTACCCTTATGGCGCAAGCCGGTTCGTTTGTGCCCGCTGAAAGCGCATCTGTCGGCATTGTTGACAAGATTTTCACACGCGTCGGTGCTTCCGACAATATATCGCAGGGAGAGTCAACTTTTATGGTTGAGATGAATGAAGCCGCAGCCATTATCAATAATATGTCGGAACGCTCGCTTATTCTTTTCGATGAATTAGGACGCGGCACATCCACCTACGATGGTATTTCTATAGCCTGGGCTATTGTAGAGCATATCCACGAAAACGGTCGCTGCCGTCCAAAGACTCTCTTTGCCACTCACTATCATGAGCTTAATGAAATGGAGAAGGCTTACCGAAGAATCCGCAACTTTAATGTGGCTGTTGAGGAGATAGAAGGGAAAGTAGTATTCCTGCGCAAACTTCTTCCGGGCGGCTCTGCTCATAGCTTCGGTATACACGTGGCTGCCTTGGCCGGAATTCCCCCATCAATAGTAAAGCGCGCCAATACCGTGCTTGAGCGGCTTGAAAATTCAGCCTCCACGCCGGAAACGGGTGTAGGGAAACCGGCTCATGGTGAAATCAATGCATCGGCTGACGGCTATCAACTCTCTTTCTTCCAACTTGACGACCCGCTTCTGCATCAGGTAAGAGACTCCATAATCGATCTTGACATAGACAATCTCACGCCTATACAAGCTTTGGCTAAACTCCACGATCTCCGTATGCTGCTCAAGGGGTAATACGGATTAGTCAGCCTGTGGACGAAGGTTGGTATGTTGAATGATCGTAAGGGTGAGGCTAAGGCGTAGGTGCATTATAACATCATCCGCTCAGCTTTCCCCGGACTCGCCCTGCGGGCATTATCCCCGGCTATCCATAAAATCGTACCTCTCGGCACTCTGTATTTTCGCCTTTCCCCGTGTTACTCTTCGCTCTTCACGGGGCTTTACAGTAACATCGCTCCTCCTGAGCTAATTTCTTCCTACCTTCTTTGCTTTGGCAAAGCGCTCCGCGATTACGAACTCTACTCGTTCTCATCTCGTCCTATAGATATGCAAAAAAAAGAGACAAGCCTATCGGCTCATCTCTTTTTTTGCGGAGAGGACGAGATTCGAACTCGTGGTAGGAAGATATCCTACGTCAGTTTAGCAAACTGGTGGTTTCAGCCACTCACCCACCTCTCCAGTATTTCTGTTTTGCGCGACAAAGTTACAACTAATTTTTCTTTTCACCAAATTTATTTTTAATTTTTCGCATTTTTAAGACTTCTTTACTATTTATTCAGTGGCTATCGTTATTATAATTGCCACATTTAGCAATAATTACGGCTTTTATATTGCTATGGTATTTTTTCTAATCTATTGGCCGTACTGTCCACAAATTCCGACCCCCGACGCAATGGGTCTGTAGTCAGGGCAGGCGTTACAATGGCACAAAATAGTCTTCCCGACTCTTTGAATCTTGAATATCTTCATGCCCTTGCGCAAGACCATAACCTCGAAACAGGAGATAAAATCTCTATATCTTAATGCTTCAATATTCTTAGTACTGTTGATGATAACATAGTCAGAATTCTCTATACGAACTACTTGGGAGTGCGAGAAATATGAAGTAAGAATGACACGCGAATGTCTTGTTTCATGGCAGGAGCTTAAGGACAATAAAACACGCCGCTACTCCTATAAGATGACTGACGTAAGGTTCCTTCTTCTCAAAGAGAGAGAGAAATCAAAACAACACTGAATAACTATATCGCCCGGGCATTCCAAAAAAAAACAATCATAGTTAATAAGTGCTAATTTGTTAAGAAAGGACTCTATAATACGATCCGTGGGTTCGCCTGTCGGCGTCACGCCCGGGAAAATCCCTGCGGGATTCCATCCGCGGTTAAACACGATAACGCCCCTCTCGGGGCTATTTCCACATCGCTCCTCGCGGAGCTAATGCGGATAGTCTGCTCATGGCCGAAGGTTGAGAGGCGAAGACACGACTACGAGTAGAAGCTCCGGAGGAGCCGGGAGGCATTAGCCCACGGGGATGATGGCATTGATAAGGCTGAGAGACGAGGTCAGAGGCATCTGTGGCTATGCGTTAATTCTTAGACAATTAGCCCACAGAGTGGGCGATGTTACCGTAAAACCGCGAATGAAGTCCTAAAAGGACGTAATCCGTGGAAAGCGATCCCCCCACACAGAGTGCCGAAAGGTACGATGTTATCGTTTACCGTGGGTGGTGTGCAGCGCAACCCTCGGAATACAGCGGCGACCCGAAGAATCGTATCCCTTTCAATCTTCAGTGCTAATTATCTATTATTCAGATTAATTGTAAAATGGTAGGATAAAAAAGACCATTCATTTCCTAATTGTAA
>CAYNNV010000146.1:3501-5306 GCA_964398625.1 uncultured Sangeribacter sp. | reverse complement strand
CAGGTGAAGCTATCAGAGCAATTGAGCGAGTGGCTGAAGAGACGTTACCTGCCGGTTATACATTTGACTATTCGGGTCTTTCACGCGAGGAATCTTCATCATCGGCAGGTGGTACAGCATTTATCTTTGGACTTGTGCTGCTCTTCGTTTACCTAATTCTGTCTGCTCAATATGAGAGTTACCTGCTTCCATTTGCAGTAATTTTCTCAGTGCCTTTCGGTCTTATGGGTACATTTATTTTTGCAGACATCTTTGATATTGCCAACAATATTTATCTTCAGATTGCGCTGATTATGCTTATTGGTCTTCTTGCGAAAAATGCAATTCTCATAGTAGAGTTTGCACTTGAACGTCGGCAGACCGGCATGAGCATAGTAAATGCAGCAGTTCAGGGTGCTGTGGCACGTCTCCGTCCTATCCTTATGACGTCACTCGCTATGATTATCGGACTTCTTCCGCTGATGTTTGCGACCGGAGCCGGGGCAAACGGTAATCAGGCACTCGGAACCGGTTCTGTAGGCGGTATGTTGATCGGTATGATTCTACAAGTTCTTATAGTTCCTGCGCTATTTGTGATGTTCCGCACATTGCATGAGAAGATTGCTCCTCCGAAATGGACCGATAAGGACAATGCAGCACTTTCGGCTGAAATTGAGCAATACAGTATTAAACATGACTGAATCTAATAATTCAATGAACAAGATATATAAAATCCTTATGTTGTTGGTAGTCGCTCTTCCGCTGGGCGGCTGCCAGCTCTACAAGAAATTCGAGCTTCCCACTGAACAGAGCGAAATAGTATCGAATTACAAGACAGCGATAGATAGTTTGGCTGTGTATGATACACAATGGGAGGAGGTATTCACAGATCCCATGTTGCAAGATTTGATCCGCATGGCACTTGAGCGAAATATCAATCTTGAAAATACAAAAATCAACGTTGATATTGCCCGCGCTCAATTGAAAGGGGCTCGTCTTTCATATTTCCCTGCCGTTTCTTTCAATCCCAACGGCGGGACCGCAAGCTACGGAGGAAGTAAAATGAACTGGTCGTATACCTTGCCCCTTGCAGTGAGCTGGGAAGTTGATATTTTTGGAAAAATGCTCAACAATAAGCGTACTGCGGAAGTGGGAGTACAATTAGCTGAAGCATATACGCAAGCTGTAAGATCGCAGCTTATTGCCGGAGTTGCTAATTGCTATTACTCCATAATGTTTCTCCAGCAGCAGCTTGAGCTTATGGAGAAAACTTCCGACATTTGGCAGGAACAGGTAGAGACAATGCGATTACTAAAAAATGCCGGACGTGTAAATGAAGCTGCAGTAGTGCAATCTGAGGCTAATTATTATTCCATACTCGCATCTCAGTCGGATATAAAGAATACCATAATTACGACACAGAACACACTCTCCCTACTACTTAATCACTTCCCGCAGACATGGACTGTTGGTTCAAATCTTGACTTTACTCTGCCCGTTTATGTTACCGAAGGTGTGCCAATGGAATACCTTGCCGGTCGTCCCGATGTGAAGGCTGCCGAACTTGATATGGCTTCAGCCTACTACGCCACAAACATTGCTCGTGCAGCATTTTATCCTTCACTTGTAATATCGGCACAGGGTGGTTTCACTAATTTGCTTGGATCGCTTGTGAAAAATCCGGGTGAATGGTTTATACAACTTGCAGGTCAACTCACTGCACCAATTTTCTCCCGCGGTAAGAACATAGCTACACTTGAAGCTGCGAAACTTTCACAGCAAAAAGCACTCAACACTTTTGAATATACTGTAATGAATGCTTCAGC
>CAYNNV010000146.1:0-3491 GCA_964398625.1 uncultured Sangeribacter sp. | reverse complement strand
TACAATGAAGAGAAAAGAACTCAGCTGAGCAATCAGATAGTGGCTCTTGAGAAATCTGTAGAATATACTCAGGAACTTCTCACTTTCGGACAGGCTACTTATCTTGAGGTACTGACAGCACGCTCCGGACTTTTGCAGGCTCAGCTTTCATCGCTTCAGGCTTGGCATTCCAAGGTAGCAGCCTTTGTCAATCTTTACCAAGCAATGGGGGGAGGAAGATAATTTCACGTTTAAACAGATACTCTATGACAAATATAAGTCCATTAGCGTTTGTAAATCCGAGCGCCAAATTAGGAAACAATGTCACTATCGGCCCGTTCGCATATATTGATGAAGGCGTAGTAATAGGTGATGAGTGCATAGTTCGTTCCCATGCTTCTATATTGAGAGGCACAAAAATGGGTATTGGCAATATTATCTACGAGGGTGCTGTAATTGGTGCTGAGCCACAAGATTTCCGATGGAAAGGTGAAGCTACCGACTGCATAATAGGTAACAATAATAAGATTCGTGAACATGTAATTATCAACAGAGCCATACGCCCCGGAGGTGCGACAACGATAGGAAGCGGATCATTCATTATGGCTCAATGCCATATCGGTCATGACTCAGTGATAGGAAGTAGCTGTGTATTGGGGAATGCTGTAAAAATTGCCGGCGACTGCAGGATTGGCGATTATACAATTCTCTCTTCTAACGCTCTTATGCACGAACGTTGCTCAATAGGGGAATGGGCACTTATCAAAGGTGGTACTCGCGTAAACTCAAATGTGCCCCCCTTTGCAATTATGGCTCATAATCCTATTGTATATGACGGAGTCAATGCAATAATACTTTCTCGTGGCGGGAAATATACCGATGAAGAGATTGAGGAGATTGCTAAATGCCTGCGCCATCTTTATCAGAGTAATACATCGGTGGAAAATGCCGTTCGCCGTATTCTTGCAGATGTGAGGGAAAGTGATATGCGCGACAGGATTGTAGACTTTATCCGAAGTCATAATTTCAAGATGGCAGGCATCCGTCAGGAACTTTTGGAAGAATAATTCGCAAGAAGAATATCCAGAATTTAAAGCTGTGTCAAGATCACTAATTTTGGCACAGCTTTTATTTATATTAAGGTCAGATGTTTATGATTTGATTATATGGTTTAACCCTCCGGTCTTGATAATGCAGTATTATTTTGTTATTTTTGCACTTACATTATTCTGATTATCACATCATGGACAATCTGAACTTACAACAGCGCGCCGCTGCTGAATATAGTGGTCGTCACCTACTTGTACTTGCTGGTGCCGGTACCGGCAAGACCCGCACAATAATTGCCCGCGCCAAGCATCTAATACTGAGCGGAACTGATCCTAAGCGTATTCTAATTCTTTCTTTTACACGTAAGTCTGCCAACGAGATAGTGGAAAGAATAGCGACAGAGCTCCAAGGCACAAAGGCGGAGGGACTCACAGGACAGACTTTCCACTCCTGGGCCATGTCAGTTATAAAAACTTACAGCCATATCTTCCCTCAAAGCTCTTATACCTTGCTTGATGAAGATGATCAAATATCTTGCTTCAAACTCCTTTGTGGAAAAAAATGGAAAGCAAAGGATTCTGAAGGTAAACATATAAAACCGGAAATGGTGCAGGAAGTTTATTCTTACGCCGTGAATGCTCGTTGCTCACTGTCAGATGCTATTAGAATGCGGCTCTATGATAATGCACCTGCTTCAAAGAATGTTGATTCCGAGCGTTCACTGCTTCAGGGAATTATCGCTATGTATCTGGAATATAAGAAAAGCCGGCACTATATGGATTATGACGACATCCTGTTGGCACTATGCCGATACCTGAATACCAATCCGGAATTGGCGCGCGTAGTGGCCGGTGCATATGACCATATCCTTATTGATGAGATGCAGGATACGAATCCGCTGCAATATGAGCTTTTAAGCAGCTTCTATCCCTACTGCCATCTTTTTTGCGTGGGTGATGATGCTCAATCCATTTATGCCTTCAGAGGTGCGGACTTCAAAAGTGTGCATAGATTTACTGAAGTCGTACCTGAGGCCGAAATTATGAAGCTCACTCTCAACTATCGAAGTACTCAGGAGATACTTGATCTCTCAAACTGGCTATTAAGAACTTCTCCACTTGACTACTCTAAAGAGTTGCAGGCAGTAAGAGGCTCCGGACAACTCCCCAAACTTATCCATTGGGGAGGAGAGAGAGAGGAGGCCAATGACATTGCCGCTCAAATGCTCGACGGCGTAAGACTTCGGGGATTGGAATGGAGCGACTTTCTCGTGCTGTCACGTTCTCTCTACGGACTCAAGAAAGTGGAGAGCGCTATGATTAAAAACAAGATTCCCTACACAATCTATGGCGGCCGCTCAATAATGGCCTCACGCCACATACGCGATATAGTGGCTCCAATGCGAATCGTATCAAACTATCTTGACGAGATTGCCTGGTCAAGATACCTTCAGCTTTGGGAGGGTATTGGGCCGGTAAAAGCCGCTTCAATCATCGGGAAAATAGTGGAGACAAAAAGCTTGGAAGATTCGATAGAACTACTTTCCTCACAAAATTTGAGAGACGAAATAACAGAGACTCTTCGCAGAATTTCAGACTGCCACTACAATCCTTCGGCAGCGATTTCTGCTGCTTTAGAGGTGATGAATCAACGCCTCAGAGAGATTTATGGTGACGAATGGAGCTGGCGCAAAGATGATTTCCCTGTGCTTAAGGACGTGGCAACTGCTTCCGGAAGCATTGGAGAATTTATAAGCGAATATGTGCTTGACCCTAAGTTGGAGACTTCCGGAAAGGAGGGCTCAAAGGTAGAGGATCATGTAATCCTGTCAACCATTCACTCAGCAAAAGGACTTGAGGCTGATACGGTCTTCATAATTAATGCCTCAGTATTTACCTATCCAACGCAAAAAGCTATACTTTGCGGAGAAGATGCCATAGAGGAAGAACGGCGATGCCTTTATGTGGCTATGACGAGAGCGAAAAACAATCTGCTGATTTACAGGAATGTAAAGTCACTTCATGTATCCGATGGTGATGATAGTCACTACTTCCTGAACCGAGTGCCTGATTCGCTCTATTTGCGCGAGATAATAGCCAAGGGGTATGTAGATATAAATCCTGCAATAATTGCCGACATCAAGCGCACCGACATTTACGACGACTTCAACTTCAACTGATATAATTATTACACTTCCTGCTCGAGGATGAATTCACGGAAGTGGATTCACGCCTTGCACCCGAATTTGAAATATTAAAAAAGATTACTAACTTTGCAAACACAACCGCTTGCAGAAGCCCCGGTTGGGGTAAAGAGGAGCGGAAGTATAAATAAATTGAAAGCGTTTATCCGCGCTTGTTCTTGACGTCTCGAAATTCTCGCAAAATTTCAATCAATAGTCAAGGGGTGAGCAACGGTAGATGCCCGTGGATATGTAACATCCTGTATTCGGCCCTGCATCT
>CAYNNV010000145.1:2816-5328 GCA_964398625.1 uncultured Sangeribacter sp. | reverse complement strand
GCACGGTTAAGGGTAAGAAAAACATATTCGATTACTGCTGGACCGACCAGCAGGTACAGCGTTTTGTTGACGACAAGTGTGGTGGCGACCGCCGTAAACTCGAGCTTCAGCGTTATAAAGGTCTTGGTGAGATGAACCCCGAGCAGCTTTGGGAGACCACCATGGATCCGGAAAACCGTATGCTCAAGCAGGTTACGCTCGTAAATGCTGCCGAGGCTGACCGTACATTCCAGGTGCTTATGGGTGAGGAAGTGGCTCCGCGCCGCGACTTCATCGAGGAACACGCCTCTTACGCTAATATAGATGCTTAATGCTCCGCATTAAGCATCTATATTAGCGTAAGTATGAAGAATAAAGTATTAAGGATATAAGATTTATACCTCTTATCACTTCTCACTTCTCACTTATTACTTGAAATAATGAAATATATTGCTTTGCGACTGCTTCTTCCGAGAAGCGGTCGCAAACGCTTTTATGCATTATGTCATTTAAAGTGCCGGCACGCTCGGCTGCCCATACGATGCCTTTAGCGATAGCTATGGCACGCGCCTCTTCATCGTCGCTCCAGGGAGCCAGATAACCTGTGCTAAGGTGATCGATGATGTCGCTTTGGCCGCCATGGTCGAACGCCACCGGAATGCACCCCCAGGCCTGACCCTCGATGAGTGTGCCCGGCAGAGTCTCCCAAGTGGAGGTGGAAACCACGATGTCTCCAGATTCATAGATTCCACGAATCTCCTCCGGTGCCACTTTTCCTAAATGTTTTGAGTTGAGAGCGATATGATCCAGAGTGGATGCATCTTTTATTCCGCCGAATGTTACGATTTCGAGCCTTTCAGCCACTTTCGGCCATTTTTCTTTTAAAATCTGCGTGGCCCTAACCAGCGTGGGGAAATCCTTTACAGGATCATCCAGTCGCGCCGCCCCGCAAATTATTCGTATCTTGTTAGCATCCGGCTCATGGTCAGCAGTTGCAAGCAACCGCGGTTCCTTTTTTAGATATTCGTTCGGGAAAGCATTAGGGATAACATGAATATCGGCCGTTTGCATCAAGGTAGATTTCCTCGCTGTCTGAGTAAGCCAATTGCTTACAGCCACGAACGTTATCGGAACCTCGGTGTAAAGTTTCTGCTTTCTGAGGAGCGTGCGGTGAGAAAGATCATCCGCTGAGGCCTTCTTGCCGAGCAGAGGGCATAAGCCGCATTCGCCGTCGGGGGCGAGGAAACGCGTACAAGTGCCCGCATGATGACAGATACCGGTCATGTTCCACATATCGTGCATGGTCCAGACTATCTTTTTCCCCGTGCTCCCCAACTTTTTAATACCCTTAAGAGAAAGTAATCCTTGATTAACCCAGTTGAGGCAGATAACATCGGCTTCTCTTAAGAATGGAATCTTGTGAAGGGACAAACCGCAGGCACCGTTGTCAATCTGAAAGAGGGTGGAACGGTTGAAACCGTTACGCGCGAAAATTCCCAATCGCTCGATCACAAAAGGGATTGAAGCTCGGTTAGGACTTGCCGCGCAAATTACGTATGGAGAATCCGTCAGTTTTTCCGCCACTATCAAACGCGCATCAATGCCTTGGGCACGCAAAGCATTCATCAGGCGGAACGACACCACTGCCGCCCCTCCCGTGGAGTCTGATTTGCATACCAATGCTATCTTCATCTTGTTAATTAGGAATTAGGAGTTAGGAGTTTTGGACACAATGTTTGTCTCCGGGTGTTTGCTGCGGTCGTGGCATACCGCGACTCTACTTCTCACCTCTCACTTTTTACTATACGTCACGAAGCGGTAATTGAGACCGGTTTTGGAGGTGAGGCGCTCGCTGTCTTCAGTGCGCGTCCACTCCGCCGGAGAAATTTCGGGAAAGAAAGTATCGGCATCGGGAATATCGGTATCAATTTCAGTAACCACTATTTTTGAGCAGAATGGAAAGGCAGCCACATAGATCTGTGCCCCGCCGATGATTACCGGTGTTTCGGAAGCCGGACAAGAAGCTATAGCGGCTTCAACAGAGGGAAACACTTCGGCACCTTCAGCCTCATAAAGCGGCGAACGGGAAATCACAATGTTGCGACGTCCCGGGAGCGGTCGCTTTGGAAGCGACTCCCATGTCTTGCGCCCCATGATAATGGGATGCCCCATGGTAAACGCCTTGAAATGAGCCATATCTTCCGGCAATCTCCAAGGCAACGACCCGGCGCGTCCTATCGCGCCTCCATTGGCCATAGCCACGATGGCTATAACCTGCCGCCCTTTAGCTATCTCCGAATTGAACATAGCTATTGACTGCAAACTATCGGTATTTTTTTCAGGCGGTATGCACTCGCTGAAATGTAAATGCGAAGATATTTCCATAAGTGAGGTATAATTCGGCAGTAAAATTAATAAAATTTTATTAAATTTGCGGTCGGTCAAAGTGCCTTTCGGCACCGCGCACCGGCCTGCGGCCGACGTCCGCTCTTTGCCGACTCGCGAATATAACAAATATTGGCAGAATCGCCAA
>CAYNNV010000145.1:0-2716 GCA_964398625.1 uncultured Sangeribacter sp. | reverse complement strand
CGACGTCCGCTCTTTGCCGACTCGCGAATATAACAAATATTGGCAGAATCGCCAATATTTGTTATATTTGTGGAGAGAAATTAAAAGTTGACAGCTGAATGATTCCGCAGAGATATCCGATTGGGATTCAGACGTTCTCTAAGATTATTGAGAATGGCTATACATATATTGATAAGACCCGCTTTATTCCGATGCTTTTGGAAGGGGGACAGTATATTTTTCTAAGCCGGCCTCGCCGCTTCGGGAAGAGCCTTATGCTTTCAACGCTTCATTCATTTTTCGATGGTGACAGGGAGTTGTTTAAGGGTCTTGATATCGATTCAATGGATGTAGACTGGTCAGGGAATCCGGTAATCCACATTGATCTGAATGCTGAAAACTACACTCTTGAAGATGGATTGTCAAATATTCTCGACCGTATTCTTAGGGAATATGAATTGAAATACGGTGTCAGCGAGTTGGAAAATACCCTTTCCGGCAGATTTAGCCGGCTTATTAAGGTGATTCACGAAACCACAAAAAAACAGGTGGTGATATTGGTGGATGAATACGATAAGCCTTTGTTGGAGATAGAAGGTAATCTGAATCTATTTGAGAAAAATCAGGCAATTCTCAAAAGTTTCTTCGGGGTGTTGAAATCATTGGACCGATACATACGTTTTGCCATACTTACAGGAGTGGCAAGATTTAATAAAGTCTCAGTATTCAGCGACCTTAATAATTTGAGAGACATTTCCTTATCGGATAAATTTGCCGATATTTGCGGATGGACACATGAAGAATTGATGAAGGCGTTTACCCCAAGTATTCAAAGGCTTGCAGACAGTTGGAATATGTCTTTAGAGGAAGCTACAGAAACTCTCAGGGAATTTTATGACGGATATAAGTTCGCACCGCGTGGAAGCCTGCTATATAATCCTTTCAGCGTACTGAATGCTTTAGCGGATGAAAAGTTCGGGTATTATTGGTTTCAGACCGGCACACCGACATTTCTTGCCAGAAGAGTTCAGAAATCCGCTTTGCTGCTTGAATCATTGAACTATAGCCGATGCAGCGACGATCAGTTGCTTTCAGTAGGAATAAATGACCCCAATCCAATTCCGCTTCTTTTTCAAACCGGCTATCTAACCATCAAGAGCGCGAACGGGCACGGCTACGAACTCCATTTTCCAAACAAAGAAGTTGAGACTGGCTTTGCCCGCCAACTTCAACCATTATATCTACCTCAAATGTCGGAGCTTAATGGTACGTTCTCGATATGGGAATTCCAAAGGGAAATCAGCGAGGGTAAAGTAGATGAGTTCATGAATCGCCTGTGCGCGATGGTAAAGGCTGTGCCATACGAACAGCACAGCGAGAAGTTTTATCAGAATCTCATATACATTCTGTTCACTCTGTTAGGTGCAGATGCAAGAGTTGAGGAGCACACCAATATCGGACGAACCGATCTGGTGGTTCGCACATATAGATTCATTTATATATTTGAGTTTAAATATAATGGCTCAGCCAAGGAGGCATTAGAGCAGATTCGCCAACGTGATTATGCGGGCCGTTTTTCCACTGATTCCCGCGAGCTCATATTGATCGGCGCCAACTTCTCTACATCGGCCCGTGGCTTAGACTCCTGGATAATCTCAGGGTGTGATTAGTTGAGACCGAGAAGCGAACGGTTGGCGGTGAGGGTCTCGCCGGCGATTTTCTGGAGGTAGAGGGCCGTTTCGGCGGGGAGACCGGCGTAGTAGCCGGAGGTGAACGGGCGGCCGAGGATGGTGCTGAGTATTGTGCAACCGGCTAAGTAACTGCCTTCTAATGAAGCATGAGAGTTATCTTTGGCGTAGAGGTTTATGTCGGGGCGTTCGTTTCTCACCCTTTCCCATGCCAATCCTACGGGCGCGCACAGGCCGCCGTTTTCGTGTGCCATTTCAAGATATGTCAACGCTACGCGGTCTTGCATCCCTTTGTAGGTCTTGTTCAGAGGATAGTCGGTCTGACTGTTGATTATTCCGTTTTTATGACCCCATGTCATGTAATAAATTGTTTTTGCGTTCGGTGAACCGGCTTTCACGAGACTGTCAAGTTGATGGGCGTAGGGATATACATTCTCGACAACGTATTTTGTGGGGTAGGAGGGTGGATAGCTCGCTTCCTGAATCACAACGTAGTCGAATCCTCCTTTTTTAAGTTGTTCCAGAAGATAATCAGTCTCGAGATGCCCTTTCAGAGTCTCGCCACCTTTCAGGCTATAGCTCGGGGCAAGTTTCATGTCGACTGATGCTGCAAGATTCTTGACCATGTCGGGGAGACGGTTGTAGAATGTGTAACTGTTGCCGATGAAGAGAATCTGGGTGGAATCTGACGGTTCGGCGCGATGGCGGAATATGTGGGCAGAGAAAGCATTCCCTGCAGAAAAGATTAGCAGGAGGAGCAATATCAGTCTTGTTTTCATGAGTCAATTTAATCAGAATAAGTCATTAAAGAGGAAGGGTGTGGTGAGTGAAATTCCCGCCACACCCTTCTGATAAGTTATTTCGATAAGAACCCGGATTTTATTTTTCAGTGACTTTGCACTGCCAGGCCCAGGCATTCTTCATTGTCTCGTCGATGGGCACCTGGGCGGTCCAGCCGAGAACTTCGTTGGCTTTCTTCGGGTCGGCCCAGATCTTCTCGATGTCGCCTGCACGACGTTCGCCGATCTTGTGGGGAACTTTCACGCCTG
>CAYNNV010000144.1:0-5345 GCA_964398625.1 uncultured Sangeribacter sp. | reverse complement strand
GCACTGCTCGCAGACTTGGCGCTGAATCTGTCATAGTTTACCGTCGTTCCGAAGCTGAACTCCCCGCTCGTGTAGAAGAAGTGCACCATGCAAAGGAGGAGGGCATAGAGTTCCGGATGCTTACCAATCCGGTGGCTATTCTCGGTAACGACCGGGGTTGGGTCACAGGAATCCGTTGTGTGGAAATGGAGCTTGGCGAGCCGGACGAAAGCGGCCGCCGTCGCCCGGTCGAAAAGCCCGACAGCGAGTTTGACATTGACTGTGATGTAGTAATTATGGCGCTTGGTACTTCTCCCAACCCCCTTATCAAGGATACTACAGAGGGGCTTGAGACCAACCGTCGAGGCTGTATCGTGGCCGATGAAAACGGAGCTACCACACGCGAAGGTGTCTTTGCCGGAGGCGATGCCGTGACCGGAGCTGCTACTGTGATTCTTGCAATGGGTGCCGGCCGTAAGGCTGCAAAAGCTATTGACGAATATATCAAGAGTAAATAATTCACTTATATTATCTCATTATGGAGAGACCGATGCCAAGAGCCGTCGCGTCTCTCCATTTTCTTTATTTGAAGATAATTATATATGATTTGTGGATATTTTCAAGGTTACGAATCAACGGTCTGCCTCTCATAGTATTGTTTATAATATAGCTACTTATCATAAATATTTTACAATAATATCAAATTATATCATTTTTTCTTCTTGATATTCAAAATAATATTTGTAATTTTGTGGCGACCTGCATTTCTGTACATTAGATTTGTAAGTCACTAAATATTAACTTAAAATAAAATATATGAAGAAATTTTTACTCTCATTGTCAGTGGTTCTTCTCGGAGCCGGCATGGCAAGCGCAGAAAGCGTTACCATTAGCGCTAAAAATGCTGAAGCTATCGAAGGCACTCACTACGAAAAAGAACTCAACGAAGACGGTTCTACTAAACAAAACGAGCGTTGGCAGCCCCTTGAGTCGCTGACTATCGGAAATTACAATTTCACTTTCACCTCACCCGCGACAGGCACCGCAGCTGCATACTACAATGCCGCTACCCCCACTATCCGCCTTTACAACGGATGCACCATGACTATCTCTTCTACTACAGATATGGCTGAGATTGTGATGAGCGGTACTGTAAAAAGCGACCCCTCTGCTACATCTGATGAGGGAACCATTACCTTTGCTACCAACAAGCTCACATGGAAAGGTACTACCCCGGTTAAGTCAATGACTATTAAAGTATCAGGTTCAGTACAATTCTCTACTTTCGATATCTCCGATACTGCCGGTGGAAGCACCACACAACCCGGAGATGAATCACAGACCGGTTCTGCTCAGAATCCTCTTTCTGTAGAAGATTTCTTTGCTCTCGGACTCCCTTCTTCAGCTGTAGCAAATACCTATCTTAAAGGCTATATTGTAGGCTACGTACCCGGACAGACCATCAAGGATGCTGTATTCAATGCTGAAGGCACAGAAGTTTCAAAGACCAATATCCTCGTAGCTGCTACTGCTGACTGCACCGACTACAACCTCTGTATCCCCGTGCAGATTCCCGCCGGTAGCCTCCGCGACGTAATCTCACTCGGTGGAGACCCCTCTATCCTCGGCAAGGTGGTAACTCTCCTTGGCTCACGCGAGAAATATTTCGGTGTGCTCGGTCTCAAATCAGTGACTGCCTATGCCTTTGGTGACGACATAATCGGTGGTGGTGACAATCCCGCCGGCCCCTCAATCTATACCGGCCTCGTAAACGATGCTACTAACTGGGTATTTGATAATGTAGAACTTCCCTCCGAACTTACTTACGTTTGGCTTTGGGACACTCAATACAAAAACCTCAAAGGCAACGCCTACAAAGAAAAAGGCCTTGCTGCAAAAGCATGGGCTTATTCTCCCGAATTTGACCTCGCAGATTATGAAGACGTTACCTTCACTTTCGACCATGCAGCCAAGTTCCAGACTGTCCTTAAAGACCTCTGTGGCGCTTACATCATCGCTGACGGTGCAGAACCCGTGAAAGTTGACATTAAGACATGGCCCACTGCCGGCGCCTGGGACTTCGCAAATGCAGGTGAATTCCCCATCGCTTCTACCGGTAAAGTAAAGATCGGGTTCCTCTATCAGTCAGAAGATGGTCAGGCTGACACTTGGGAAATCAAAAACTTCATCGTAAAAGGTACCAATAAAGGCGCTGTAGAAGTAATTTTCGATGCTAATGCCCCCGTATTCTACTATGACCTCAATGGTCGCGTAGTAAATGCTGATAACCTTCAGAAAGGTATCTACATCATGCGCCAGGGCAACAAAGTGACAAAAGTAGTTCGCTAAATTCAATAGGCTTATAAACAAATGCGTCGGGTTATTCCCGGCGCATTTTTTTAGATATTTAAATACTTTATTCCAGCCAAATTCCCTCCAAGCGGCAATTCCCATCCTTCACTCTCACCTCAATACTCTCAATCTCATTTCCCCGAGGCAAATCGCTACTCTTTATCACCGGAAGTCGTCTCGAAAGAAATGTAGGATATGGTGCCGGAATTATGACCCGCTCCAATGGGGAGAACTCTCCAAACGATAATTTCACATTCCCGCTGCCGCAGAGTACTGCCCCAAGCGTGCGGCCGTCGCGAAGATTGATGGCAATCATTGCCTCTCCATTATCAAAATTACCTTTTACAACCACATCTTTAGCTTTCCCGGCATAAGGATGATGCTCGAGAAAGTCGCCCGTGTAGACCCGAAGAATACTTTCACTCTTCTTGTCAGATTCTAATATATAAGCATCGTAGCCAATCGGTTCCATTCTCTCAATCTTCATGCTACCCCCTGCCCAATCCGGAAGAACCGAAAAGTCTAAAGTTTCCCTCTTTGAAGTCGCAGGATTAAACAGCACAATCTCTTCTCCCTTTCTTGCAATATTAGGAGTATAATAATCGCGAGTTTCCCTATCCCAATCAAGAGGTGTGCCCGACAGTCCGTCAGGAAATGTCCATGCTTTTCCTTCCTTAAATACCACAATATTATATCCAATTTCAGGATTAGGAAGTATTCCTTCCCATCCGTATGCCGAAGTCCTCGTAAGAGGATAAAGCATATTATAGTCTCGCCAAAAAGATACGTCTGCAGGAAAAACCACTACAGAATCCGGTGACGTCTGCCATGCCACGTCAATCTTTACATCAAGAGAATCCCCTTGCCCAAGCGTCATCCTGCTATTATTTACAATCCGTGGATAATCCTCCGTATCAGCTGTTGGTGCGGCAAATTTGCACCACGGCTCTGCTGCCGGAAGCGATAATTTCTTCAATGACGAGGATAAAAGATACGTTCCCGGAGCAATAAGTGCTGCTCCTGCTGCTGCTTGTCCCGCACTCAGATTTCCTTCATTAACACCTCGAAAATACCAATCATCACCAAGCTCAGGCAGATCAATGCGCATAGGCTGTTCAGAATAAAGTATGCGGGCAATTTGGCGATTTCTCGAAGGCTTCCCGAAAGGATCATCCGTGATAATCACGTCCGGCATCACCTCAAGGCGCCATAGATTCTTATCAATACGATCAAGAAAATAGGCTCCACTTCCGCCATATTTCACTATCGGAGAATTACCGCGCCCGGCAAGATGTCGCAACCTTTTTACTAATCTTGGCTTTGTATCAGTGCTGTTGGTATAATAGAATTTATCGTCACCTGAATATTCTGCAAGGTCAAGCGCCGGAGAAAGACGGAAATTGCCAAAAATCGTATCCTGAGGAAAATCACCGAACCTCTCTCCCCGATTCACTTGCTGCATCACCTCTGAGGCTATCAGCATACCTAATGCTTTCCCCGGGGTATAGGCGAGATTTAGGTAATGAGTCTGATAATCAGTATTATGAGCAGCCATTGGAGTTGGATCGTATGCAAACTGAGTGAGCCACTGAAATCCCTCGGAGCGCATGGTTCGCGCAATTGCCGGATATAGATAACTTACAAGCACATCGCCCGGATCAAACTCATAAACTATCCTTGCCTGTTTGCCGTAACCCCGGATAGAATCCCGCCAAGGTATCTCATAACGGTCCGTGACAGGCAGGAAATTGCCCTTTCTCAGATGCCCTGATACCAGTCCGGTAGGGTACCATTGATATGTAGTACCGTCAATATCGGCATCATAATAAGCTCTCGTGACCTCCGGATTATGGCTCACATTATAAAGTATCGGCTTCTTCCAGCCTGCCGAGCGGAGAGCTTCACCCATGCTGTTTATATAGTATGTCACCTCGTCAGGAGCCATTCCCGAATGACAGGGCTCATTGTTTATCTCCATGGCAATTATGCCGTTATCATCAGCATAGCTAAGCCCGGTAAGCGGATTCACATGCTTTGCCAGCTGCCTCAGATAATTCTCTTGTGCCCTCCGAGCTTCACTATTGCTATGCACTTCGCATTTGTCATAACGATATGAATAACTCCCCGTATTGATATTTCGCTCCGGGTAACCGTTACCAAAATTAGTTTGAGCCGTAAGAATTACGTCAATGCCATTTTCCCGCAGTTGCGCCAGTAGATAGTCAAGCAGTTCAAGATGCTCATTATTAAGTAGATTGCCTAAGGAGTCAGTCAGCTCAACGTCCCATAGGTGAAGCCGGAAACCATTCATCCCAAGGCGAGTGAAATGATATACATCGCTTTCTATCACCTTTCTCGGGTCAGTATTCATACTTTTTATCGTGCGGTAAGGGTGGGCGAAAGGAAGCGTATAATTAGTACCGAAATACGCTACCTCCTTGCCGGAGTCGTTGCGGCGCATCACGCCGGTATCATCTACGAAGATAGAATAACTCTGGCGCTCGTCAATCTCCGGAGTCATCCCCTTTACTGCACCTGCGGCTGCCATCAGGCCGGCAGAAAGAAAATAATAAACAAGTTTCATGCACCAAAGATACAAAATATATAAGCAATATAGCAATTCAGTAAGTGTTAAATGCAATTAACACATATAAACAATAATTAACATTGATGTAATGTGTTGAATATCAAGAATATTCATAGGTGTTTGTAGCCTTTATGAAAATATTTTTTGCCAATCTCTTGACAAATCGGAAATCTCGCCGTAACTTTGCACTCGCAATTCGGAAAACAACTCCTGACCGAGTAACCGCAGAATTGCAAATGAGGACTTTGAAATATTGCGATAAGACAATAAGCACTATAGCTTAAAGAGATTGGGAAATACAAGTTTCTCGTCAATTTAACTACCTGAGGTGAGACTTAAAAAGTCGCCGGACAAACAAAACGAAATAATTTCAAAAGAAATACTAACAGCGGAGAGTTTGATCCTGGCTCAGGATGAACGCTAGCGG
>CAYNNV010000143.1:0-5418 GCA_964398625.1 uncultured Sangeribacter sp. | reverse complement strand
TACGTAGTCTGCTTCCATTGTGAGCATTTTTCGCAGTAAAAAAACGGGAAGTAAAGAAACTTCTGAATCATTTAAGGAAAGTATTCTTGAAAAAAAAGACTTTGATGTTACAGAAACTCAAGAGAAAGGCTTATCTATTGAGAAGGTGACGGAAACAATGGAAATGGAGTCTCGCGGTCTTTTGGAAACTAGCCATCTGGTGAAGCGTTATGGCCGAAGGACTGTTGTTAATGATGTCAGCATTAATCTTCGACAAGGCGAGATTGTAGGTCTTCTCGGTCCTAATGGAGCTGGTAAGACCACTACTTTTTACATGACCGCCGGGCTCGTATCTCCAAATGAAGGGAAAATATTGCTTGATAAGGTTAATATTACCAAATTTCCCGTATATAAAAGAGCGAAGTTGGGGATTGGATATTTACCTCAGGAAGCTTCGGTATTTAGGGGACTATCTGTAGAGAATAATATCAAGGCTGTACTTGAGATGACAGACAAGTCAAAGGAATATCAACGTTACAAACTTGAAAGTCTAATAGCTGAATTCCGTCTTGAAAAGGTGCGTCATAATCTCGGTTCAAATCTATCCGGTGGTGAGAGACGACGCACGGAGATAGCTCGTTGTCTTGCTATTGATCCTAAGTTTATTATGCTCGACGAACCATTTGCCGGTGTTGACCCTATCGCGGTAGAGGATATTCAATCAATAGTATATAAACTTAAAGAGAAAAACATAGGCATCCTCATCACCGACCATAATGCTCCCGAGACACTTTCGATTACTGATAGAGCCTATCTTCTTTTCGAAGGAAAAATTCTTTTCAAAGGCTCCAGCGAAGAACTTGCTGAGAATCCGATAGTGCGCGAAAAATATCTTGGTCAGAACTTTGTATTACGAAAGAAGAATCTGTGATGATAGAAGGATTAAGAACTGATACTTCATATTTCCGGAACTTTGCTAAAGGGCACTGCTATAGGCAAATAATGATATTATTTGCGACTTTTTTTATAGGTATTTGTTTCGCAGCATTTGTAAGTACTTCTCTGTCGGTAGTATTTCCGTCTAACCATAGGACTGTAATTCTTATAACTTCAGTGATTCAAGCACTTTCGGCTTTTATACTACCTGCTTTTTTTACAGGTATAATCAGTTTTGGTAAAGAGGACTATATTCGGGAGTATAATCGCAAGATATTTCCTTCTTATATAATAGGAGTGATTCTGCTGATTATTATGATTGTTCCTTTTATTAATGTGATAATTCATTGGAACGAAGGGATGACTCTTAATTCATTACCGGAACTTGAGAACAAATTAAGGGAGTTTGAGAAGAATGCTGAGGCTGCAACTCTGACTATGCTTGAAGTAGACAGTTTTGGTGCAATGCTGATTAATGTATTGATTATAGGCATTATTACAGGATTGGCGGAGGAAATATTTTTCCGAGGAGCTTTACAGCGTATACTTCAATCTCGACTTAACCGCCATGCGTCCGTTTGGATAACTGCTGCAATATTCAGCTTCATACATTTCCAGTTTTTTGGATTTATTCCACGACTACTTCTTGGTGCAGTTTTCGGATATATCTTCCTTTGGTCAGGTTCTATCGTTCCATCGTCAATTGCACATGCCACTAACAACTCTTTGGTAGTGATTTTTACATGGCTTGAACATAACGGATATCTGCGTGATCTCACTGATTCTCGTTGGTTCACACCTGACCCGGGAGAGATGTCGGTAGTGTTTTCCATAATATTTTCATTAATGATATTGGTAATACTTTTTAAATACCGAAATCAGAAACTTACATTATAGTATGGCACGCCTCTCAAGTCTTTCATCATTCCGCTCCATACTCGCTGATATACGAGCAGGGAAGTTTGCACCTATTTATATTCTGCATGGAGAGGAATCATATTTTATTGACAGGCTTACCGAAGCACTTGAATCTCACGTGGTAAAGGCTGATGATGCAGCATTTAACGCCGATATTTTCTATGGAGCGGATACCCAACCGTTAGAAGTCACTGCAGCTGCAAAGCAGTTCCCGATGATGGCTCCTCTTCGACTGGTCATGTATAAAGAAACGCAATCCATGGATAGAGCCAAACAGCAGCTTGACAAACTACTCCCCTATTTCGAGAATCCAAATGAGCAGACTGTGCTTGTCGTGACCTATAAAGGAGATGCAATATCGTCATCATCCAAACTTGTAAAGGCTGCTCAAAAAAGCAAAGGAATAGTATTTTCCTCACCTCGAATTCGCGACTATGAGATGCAGGACACAATCCGAGACCTATGCCTATCAGAGGGAATCAATCTTGATTCAAAAGCGGCCTCCCTCTTAGCCGACAATCTTGGCACAGATCTTACAAAAGTAGCTGTTCAGATAAAAAAATTAACTATCGGACAAGTCGGGAAACCGTCAATAACCTCCGATATGGTGGCGCAGAAAGTTGGAGTAAGCAAAGAATTCAATAATTTTGAACTTATAGAAGTTACTGCAAAAAAGGACTATGCAAAAGCCATGCTTATTGCAGAATATTTTCGTAAGAACCCAAAATCAAATCCATTGTTAGTTACTTCTTCTACGCTCTTTGGATTTTTTGCTCAGGTACTTGTGGCACACTATGCTCAAGATAAGACTGATGACGGTCTGCGCTCTTTGTTAGATATTAAAGGGAAAATTGCGTTAAATCGCTTACGATTCGGTATGCGTAATTACAGTCCCGGAGCGTGTGTCAACATCATTCATTACCTAAGACTATTTGATGCACAGAGTAAAGGTCGCGGCTCATACTGGAAAGATAGCGATTTATTTAAGGAATTACTTTTTAAAATTTTCACATCTTGAAATTATGATATATTGGTTTTCGGGAACTGGAAATTCTGCTGTAGTTGCAGAGTCTTTGGCATCACGTTTAAGTCGTAGGATGATACCAATTCCGCTGGCTTCTGATACTTTCACCGGCGACGACCTCGGTATAGTCTGTCCGGTCTATAGTTGGGGAATACCGCCCATTGTACTTGACTTTATCAAGAAGTTGAAAATAACCGGTAAAGTATCTTATTCATGGGTTGTGCTGACATGCGGAGATGAAGTTGCAAAAGCTCCTGAGATGATAATAAAGGCATTGAAAAATAAGGGAATAGATAAAATCGGAGTATTTTCCGTTATTATGCCAAATAACTACGTACTCCTTCCCGGATTCAATATAGATTCTCCGGAAGTAGAAGCGAAAAAACTTGAAGCAAGCGGTGATAAAATATTGAAAATAGCCGATAAAATAATTCAGAGAAAGTGCAAAATATCAGTAACACGAGGAAGCTGGCCAAATCTGAAGACTAAATTGATTTATCCTCTATTTAAAAAATTCGGTATTTCTGCAAAAAAATGGCATTGGCAGGATCAATGTATTAATTGCAACAAATGCGCCAAAGCTTGTCCTGTAGAAAACATTAGGATTATTGACGGACATCCACATTGGAATAATAATTGCACATCGTGCCTTGCGTGCTATCATGTTTGTCCCGTGCATGCTGTAGCCTACGGAAAAGAAACGCTAAAGAAAGGGCAATACGTCAATCCTACATATTCACGTCGTACAGGTTTGTAATACACAAACAGGCTGCGTCAAAGTAATGTAATCTTGACGCAGCCATCAGTAATAATTTGTAAATTAGCCTATTGAGAAGGCAAAACAATCTTTGCGTAAATACTTAATAAAATTTGCTCAGTATATTTTCTAACTCAACTACTGAGCGAACTCCGCTTTCTCGCCAAAGTTGTTCTCCATTTTTGTAAATCATAAGAGTCGGAACTGACATAACCCGAAGCTTCTGAGCAAGAGCTTCGTTTTTATCAATATCAATTTTATAGATTTTCGCCTTATCTCCTATTTTTGCATGAAGCTCTTCAAGTATAGGATGCATCATTTTGCATGGTCCACACCATGTAGCATAGAAATCTATCAGTACGGGTACGTCTGAGTTAATCAATTCATTGAAATTATTCATAACTTTATTGTTTTAATCTAACTTTAAAACGACTATCATCGATATTTGGTTCATTCATGTACTATATTCAATGAAAAACAGTATTCCAGGATAATTGACAATGTGGAAGTAAGTGAAAAAATATATTGTTTAGTAAGCTATTATATCTTTTAAATTCAAGCAATATAATCACAAATTGATTAATTTTGACAATAATTGTTGTGATATTTCCAAAAAACTATTACATTTGCAATTGTAAAAACTCCACACTATTATGACACATTTTAAATCTTATTCTAATTTACTTCGCATCGTAACTATTCTACCCACGATGCTGATTTGTCTTGTACTATTATTATCTTGTAATAAACAGGATATCCCAAATGAATATCTTGGTGTACGCAATATTGATACAAGAAATTGGGAAATTATCAACACTATGACCGGTGAGCTTGTACCCGGTGCGGTCTACAAGAATGCGCCTTCTCCGGTTTATTATGATATTTACTGTGTAGAAGACGATAATGGCAACTTTTATTATTACAATATATCTGATCCCAAAACACCGCTTAATAAGACTCCGTTTATAGATGCCGGTCCATTTAATATTTGTGGACTTGCCTTTGCAGCAGAAAAAGATGGTGGCATCAAGATGATTGATACGAAAATGAACGTTGTGGCTGAACTGGATAGTGATATACGTCAAGCACTTCGCTTCAGTAATGGTCTCGCTGCAGTACAGAATGACAATGGTAAGTGGGGATTTGTAAATATTGAAGGTAAGGTCGTAATTCCAATGATATATGATGAGGTAAAATCATTTACGAAGGGGGATCGCTATACGGTAGCTAACAAAATAAATAAAGACGGTAAAATTGACTATTATTTAGTTGATACAGACGGCAACGAAAAATGCAAAGTTGAGGAAAACCTTGGAAGCGACGCAGGCAAATTCTCGGAAGGCTACTTTCTTGTGAAAAACAAAGATGGCCAGTTTTATTCTTATGATCAAACCGGTAAAAGATCCGTTTTTATAGGCACTCGAGTAAGTAACCCTGAAAAATTTATGGAAAATGTGCGATTTAGAAACGGAGATGTAGTATTCTTTGAGGGCCATAAGGCGGGGTTAAAAGATTATGAAGGTCGTGTTACTCTTTCTCCTCAATATACATCAATGTATGGTTGCCGATTGGGGAAAAAATATTATATTGCAACTAAAGATAAATCTTTATCGGGGGTTATTGACCGCAACAATGTAGTCAAAATACCTTTTGAATATAATGTACTTGAAGCACTTAACCATCAGAGACTTGTAGGTGTAAAAAACAACGTTGGGAGAATCATTGATCTCGACGGCAAGCCAAACCGGGGCGGCAACTACTCGGTTCGCCTGCGTTCGCAGTTCGTGGGCATCGGCTCTATCGG
>CAYNNV010000142.1:0-5449 GCA_964398625.1 uncultured Sangeribacter sp. | reverse complement strand
GCCAATAATAAGCGCTGATAAACGCTTTTTATTATGTCGATGCACCCGCCCACGTTATCCCATATCGGGACTCCGCAGTCGATATGCACCTGCGAAGATAGACTAATTTATTTTATTTTGCAAAAAAATTTTGAATGATACTTTTTTGAGAAAAGTGACTGCATATTCAAGACTGCATATTCACAATAGGGGAGAGATGGATTCCAAAGCTATGTTATGACCGTTGTATGGGAGGGTTGTGGTTTGGCTTAAAAGGTGTTCGGTTTGTTTGTAGTAGTCGTCTTCAAGAGAGTGGCTTACAAGGAAGCGAGCGAGTCGGCTCATACATGCGCCGATGCTGCGTACGAGTGAAGAAGTACAGTAATAGCTATTGGCGTACTCCAGCAGCATTTCCAATTGGTATATCATAATGTCGGCTCCGGCTCGCGGCTCCGTTACTAAGGTTATGAAGTCTTTAACAATGCTGTTTGTTGCTTTGATTTTAGGACGTTTTACGTAAGACCCGTCATGCCGATAGAATTTTTTATATATTGCGAGCATGGCTTTTTCCTTTTCCTTGTCAACATCAGGATTTAGAAAGAAGTCAAAATATCGCTTCGTTTCCGCATTGGCTAAATAGGCATCGATTATAACCTCTTGAAGCTGCTCCGCAGTAAGATCTTTGAGAAATTTCTTTAGTTGAGTCTTCGACATTGAGACAATTTATTCTTTGAGAGAGTCAGGGAGTGCGGCTATTTTCTCAATGGCAAATGAGAGGATAGCGTCGTAGCCTTCAGCCAATTCATTCTCCGGGGAGCTTAGAGCATATCCTTCTGAAGGTTCTACTCCATTTTCTATAGATTCCTTGTCGGCATTATATACAGGACATGCAGAGAATCTTACTTTCCACCCTATGGGAAGCTGTGCCATATAAGGTATTCCTCCTCCACCTCCGGTTTTTGCACCGCATATTTTGACGTTAGGAAGCTGCTTCATTACGCTCACAAAGTCATTGGCAGCACTAAAGCACGCACGGTTTGTCAGCACTATTATGGGCTTTTTCCAGGTCACGTGGTTTGCATCGCAAGGCTTATATTTTATGGGATAGAAATCGGAAAAGTCTCCATGTCCGGGTCCCGTCTTATGGCGTATATATCCACCGACGATATTGTGGTCTATAAATCGTGATACAAAAGTATTGATGTTGGTGAGTTCGCCGCCTCCATTGTTTCTTACATCTATTATAAGTCCTTTGCAGTCAGCCAGAAGAGTGAGGATCAAGTCAAGATTCCCTTCGCCTACAGTTGATGAGAATGAGGGATAATAGATATAGCCTACATCGCCGTCAAGCACCTTGTAGTTTATTCCGGAAGTTGTGGAATAATCAAAGTTTAGATAATATTCCTGAAGCGTGCGGAGACTAAAATTTTGAGCATAATCTGACCACCATTTTCTATAATAAAAAGTATCGAAAGGAGATGATAGATTCACGTGGCCGTCTTTGAGTTCAGAAAGCATGTCGGAGCATACTTCAAAGAAATCAACTATAGTTTCGCATGTCTTTATCTTTGCGCGATAATGCTTACCTACTGCTATCCAATCTATATCTTTTTCTTCAAAATAGCAATATCGGGTGTCAATTGTTTCCCAAAGAGTATCGAATGCACTATAGACGTTAGTCTCCGGTTCATCATAATGGTGACACGCTGACAGCATCAAAGCGCATAGAGTGAATATTGATGTAATGAGATACTTAGTATTCCGCATAGCAGGCCGGTGGATTAATATTGCACACTTTTCGGTAGGCAGGTATAAATCCTATCCCAACCGAATGGGTAATGTACTGTGTATTTAGGTGATTGATATATGATGAGCGCACACCAAGCTGATAGCCTATGCGCAGTGAGCCGCGTGGCCATTTCACTTCTCCTCCTATGAAGTTGGAGAGTCGGAAGCAGTTGCCCCACCATCCGAAGTGGGTGAGACCACTGTGATTACCAATCCATATTTCGTAATAGCTTTCTCCGAATTCGGGAGAGAAAAAAATTCCCGCTGAGGGTAGAGAAATCTCTTCGATAAATTTCACAGGATGCGAAAAAATAGTAGTGGAATAGCTGACTGATGCTTCAGGAGCTATCCCTAACCATACGTTGGCAGTTGCGGGATTATTGCCGTTATTGGGGAGAAACGTTCCCCCTAAGTCAAGTCCTATGCTTCCTCCCGCATTAATTCTCCATTTTTCTCCCGGAGAAAAGCCGTAGTGTAATCCCCATGAGCCGCTGATATTGCCGTTGAGGAGATGTGAAGTGAAGTATGGGTGGCCGGCAGAATTACCCTCAATGGAAGCCCGAAATCGCATACTCAGGTGCTCGGGATTTGCCGGGAGAGCCTTTGCCCAAGAGCCGGCAAGAGATAGGTGAAGACCGTTGTATACGAGTGGAGACAGATATGTATCAAGGATGCGTGATCCACCTATTCGTAATTCGTAAGTTGATGTCACCGGTCGGGGAAGACCTTTTATATCCGGTGATGCCTCATCAGCACTGTGCGCTGTAAGGATCGCGGAGAAAAATAGGAATAAGAATATTATAATTTTCGGCATTGGCAGATTAGTTGCGTCTGTATTATTTCTCCGAATCTTCGGGGATGCTGAAAAGATCGCCCTGAACAATATGGGGAGCTGATTCTTGTGCTTGGTCTTGAAGAAGTTCGGAAGAATTGCTCTCTGAATCTTCATAAGAATTATTTACTACTTCCTCGGCTTCTTGAGTGTCATCAATTGTCTCAGCTTCCTTCGGAGCTATTTCTTCAATGATTGATGCAATATTGTAAGTTGAAATTCTCTTACCTTTCGCCTTAAAGCTTTTTACGCCAATAAAGTCGGCTGCGTCAATCTGCATGGGCGGTCTCAATTCATCGGCACCTCCAAATGTCACAGTAAGCACCGGTGATTTCGTTGAGGTCATAAGAATCACTTTAGCCGAGTCATCATTTCCGGCAAATCGCTGAGGTTTGGCTGAAATTTCGAGAGGGAAACGCTTCAAATAATAATATCCGGCTTGTGGGTCGTAGAGAGCGACTGTCCATATTTTTTCCGGTTCAAAGCGCTCTACGCGTTCTATACCCTCGGGATAGTGGTTGGTATCTGCATAAGATGTAGTGAAGTATTCACCATTCTCCATAATCACCAGTAGCTTGTCGTTGCCTTGAAATACTCCAACATATTCCCCGCGCCCGTCATAGTTTAGGCGCAGCACATCGCGGTCAAACCATACTTTCAGACCCTCCAGCGTGCTTTTCCCCTTTTCTTGAAGGCGCACTCCGTCTATTTCGTATTTTGTAACCAAATTTCCAAGCGACTCCTTGTTTTTAATAGCCATATCTGCAAAGTCAACGGAAAATTCCAGAGTTCTCGGTTTTTTTCCTGATGCATCGGGGCGATTCTTGATATGCACCTTCACGGTCTCCGCCTCCCCGTTAGGATTGGCAGAAAAATAATGAATCTTAGAGCCCGGAAGCCCCTTGGTGATATTATAAGTTTTATCGCGGGTGATGCGGTCTATACAGAAGCGTTTCTTATAGCTGTTGCCTCCTTTGCCATTGCGATAAATCACATTGTAGATAGTGCGTTTGTCTCCCTTTTTAAACAATCCTATGTGTTCTACCTTTTTTCCTACATAGAACTTTTCCTGCACTTTGACACACTTATAAGTGCCGTCTTTGTAAAAGATAAGAATGTCGTCAAGATCAGAGCATGTAAAAAGAAATTCCTTGTCTTTAAGAGTGGTGCCTACAAATCCGTCTTCTTTGTCGAAGTAAAGGCGCTTGTTGGCCTCTGCCACTTTTGACGCTTCGATGGAGTCAAATTCCCTGATTACAGTCATTCTGGGGTAAGAAGCGCCATATTTCTCTTTAAGATGACTATACCAATTGATAGTAAATTCTACAAGATGAGATAATGAATGGCTGATATTCTCAATTCGCTCTGTGAGCATGGCAATTCGTTCTTCAGCTTTGTCGGCGTTGAATTTAAGAATCCTGCCCATTTTTATCTCCCAAAGACGCATGATGTCGTCAATTGTAATCTCTCTGTAGAACGTGGGCTTCCATGATTCAAGGCGTTTGTCAATGTGAGCGCAGGCAATATCTATATCGGTTGCTTCCTCCAGTTCTCGATCCTTGTAAATGCGTTCTTCAATAAAAATTTTTTCGAGTGACGCAAATAGACGGCTTTCCTGAGTTTCGCCCAGTTTAATTTCAAGTTCGCGTTTGAGAAGTTGTTTGGTGTTATCCACCGAGTGACGAAGAAGTGTCGTGACATTTAGAAACTCCGGCTTATCATTGTTTATCACGCAGCAATTGGAGGAAATGCTGATTTCGCAGTCTGTAAATGCGTATAGAGCATCAATGGCTATGTCGGATGAAGTGCCCGGGATGAGATGAACTATAATATTGGCAGTAGCAGCTGTATTATCATCAACTTTGCGGATTTTGATTTTTCCTTTCTCCTGTGCTGCAAGGATTGAGGAAATCACAGATGCCGTAGTTTTTCCAAATGGAACTTCAGTTATCGCAAGCGTGCGGGAATCTATCTTTTCAATTTTAGCACGAACTTTAACGCTTCCTCCACGGGCACCGTCATTATAGCGGGTCACATCTATATATCCTCCGGTTGAAAAATCCGGAAATAATTTAAATTCACGTCCTTCAAGATAGGCTATCGAAGCATCAAGGATTTCATTAAAATTATGAGGCAGAATTTTCGACGAAAGAGCTACAGCTATACCTTCTACACCTTGGGCAAGAAGTAAAGGGAATTTGACCGGAAGTGTGACAGGTTCCGGTTTTCTGCCGTCATACGATACTGTCCAGTCAGTGATTTTCGGGTTGAAGACAGTCTCAAGGGCAAATTCCGACAGGCGAGCTTCTATATATCTCGGAGCGGCCGCGGAATCGCCGGTAAGTATATTGCCCCAGTTTCCCTGAGTGTCAATAAGTAGATTCTTTTGACCGAGTTGAACCAGTGCGTCACCTATAGATGCATCGCCATGTGGGTGATATTGCATGGTGTTGCCGACTATGTTTGCTACCTTATTCATGCGGCCGTCATCAAGTGTCTGCATTGAGTGCAGTATGCGGCGTTGCACCGGTTTTAGACCGTCAAGAATGTTGGGAACTGCGCGCTCAAGTATTACGTATGATGCATATTCTACATACCACTGCTTAAACATACCGTTTAGAGCCGTGATTGTATCGCGGTTGTCAATCCCCGGTTCCTCAGCCGGTATATTGAGTATTTCGTCGTTGTTGTCTATCATAACCAATATTTACACCCAAAATTAGTAAAAAATTGAGATATAAGCAAATATTTTTTAGAGAATTGCTTTAGAAAAGATAAAAAACTCAGAGACTGTATCAAAAATTTTTTTGATACAGTCTCCGAGTTACTGCTGTCGCGGTGAACTGATTC
>CAYNNV010000141.1:0-5476 GCA_964398625.1 uncultured Sangeribacter sp. | reverse complement strand
CTTCAGCACCACATTGTACATGTCCTTATCATCGCCGGGGCATATCTCATCGCGGCCCACATATACCTGTATGCGGCCTGTCGAGTCCTGAAGTTCGATAAACGAAGCCTTGCCCATGATACGGCGGCTCATGATACGGCCCGCCACGGTAACCTCCCTTACGGGAGCATCGTCAACAAACGTTGCCTTTATTTCATCAGCGTGACCGGTCACTACATACTCGGCTGCCGGATACGGCTCGATGCCACGATTGCGAAGTTCTTCAAGACTTCCACGGCGTATAATTTCCTGTTCGCTCAGTTCCAGAATGTTCATATAAGGGTAATTTTTCACAAAATTACAAAAAAACCGCCAATTTCCACCAATCCCACAGGATGTGTACCGCTGTGTACCCGCCGGCACTGATACAGAAAAGGCAGTGCGTCCGACTTTGTGACACACGGCCCTGATTACAAACGGTCAGTTTGCCTTTATTTCATTACGATCTTCGACACCTTGGTGCCACGGCGCATGATGTAGACACCGTTTGAGGGATTGGCCTCACGGATGCCCTGGAGGTTGTAGTACTCGGCAGGCTCAACACCCTCTTCGAGCGATACGTTCTCAAGGCCGTTCTCGTTCTCCATCAACAGCTCGATGCTGCCGTGCATGGCGGAAGCACCGGCGCCCCATACGTATACACCCGCCTGCAGGCCGGGGTAGTAGATACGGCACTGATTGAAGTAAACTTTGTTGCCGTCCACATACGACTTCTGATAGTCCGTGATGTTGGCTTCAATGTATTCCTTATCGTATCCTAAAGATGCGTAATAGCCTTCTATATTCATGCAGCGGATTTCTCTGTCCTTGGTGGTATAACCGCTATAGACATCGGGATACACGAGCACGAAATCGGGGTCTTCGATGCTGTACACTATAGCGCCCTTGCCGCCGTCACCGAAGTTGAGGGGACGTGTGGGAGCATTGTAGGGATTGTAGATACGGTAGAGATAGGGATCGCTGTCGCTCTTCTGCACCGTCACTTCCCAGGGATGTTCCTCAGCATTATAATAAATCTTGTTGTCATCCGCATCCATCATATAGTAGGCGCATATTACCCAACCGTCAACGAATTTGGCAGTGGCGTAGTCGCTCCAACCCTTCTCAAACACATCTTCGTCATCATCGCCACCGGCAAGATTGACAAACTTGTTTGCCTCGGCAAGAAGTGAGTTGTCCTCGTTTTCATTATCGGGAGAACCCACAGCGAATATGCAGTCTTCGGGGAAAGTTATGGTATTGCCGCTGATTGTGCCGACAGCATCCTGACCCGAAGTGCCGGGAAGCAGATTGCCGTCATTGTCGCGGCTCTTGAAGTAGAGATATATCGGCTGCCAACCGTCCTTAAGCTTAATATACTGACGGTTGCGGATAGTAAGCGTAGCGGCCTCCACATCTACCGTAGCTTCGATATATCCGCCGTCCATATATAATAATACGGTTCCTTCATCCATCGTATCATCTGTGAAGATCCGGACCTCGCTCTGCTGAGGACCCTTGTCCTCCTCAAGAAGACTCACATAGTTCCATGCGTAAGAACCAGCCACATCCTCTACGGATGAGATCGATGACTCTTTAAGCACGGATGCACTTATCGAAGTATCTTCGGTGATTGTCATATCATGGCTCACGGTGGCATTGCCTGTCGCGCCCCATGAAGCAACGGCTGAGACCGCTGCCAAAGCAAGAATGTAGAATTTTTTCATACCCTTTATTGAGGTTAATAAACTAAGTTCTGCAAAAGTAATAAACTTCATCAATTATTGGCACGAAATAGCCGGCAAATAAGCGAGATTACCGACATCCTACGCCATATTCCGTAATATCCGGCACGAAAATTAACTACTGAATTGCTATCTTGGCAGTGTTAGTGGCTGCACGTACCACATACAGACCCGCTTTTAGCGGTATCTCGCGGTCATGGCCGAAATAGACCTGGCGTCCGTCCGGCGAGTAAACCTTCACAGGTATGGGACGCGGATCGCTGCTGATTATCACACACATTCCGGGTCGCACGCCTATCCGTATGTCGGCTTCGGCTATCACGCTCTCTATACCGGCCTCCGACAGAGGACGGATATCGGCAAACTTACACCATCCCGGAGCCGAACGATAGCTCTCTATACTTCCGTCAGGCACACAAAGCACCACCCGCCGATATGACGCGGCATTTTCAAACAGGTCACAGTCGCCATCCACGCCCGTCTCCACCAAAGGAGGCTCGATAGCGTGGCACTGTATGGTATCTATCGAGGCATCAGCACTTCCTCCAAGCGATGTGCCGAAGATATTGCGCCCTACCGACTCTATGGTCGATGGCAGTACTATTATATCCTTCCACCTATCCCCACCGTCGGGAGTAAATCCTCCGAAGGCATTGTCGTAGATATATCTCACGCCCTCGTCAATCTTCAAGCTGCCCGACGCACCGGCAAAAGCGTAGTGGCCTATGACATCCACGGAGCCGCTTACCGACATATCACCCTTCGCGCGGGCGAAGGCCAGCGTGCCAATCTCCGTGATACACGACGGTACCCTCAGCTCGCCTACATGGCATCCCTCGAAGGCGCCCCACGACACTTCCGTGACGCCATACTTCTTGTCATTCATCTCTACCGAGCGAAGTATCTCTACCTTCCCATCGGGGTCGGCGGGGACATCTATACGGAACCCATCGGGCGACACATTCCCCTCTGTCACAGCCCTTACGCCACACTCGCCGGGATACATCTTCAAAGGCAGATACTCAATATTACCCTTAACCACCGCCATAAGGGCTTCGGCACGGCATATCCCACAAGGGGCAATCATAAACAGCAATGCGCACAGTATCGCCCACACGGATTCCGACCGTGTGAACCACAGCGACTTCAGATTACTACCGTAGGATGTTCTATGACAAGTGTAGGTCTTATACATGCGGCTTCCTTTTATTGAGCCGAAAGCGGGAGAGAGATGTGACATATATGATTGGAAAGAACAAAGATAATCATTTTTGACTATCCCGAGAAAAATAATATGCTCCGGAAGTCCAAAATGACCCAAAAGATAAAAAAACGACAGCCCCACTTGAAAGTGAGGCTGCCGGAAGAATATTATTAAGAGATGTCTTACTTATGAAGCACTCTTACTTAACAAGCACTTTGGTGGCCTTGTCACCGGCGCAGCGGATATACACACCGTTTTCGGGATTGGCTACGCGGATACCCTGAAGGTTGTAGTATTCAACGGGAGCTGCCTGTGATTCTTCGGCGGCAATAGTGTTGATACCGGTGAGAGAATCATCAACGATTGTGAGCTTAGCCTTCATAGCGTCGACACGACCGGTCCAGGTATACATCTTATCCTCCGCACCGGGATAGTTGAAGCGGCACTGAGTGATATCAATAGTTATGGTGTTGCCTTCTACTTTGCAGGTTGACCACTCCACATCCGTAATAGATTCCTGAATAACTTCTTTAGAATAGCCCTGAGCCGTATAGTAACCTTCGACATTAAAGCAGTAAACACGGTTTGTGCCATTCATAAAACCACTGAATACACCGGTATTAACAATTACGAAATCAGGATCGGTAATATCAATTACGATATATCCATCCAGACCTCCCGACAGGGGGAATCCCGACGACTGAAGATAGGGATTTTCAACAGCAAGAAGTTTGGGATTATCCACATGCTTAAGTACGGTCACTGTGAGGGGGAAGTCGTTGGGATCAACATACGAACCGTCCTGATACGTAATTACGGGGAGAATCCATCCGTCGATCAGAGTTGCGTCAGTAGATAAGTCCTCCCACTCGATAGGATCAATAAGATCGCCAGGATCCTCAGACCCGGTATACTGAGTAAAAGTATTGAAGGCAGTCAACTTCCACCATCCCAAACTCTCATCATTAAAGTCACCGACGGCGAATATGCAGTCTTCGGGGAAAGTGAATACTCCGTCTTCGATAGTTGCAGCCACACTTTCTGCAGCGATAGCACCGTCCGCGATGTCTTCACCGTCCTCTGTAAAGCCTTTGATATAGAAATAGTTTTGATCACCATAGCTATCCTGACCCAAATCCTGTCTATTGGGAAGAGTAAGTGTGCCGGTTGAGAGGTCTACGGTAGCTTTCACCGGGGTAGTAATACCTGTACCGGAGGATACGATACCACTGATTGCAACTTCACC
The DNA here is from genome assembly GCA_964398625.1 of uncultured Sangeribacter sp. Taxonomy (GTDB): domain Bacteria; phylum Bacteroidota; class Bacteroidia; order Bacteroidales; family Muribaculaceae; genus Lepagella. The sequence continues at coordinate 1,263 of CAYNNV010000141.1, read as the reverse complement.
CGTAGTGGCATTTGTGACGGTAATTTCCACTACGCCTTCCTGTGGACCTGAATCACCATTCAGAATACCGTAATAGTTCCAAGTATATTCGCCGGCAACTTCTTCTATTGAAGCGTAACCGGTTGAGGGAGCCTTAAATACTGTCTTTGAAAGAGCTACGGTCTGTTCCTGAGCCTTAAGGATTGAGGGCACTACGGTGCCGGTCTGACGTACTGCTGCAGAAGCGGAAGCCACTGTCGCTAAACCGAGAGCAATTAAGTAGAATTTCTTCATTGCATGTGTAATTAATTGTTAAACAAATCTTTTAATAAACCTTGTGCCGGCAGACTGACATCCGCCGAATTGGAAATGAGCAACTGGGTTAAGTACTATTAGCGTGGGGAATTATCACCCACGTCGCAAAGGTAAAAATAAATTTTTAAAATATGTATAGTTTTGTAAATATTTTTTTTGAAAATACCATCTCTTGAAAAATCCCCCTCATCCTACAATAACAAAGATGGCGACGTGTCGCATCTGGACACATCGCCATCTTTATTACTGTATAATGGTATCAGGCGATACCGAGGTCTTTCTTCACCACTTCAATCTTGGCATCGGCATCGGCGGTAGCCTTATCGTAATCGGCTGCCGAATCCATGTGGCCCTTCACTTCGATGTAGAACTTAATCTTAGGCTCTGTTCCCGAGGGACGTACCGAAATCTTGGTGCCATCGGCAGTGAAGTACTGGAGCACATTGCTGGTAGTGGGCATATCCATCTTCTCGGTGGTACCCTTAGCCACATTGGTAAGAGTCAGCGTACCGTAGTCCTTGATAATTTCCACGGGGCTGCCACCTATCTGCTTGGGAGGATTCTCACGGTAGTTCTTCATCATGGCCTGAATCTCTTCGGCACCGGTCTTACCCTTGCGCACCACTGAGATGCCGGCTTCGCGAGAGAAACCGTACTTCACATATATATCCTGAAGCATCTGCATGTAGTTCATGCCCTTATCCTTGGCCCATGCGGCGGCCTCGGCCATGAGGCTGATGGCGCTCACGGAGTCCTTGTCGCGCACGAAGTCTTCGGCCAGGAAGCCGTAGCTCTCCTCACCACCGCCGAGATAGCGGGCTATGCCTTCATGGTCGCGTATCACGGCTGCAATCCACTTGAAGCCGGTGTAGCAGTCAAACATGCGTATGTTGTTCTTCTCGGCTATTGACTTGATGGTCTCGGTGGTCACGATAGTCTTCACTATATACTCGTTGCCGGTGAGCTTGC
>CAYNNV010000140.1:0-5491 GCA_964398625.1 uncultured Sangeribacter sp. | reverse complement strand
GGGATATTCACAATTCTGTCAGCCAAGTAGATCGTATTCTCAAGGCTGTCATGTTGGGCATCCTTGAACATTGTAAGTCGGCTCATGAGTTCCCATATCGGACGTGTCATCACTCCATGATCATTTGTATATTCCAGAAAGGTTTGCTGAGAATCTTTATCAGGAAGTAATATGGCATTAAGCCAATAATTAGACTTCGTTTCAGATGGCTCTTCCATGAATTTTATACCGTACGGCTCATCCTTAAAGAAATCAATGTATGTCTGAGCTGTAGCGCGTTTACTTTCAAGAAATTTATCAATACACTCCAACTGTGCACATCCAAGAGCGGCGTTTATATTCGGCATACGATAATTGTAGCCAATATGATCATGAACAAAAGCCCAACGGTGAGGAACTTTTGCCTGAGTGGTCAGATGCTTTGCATATTTACCCAATTCTTCGTCTTGAAATAGTAGCATACCACCCCCTCCGGTAGTAATAGTCTTATTACCATTGAAACTTATGGCACCAACCTTTCCGAACGTGCCAGTATGCCTCCCCTTGTAATAAGAACCGATACTTTCGGCAGCATCCTCTACAAGTTCAATATTCCATCTTGAGCAGACATCAACAAGTTCATCAAGCCGTGCCGGATGACCAAAAGTATGCATAGGGACACATGCTTTGATGCGACGGCCAGTCTTTTTATTGTAACACTGCCCATCTTTCCGAATTTCTGCGTTTTCATCAAGCCATCTCTCCATGGCTACTGGAGATAATCCCATTGTATCGATATCTACATCAATAAATACTGGATGGGCGCCAATATAGGAAATAGCATTGCAGGTTGCGATGAAAGTGAGTGCCTGTGTCAAAACTTCATCATCTCGTTCCACTCCAACAAGCATCATCGCCATATGGAGGGCATTTGTTCCACTTACGCATACAACTGCTTTTTTTGCTCCGGTATACGCTTCCATATCCCGCTCGAAACGATCTACAAACTGACCTACACTTGATACAAAGGTAGAATCAATACACTCGTTCAGATATTTTTTCTCATTCCCGACAAAAGTCGGAGCATGCAGCATGACGGTCTCTCCAGCATTTGCTGCATAATGATTACGTATTAAGTCGACAATATCTTTATACATGATCTTACATTTTTTGATCCAGATTCTTACCTTTTTCTTCGTGTTCAAAATTGGGGAGAAAGTCTTTTAGACATGCAATAACTTCAGCCTTTGTAAAATCCGGGCGATTAAATATATTTTCAAGTTGGGTCAAAAATTCACTCACCTCCTTTTTATTCCGAGAATTATTGGGGAGAATTACACCAAGAGAACTAAAACGATCCATGTCCTTCGCTTCTCCTTCTACATAAAATTCTTCAAAATCTTTCTCTCCTGTAGTATCACTCTTAAAATAGACTACGGGATACTTCCTATCGCCGACAGTCATGCTTGCCGCAAAATGTTTTGCTTCTTCATCAGAAGAACACTCAATCTTTTCATATCCCATTTCTTTAAGGAAGTCATCGCATATTGAAGAAAAAGTCTTCATTTTCTCTTCTCCCAGCTTTGGGAAGAATACTTCCCCGTTTTTACCGAGAATACATGCCAACATACATATCTGGCCACTTTCTTCGAGCGATACAAAGTATCGTTTAACGTCGCTGGGGGCGACTAATGGTTGATGTTTCATCACCCTGTCAAAAAAACTGAGTGGTAATGATCCATTTGAAAAAGCGACATTTGCAAATCTGGCAGTTGTAACCTTAAAATCGGGAGTGTAAGCCATGATTAAATCCTCCATGACGCGTTTACTTGCTCCCATTACATTAACTGGATTAGCTGCTTTATCCGTGGAGACACAGAAAAAATGTTTCGGAGGAATCTCGGTTAAAAGATCAAGAAGCTTTTTTGCTTTAATGACATTGTTCTTAAGAAGAGCCTCAACAGAGTATTTATCCTTCTCGCTGCGCACATGCTTATGGGCAGAGAAATTTGCGACAATATCAAAACCGCCATGTTCTCTGAATATTCTTTCGAATATAGGATCTGCAAAATCTAATGTATATGTCAAATATATTTCCGGAACTTTCAGACCATTAGTAGATCTTAAATCGCGGGTCAATTCTGCCAAACCATTTTCATTCAAATCTACAACGATCAACTTCGATGGCTCAAAATGCAAAATTGCCCTTATAAAAGATGATCCTATCGATCCGGCTCCACCAATAACGAGAACACTTTTATCCTTTATTTCTTGAGATAAATATTCATTATTTGCTTCTATATCCGTGAGGAAGAGGCTCTTTTGACGCTCAATCACATGATCTTTAGTAAACTGCTCAATATTAACCATATACTATTAGCTTATTGCATAATTATATATTATACGAATTTCCCATCCTGAGTTACCGCCATTATTACTTAATAGTTACAACCTTCTACATCACAATTCGAACAACACATACGTCTCAAATCGTCGTATGAATAAGCTGTAATTTTTATCATCAGATGAACGATTCAGCATAGATCCTACAAAATATAATCGAATGAATATTGAAATTTTTGTGGGTGCGGTTGCTATTTACAATGTATAAGATTTAGCTTGAATGTAATACGAATACTCATTGAAGATCATTTGGCTCATTTTTGATGTTCCATCAAGTGCTTTTAGTCTTTCGAAGCAATGAGTAAGCGTATTTGTATCATTTGTAATGACGGAACGGATAAGATTAATCAATCCCTTTGTCCATTCATTTGTTACAGAGTCGGCTATTCGTTGAAATTTTGTAAGAGCGATGTCTGCTTCCGGTGAGTTACCGATTATATGATTAGAAGCGTAGAGGAGGATTTGGAGCTTGGCATCAAGTTTACGGTTATTAATTCTTGCTACACCTAAACGACCGCAAAATACCGAAAGTTTGGCTGCAAGAGAAGATGGAAGCGCCTCCTTTTGATCATAGTAACGCAAAGCCTTCAGCAGATTGGGTACGAAAGCGTCAATCTGGTCGTTGGCTCGCGTGTAGTTTTTGGAAAATTCCAATACCCGTACATCTGTTGCCTTGACATCAAAAGCAATTGTGCCAACATTGTTAAATATATGGAGTACAATGTTGCCGGTTTTACTCTTAGCATTCGGCATGTAAGTGCCTATTAGTCCAGGGAAGTCACCTTTTACTACCTCTACTAAGTCGCCTTCTTCTAGGTCGATGTCATCGAGCGGGAAGTAGGGGAGACAGTTCTTATAGGCGCTGGCAATATTCTTGAAGTTCGACATGCTACGGTCATCAATCACAGCATATCTATCTTCCTTTGCCCGGTCAACCAAAAAAGAGAACCCATTTGGCTGGATACAAAGTCGCTTAACATCATCAAAGCATCCTCTGACAAACACATAGTGAAAAGTAAGATTAACAGTACGGAATTTAAGTTCTCCCTGCCGTTCTTCTTTTATCACATAAGTCGGGGCGAAAAGCTCAAGCTCAGTGCCGTTGATAGAATTGAACCGATTGATTGCTTTTTGAGCCACATCACGATATGAGCTACTAATGTAATTAAGCACATACCAAGAGAGAGATTTCTGACTCGAATTTGAAGTCATACTTAATATAGGTAGAATTCTTCCACTTAGCTTGCCAAACTTGCAACTATCTATCAATTAATAGATTAAGTTGGTTTATTTGTCAAACTTCCGAAAAGTTCGCCGCGTTTGCAACAGTTATGTTTTAATTACTCTTCTAAAGAGTACTTAAAACTTATATCTCATTATAATTCAAACCGTTTGATGTGGCAAATTAAAATTTAATCGAATTAATTGCGTAAATCATAGCTAATAAAGAAATGTCACTTAGATTAATCTATCTTAATTTCATTCTTGTTCAACGTCTGTTTATTTGGTAGTTACAAATAAAATTACTACTTTTGTTCTTGAAATAATTACTTGTCCTAAGTACTCTTTAGAAGAGAGTGTGAATTTAGTTGAACAGATTTTGCCTTATGAAATGTCTCATTATAAATAATGATGGGTCGGGTAGAGGAGTACGTCACAATATCGAAAGAATTTCACGATTGGCTGAGTCAATTACTGAATTGTCGAGTTCAGCAAGGTAAATCTTGGTTGTCTTTTCAGAATCATGACCCATTCCTTCGCTGATGATGCTTATAGATATACCTTGCGATTTTGCTAATGAGGCCCATGAATGGCGTGCAGCATATAATGTTAGATTCATTTTTAAGCCTACGCGTTCTGCCACAGTTTTAAGATTCCGATTTATTTTTGATGCTCGATTTCTGTAGGCATTAATTTGATTATCATATGGCTTTGTTAGAATAGGCAGAAGGTATTGGGTTGAATTTTCAGGATATTTGTCAATAATTGCCTGCATTTCTGGCAGCCATTCGATCATAAGTCGTTGCCCAGTTTTGCTACGCCGGTATATAATATTACCTCCGATAAGATCGGTTTTACGTAAAAATGCCATATCAATAATACTCATTCCTCTCATCATCAAACTGAGCATAAATATGTCACGCGCATGGTCAAGCTCCGGCTCTGCCGATAAATCAATCATTTTTATCTTGCGCAATACTTGCACTGGAACTGCTCGTTTCTCAGTCTTACTTACGCCTTTATATACGTGACGAAACGGGTTGCAGTCATTAATATTTCCAGCTTTTACCGCACGGTTATATATTGCGCGGAGAGGTCGCATATAAAATGACGAGGTATTCGGGCGTACACCCCTATTATATAGCCACTTCTCATAGTCTTCAACCAATCTTGGGGTAATCTGATATAACAAAATATCATCTCCCTCCCCTATATCACAAAGAAAAGCTTTAAATCGTCGAAGTGAAGCTTCGTATATTTCTGCCGTGCGATATTGTTTACGACTTTTTTTTTCTGCAACTAATTTTTGTACGAAGCGAATTAGTAAACCATCATTTTGTTGACGTTTGAATTCCTCAATAATATCGCTGGTTGTGTATTCTAGTCCGTTATGTTCAAGTTTTTGTACAATGTGGGTAAGCTGTTCAACATCCCATCTTATCTTTTGCATGATAATCGATAAGTTTCTTGTCTGATCATAGTCATTAGATATCGCCACAACAGTTGATTTCTCACTATTCCATTCTTCCGGTAGGATAAAATACCTGGTAAATAATAATTTAACTTTTCTTGCATGCGTGATCTGGAAATATATAGTACCTTTATGTCCCTCAACCGTTGACGGACGAAGCTTTACTCTTATCGAAGTCATAATTTCAATATTTACAATTTATAGCAATAAAGATAACGATAGAATTAATTCAACTGTCTCAATACTCTGATAATCGCCCTGATATATCCTTCATCCTCGGCATACCCTACATAGCGGAGCCAACGTAGATAGTTACCGCCTTTGTACCGGTATTGCACCTTTGTATAGTAGGCTTTGACACTTTCGGTCCAGTGGTTGAACTCGTAGTAGTCTTTTGTCCGGGGATTGGTCAGACCG
>CAYNNV010000139.1:0-5521 GCA_964398625.1 uncultured Sangeribacter sp. | reverse complement strand
AGATTTTATCAGGACTAAATCCACATTCTATTGCAGCTTTGATTTCGTTTCCACTCCTACCGACTTAACGGTTATATTCAAAGCTGGATAGGAAACGGTCAAAAGTCAGATGGATTATTACTCGGATCTCAAAAAATATGTAAATCCGATAAAATAATACAGCTTCAGAATATGAAGCGCGAAAGTTATTCCACAAAGGAGAAATGCACTCTCGCAAACGGTCAGATAGGATTTGTTAAAAGCATAATTAACAAGCACATCAATGTGATATATGCTGGATTGCCTGATAAACAGTTTGGCTTCAGTGCATCTTCCGGCGAGGACACGGATGCTGCTATCGAACTGGCTTATGCAATCACAATTCACAAGAGTCAGGGAAGTGACTTTGACACGGTAATAGTTGTCCTTCCCAAGACAGGGAAAATATTGAGCCGTGAGTTAATTTACACGGCATTAACACGAGCAAAGAAAAGAGTGATTTTGCTGATTCAAGATCAAATAAGCTGGATTCGTGAATTTACAAAACCTCAGTCTTCAGTTCTTGCCCGAAGAAATTCTAATTTATTTAGCCTTTCGGTGAGAGATACTCATATAAGTATCCCTTATGTCGAAGGGTTAATACACGGTACGGCAAAAGATGGTTTGTTTGTTCGCAGCAAGTCAGAGGTAATTATTGTAAATCAGCTTGTAAACGCCGGTATAGATTTCGATTACGAGAAATTACTGGAAGAAGACGGTCATCGGTGTATACCGGATTTCTCCTTCTCGACTCCTTATGGAGACCGAATAATATGGGAACATCTTGGTATGCTTGGGGTTCCGGAGTATAAGGCATCATGGGAGAGAAAATTAAAGTTTTACGAAAGTATCGGTTATACTCTCGGAGAAACCCTTTTCACTACTCAAGATCACGAAAACGGGGCTATCATGACAGCTGAAATAAATGAAGTTATTAAAAAGATTAAAGAGATGTTTGAATGAAACCACATGAAAAAGAATATTTTGAAGAAATACGCAAGATTGCCCAACATGCCATGGATGCGTCTTACCGGATGCCTCAGTTTCGTGGTATGTTTCAAATAATCCAAAACTTATATAAAGATAAGGCTCATTTCGTTTACGAGTTACTCCAAAATGCGGATGATCATGGAGCCGTAAACTCTAAGTTTATTCTTCGGAGAGATGGACTTATCTTTATGCATGATGCACCAAAACACTTTACAATAACTAATCCGGCCACACATGAGGAAGACTTTGAAACCGGGCGTCTTGGTGATATCAATTCTATTGTATCGATAGGCGCCAGTACAAAAATCGGGCAGCCTGAGCAAGTCAAGATCGGGAAATTTGGTGTTGGTTTCAAGTCTGTATTTCAGTATACCACCCGTCCGGAGATTTACGATGATAATGTGTCATTCTATATTGAAGACTATATTATACCCGGTCTTTTGAACGAAGACCACCCTGAACGCTTACGCGGTCAAACACTGTTCTACCTTCCATTCAATAAGGATAACAAATCTGTTGCCTATTCAGAGATATCTGACGCTATCCTTAGACTTGCGAATGTACGTCCGTTGCTGTTTTTAAATCATCTTTCAAGTATTGAATGGCAAACCGATACAGAAACCGGAGTATATGAACTTAAGAATGCTGACTCTGTCGGTTCAGGAAAGAAACTCATTTATACCAATAGAGTTGGAGACAGCATAGACCAAGGAGTTTATTGGAGATTTAACAGATCTCTCGTTGACCGGCCCCATCTTAGCGTATCTGTGGTTTTTAACATCGATGAAGAAAGGCACACCGTTATAACGGACAACAAGTATAATCTGTACTGTTATATGCAGACTACGGATGATTCGAACTTACCCGTTATTTTACATGCTCCATTCAGATTGTCAAATAATAGAGAAAGTATAGAAGCAAGGGATAGCCATAATGAAAATATGGTTATCCTACTTGCTTCACTTCTATCCGATTCTCTTAAAGAAATCTGTGAAATTGGCGAAAAAGAAGGGAGTGCATGGATTAATGACAACATAATAGATTTCATCCCCAATCTCTATGATAATTCCAGTCAAAACGCAGCAGCCACGCTTGATATATCTCCAATAGTCGTAGAAGTTATCAATTCAATCAAGAATGGGAAAATGCTATGGTGTAATCAGCTAAAGAAGTATCTAAATATTGCCTCAGCTGTCAATCCTGACACAGATTATTTCCCCGAGCTTTATCCTTCTGAAACATTACATGAACTTCTCGGAAGAGAATGTGGATGGGTCTTATGCGATATAAATAAACGATATAAGGAAGACAAACTTATTATCAATTTATTAGGAGTAGAAAGTGTCTCGAATAAGAAAATAATTGACAGTATTTCAGGAGAATATTTATCTAAACGTTCACTAACTTGGCTGATAGAATGGTATAAATCGCTATTAAAGGTGAATAAATTGTGGGGAGAGCTAAAATTCAAAGATATTCTTCTTACTTCAAATGGTAGTTTTCAGCCTCCGTTTATATCGGGTAAGGCAGATGCAAATGTACATCTGCCTGATTCTGAATGGGAAATTCCAGAAGGCATTGATAAGGTATATTTCGTTGATCGGAGACTCTCTGACGATGATGAAGTATTATCATTTCTAAAAGGTATTGGTTTAAATCAGGTGGATGCCATGACAATGGCTGAGAAAGTTTATTTGCCCATGGCGCAGGACAAAAGACGAACTATTGAATCTCGTCTTAAATCTCTCTTAAACTTCCAAGATCTTTATATGGGAGAGTTAGCCGGACATAAAACAATATTCTCAGATGAAAAAATGTGTCCGGTCATTATTGACAATACTTTAATGCTTTTGAGCCATTCTCAAATCAAAGTACATAACGAAATTAACGATTTTTATTTTCAGGGAAATCCGGATGTAGTGTTTTTTGAACCGGAAGCCCTTATGCCTTGGTTGTCAGATAAAGAAGCCGAACGAATCTATACTCTTGTTAAAGATTCCGATAAACCGAAAAGTCCTTCAATCCTTAAAACTCCGGCAATACCTCTAACTATTGAGAACCTTTATCGATTACCCATAGGATGTGAAAGAGCCGCATGGAGTAATCGAGATAAACCTGATTTTGAATATTATATTGAATATCAGATAGAGGGATTGGAGACATTCTGTGATTTGGTCGCTCCATCTGACCCGATTAAATCTTCCGCTGTTATTCTGTCCTGCATCAAAAAGATTAATCAACTTGGTGGTAGTAAATTTGGATATTGGAGGAACGGCTCTGAACATACTATAAAAATAGAGCCTCTGTTTTATGAGAAACTTCGTATAACATCGTGGATTAATAATGCCTCAAATGATCTTAAGCGCGAACTCGGAATTAAAATAGATAATATTGATTCATCCGATTTAGAGAGAGTTGGCTCACTATTAGCCTCTGCTGGTATGGTAACACCTGATAAGGTGTCTGATCTGTTAGATTACTTGATACGAGAAGGTGTTGTAGAGGAATACCAGTTGAAGAAGGATCTCGAAGAACAGAAGGACAAAATCAAGGAAATATCTGAATGTTCTTTTAACTGGTTGGACGCAATACTTGATCTCCGTCAAAAATACATGGATGCCGGTGAAAAAAATGATATACCGGTGCTCATTAATCGATTGAAAGAAGCCATACATAGCTTAAAGGAAAATACTGACATTGATGACAATGCTGATCTACGAGCATTCCTACCGGACAACATAAACGTTGTGTTTGGCCCTCCGGGCACAGGCAAGACAACTTATATAGCTCAAAATGTGGCCGACGCCATGATGGCGAACCCCAATGCTCAGATTCTTATACTCACACCGACCCATCATGCTGCAGATGTAGTGGCTTATAAAATCAAAGATAAAGGGGTAGAAGTCTATAGAGTTCTTAACACCAATAGTCAGGATAATGAAAAGTGGATAAAAGAGGCTGAGGATTATGGAATAGAAGTAACTAACAGCTGCAAAGATGACGGTCCAAATGTGATTGCCTGCACAATCCATTATTATTCTGATACATTTACAGATTCTCATGCCCATAGCTGGGATATGATCATTATTGATGAAGCTTCAATGGTAACCCTTGATTATGCGCTCCTTGCACTATTCAAAGGTCAACAAATTAATCGGAACTGCAAATTCATTATTGCAGGCGATCCACTGCAGTTACCGGCAATTACGAACCTTGATTCATTTATACTCGAGAATGCTGATCTGGATGAATTTAATTTCTTTTCGTTCATAGGCCTGAAAACATTCTCCGATGATGTAACAAACCTTAATGAGTACGTAAAAGATAAAATTACAATTACGTTATTACATAAGCAATATCGTAGCGTTGCATCTTTAGCACGACTGACCGGCAAGTTTGCTTATAATGACCAGATTGTTCCCCAAAGAGATAATCGAATGTGTTTTATTACACCTGATGGAGCACTGCCTATTTTCAGGCATTCCCTCTCTTTTCTTCGCTTCCCAATCTCCGACAAAGCATACGGTTTCACTCGATCCACGATACCCGGAGATCCGGATATAACAAATTTGGATAAGCTGAAAGGAAGCAATTTCAATATTTATTCGGCGCTGATTATAGTAGAATCATTAAAGCATCTCTTCAATCTTTATCAAGGCAAGTCGGCAGAAGAATGTGGAGTGAAAGAACTTAAAGTAGGCATCATAACCCCTTATATTGGACAGAAACAGCTTATAGCAAAATTGGTAGACCAATTAAAATTGGCTCGACCGACATGGATTTCTGTGGATGTCAATACTGTTCACCAGTTTCAAGGTGATGAATTTGACATTGTTCTCCTTGTTCTTAATCCACCAAATAAATGTATGAATCCGGCTGATAAGATATTGATAAATAAATTCTATCTTATGAACGTTGCAACGAGTCGGACAAAAGATTGTTTGATTGTTCTATATCCTGATAAAACAGGCAAAGAAGAGAACTTCCTGTATGTTAATAAGAAGGGTAAGAAGGATAATCTGGAGCAATTGGCATCTGAAATATATAACTGTACAATAGATGAGTTAACATATTATGCAGAAGATTTAGAGGAGATTATGTTTGGTTCGAGGACTTATCTGATTTCAAAAAGCAAAGTCACTCATCGAGAAGATGTCAATATTCACAAGCCTAATTCAGACTATAAATATTACTTTAATACCGGCGGTAACTCCATAGATATTATTGTTACCGACAGTTAGTCTATTAAAATTCGGAATGACAAGTTAATAATGCAAACCGCTATTTGATTGGATCGGAGCAGTATTGGCGGCGACCGCATTGAGCGCAGTGTTCTCCGCGCCAAACGCTATCGAACTGCTCACAAGCGGCCTCCACAAGTGATTTTTCATCGGTGAGGATTCCTGCCTCAAAGTTGCGGTGATTAGTACTTTTCATTCCAATTCCGGCCCCCGTAAGATTAGCAGAGCCGATGTAGGCTGTATCAAAGTCAAAGATTAGCATTTTGAAATGG